>JBELLU010000005.1:0-40978 GCA_042096455.1 Opitutia bacterium
CTTGGTTTTTCAAATACCACTGTACCGTTTCACGAAAGCCGGATTCGAAATCTTCTTTGGGTTCCCAGCCGAGTTCGTCCCGGATCTTGCGGGCGTCGATGGCGTAGCGCAGGTCGTGGCCGGGTCTGTCCGTTACGAAAGTGATCAAATCCTTAAAGGATTTGTGGTGGGAAGGTTGGAAAGTGGAAAGGTCGGAAGGTGAGTCTGCTTTCCCGCGAATTTCATCTTCTAAAATCTCACATAGCTTCTTAACCAAATTGAGGTTCGTCTGTTCGTTGTTGCCGCCGATGTTGTAAGTCTCCCCTACCCGGCCCTTAGTAAGGACGGTGTAGAGGGCTTCGGCGTGATCCCCCACGTAGAGCCAATCGCGGATGTTTTCGCCCTTTCCGTAAACGGGGATGGGTTCCCCGCGCAGGCATTTGAGGATGACCACCGGGATGAGTTTTTCAGGAAATTGATAGGGTCCGTAGTTGTTTGAGCAGTTCGTGACAAGCACCGGCAGACCGTAGGTGTCGGCCCAGGCACGGGCGAGATGATCGGAAGCGGCCTTGGAGGCGGAGTATGGGGAGTGCGGATCGTAGGGGGTAGTCTCGGAAAAGCCGGGAGCATCGGGCGCAAGGGAGCCGTAGACTTCATCGGTCGAAACATGAAGAAATCGGAAGGATTTCCGGGTGGGAAGGTGGGAAGGTTTGAAAGTGGAAAGGTCACCGGACTCTGACTGCACATTCCCACTTTCACACGTTCCCACTTTTTCACTTTCTGCCTCCGGCAGGCCACGCCAGTATTCAAGTGCCGCTTGCAGAAGATTGTAGGTGCCGACAATATTGGTTTGAATGAACTCGCCGGGGCCATCGATGGAACGGTCCACATGGCTCTCGGCAGCGAGGTGCATGACGGCGTCGGGTTGGTAGTGATCAAAAATCTCGACGAGCGATTTTTGATCACGGTGTGAAGGTAAGAAAGTGTGAAGGTGTGAAGGTGGTGTCCCAGGCTTATCAATCGGGGCGGCGAGGTCTCCGTATTCGAAGTGGTAGTTGGGGTCGTCCTTGAGGTCAGCGAGGGACTCGGGGTTGCCCGCGTAGGTGAGCTTGTCGAGATTGATGACGGTAGCGCCCTTCTCTTTGATGAGCAGTCGCACGAGGTTGGAACCGATAAATCCGGCTCCTCCGGTGACGAGAATCTTCATGGCTTAATTTTTAATTGAACGTGGGCGTGTGCTCGGTGCCTTGGAGCGGTCTGCCTCGAAGCGTTTTGCGATTTCCAGAGCCTGCGCGTTCCACTCAAGTTTTTGGCGGAAGCTCAAACGGGCATCCTGCATCCGGCGGCTCTTTTCCGCGCCCGCCCAGGTGACACTGTCCCAATTTTTTAAATCAGCGTTCTTCACGGCGGTTACTTACACCCTAAAACCCTCAGGATTCGCCTGATGCCATTTCCAGGCGGTAGCGATGATGTCCTCGATTTCAGTGTATTGAATGTCCCAACCGAGTTCTTTCTGTGCCTTTGTGGAATCGGCGTAAAGCGCGGGGGGGTCGCCGGCGCGGCGTTCGGATTCCACTACGGGAACTTTCAAGCCGGTGACTTTTTCAACCGCGGTGATGATTTCGCGGACAGAGTTGGGGGTGCCGGTGCCGAGGTTGTAGAAATAGGCGGCGCCGGGTTCGTTGAGTTTTTCAAAGACCGCAATGTGGGCACGGGAAAGGTCGTCCACGTGAACGTAGTCGCGCAGGCAGGTGCCATCGGGGGTCGGATAATCCGTGCCGAAGATTTGGATGTTCTCGCGACGTCCGGTGGCGGCGTCGATCACGAGGGGGATGAGATGAGTCTCGGGGTTATGGTCTTCGCCGATCGAGCCGTCCTCCGCCGCTCCGGCGGCATTGAAATAGCGGAAGGCCGCAAAGCTCAGTCCGTAGGCGTGCGCGAATGCCTTCAGGCAGTTCTCGACGTCGAGCTTGGTTTGCCCGTAGGGATTGATAGGTGCCTGCGGGAGGGTCTCCACCATGGGCAGGGTCTCGGGTTCGCCGTAGGTCGCGCAGGTAGAGGAAAAGACGAATTTGGAAACGCCGTTATCGAGCATGGTCTCGAGGAGGCGGAGGGTCGCGACGAAGTTGTTCTCGTAGTATTTGCGGGGTTCGGTGACCGATTCGCCCACGTAGGCGAAGGCTGCGAAATGCATGACCAGCTCGATTTGTTCCTTGCGGAGAATTTCGGCAACCGCTTCGGAATCGCCGAGATCGCAATTGTAGAAGGGAATGGAGGGATGCACGGCGGCTCGATGCCCGAAGACCAGGTTATCGAGCACTACAGGTTCGTGACCCGCAGCCTGCAATTGACGCACGCAATGGCTACCAATGTAGCCCGCTCCTCCTACGACGAGAACTTTCATATTGATTCGATGCTTTGTGTTTAAGGTGTTACGAAATTAATGCCTGGAAAATAACTCCGGAAGCGTTTTGTGTCCCGTGTAATGAGCTTCATTTTTTCGCTTACAGCGTGGGCTCCAATATAGAAATCAGGGAGCGGCGAGGATCTGTCGCCGCCTTGCCGACGGTATTTTAGAAAGGCTTTACCCGCAAGAAAAGCAGCACGGTAGGGCAACTGCAGTCGCATGATTTCCAGAGGTTCGAGAACGGCATCCAGTTTGGCGGCATCTGAAAAAGCAATAGAAATTTCTGCGTAGATGACCAGATTGATGGCAAGCGCATCATACCGAGCGGCTTCAAGCAAGGCGTTTTATGACCATTCGGCCCAGTTGGGGTCATTGGTAAAAAGATCAATCAGAACATTGGAATCAACCAGAACCATTTAGCCTCGGGTCAATTCCATTACCGCTTCGGTTGTCAATTCGGCATCGGCGCATCCCCGCGCTTTCGTAATGCCCCGACGGAGGCGACCCGCTCGCCCCTTTTTTTCAGTGCGCAGTAGCAAACCTTCGGGAACCGCCTCAAAAACGATTTCGGTATCACGAGTCATTCCAAAACGCTTGCGCAGGTCTTGCGGTATCGTCACCTGCCCTTTTTGGGTCATTTTCATGGTATTGCTTTTTGATAAATGTAATACTCTGTCAGGCGCTACAGCCTAGGCAATCTGCTCCTTGAAGTAAGCGACTGTCTTTTTAAGGCCCTCCTCAAGGGGAACAGTGGGCTCCCAGCCGAGGACTTCCTTTGCCTGCGTAATATCGGGCTGGCGTTGCTTGGGGTCGTCCTGTGGCATGGGCTCATGGATGATTTTTGAGCTGCTGCCGATTATTTGAAGGACTTTTTCAGCGAGTTCGAGGATGGTGAATTCGCCGGGGTTGCCAATATTCATGGGGCCAACGACTTGATCCTGATTCATGAGGCGAACAAAACCCTCGATGAGGTCATCAACGTAACAGAAGGAGCGGGTCTGCTGGCCTTCGCCGTAAACCGTAAGGTCTTTTCCTTGGAGCGCCTGTACAATGAAATTGGAAACCACCCGACCGTCATCTGCCAGCATGCGGGGCCCGTAGGTATTGAAAATGCGCACCACCCGGATATCGACGCCGTTCTGGCGATGGTAGTCGAAGAAAAGAGTCTCGGCGCAGCGTTTGCCTTCGTCGTAACAGGAGCGGATCCCGATCGGGTTGACGTTGCCCCAATAGGCTTCGGGTTGCGGGTGCACCGAGGGATCGCCGTAGACCTCGGAAGTCGAGGCCTGGAAGACCCGGGCATTCACCCGCTTGGCAAGACCCAGGCAGTTGATCGCTCCCATGACGGAAGTCTTGGTGGTCTTGATCGGATTGAATTGGTAATGAACCGGGGAGGCGGGGCAGGCGAGATTATAGATTTGGTCCACTTCCAGCTTAAAGGGATCCACGACGTCGTGCCGCATCAGCTCGAAGTAAGGATTGTCCATCAAATGGGCGACGTTGACCTTCCGCCCCGTAAAGAAGTTGTCCATGCAGACAACCTCGTGGCCTTCATTGAGGAGGCGTTCGCATAAGTGACTGCCAAGAAATCCGGCACCACCGGTGATAAGAATACGCATGATTTTAATTTTTTGGGATTAGTGTAACGATTTCGACAGTGAAAGCTGTCCAATCTTTTTAATTCCAGGGTCTCAGATTTTAAAACGCTGCCGCCCTTGGTCCTGAGGACCGGAGCGCGTGTTTTGTTCCTGTGAGAGCAAGTGTCAACTCGATTGAACAGTATTTAGTAAGCGTGTAGCTCCACTTTGTTCAAGAAAAAATGAACAAATTGACCGAGCGTTAAGTCCGAAATTTTCAGCTGCCATCCACAAGCGATTGCTTATACCAGCGGTGAAACGCCGCCACCCCATCTGAAAATTTAGTTTTGGGGTCATATCCCAGCAACTCACGGGCTTTGCTGATATCGGCCCATGTTTGCGGAACATCACCGGGTTGTTCGGGCTGTCGGTCAATGCAGGCCTCTTTTCCAACGACGGCCTCAATGGTGGCGATCATCTCAGCTAGTGTAATGGTCTGATCATTGCCAAGATTTATAACTTCATAGTCTGAGTTGCGGTAATTTAAAGCAGTAAGAATACCCCCAACCGTATCCTCCACATAGGTGTAATCCCGACGAGTAGACCCATCACCAAAAACAGGAATGGGTTCCCCCGTCTCAATCCGGCGCACAAATTTATTGATCGCCAGATCCGGGCGCTGTCGTGGCCCATATACCGTAAAAAACCGCAGCGCGAGGAAGCGGATCCCGAAGAGCTTACTGTAAACATGCCCCATCAATTCGCCACTCACCTTTGTGCTCGCATAAGGACTGATCGGTTGCAGCACCGCATCGTCCTCGCGCCAGGGAACCCGGGGATTGACGCCATAAACGGAAGAAGATGATGCAAATATAAATTGTTGGATGCCTTCCTCCCGGGCAAATTCGAGGAGGTTTTGGGTAGCGATTACGTTGGCTTGTTGATAACCAACCGGATCCTGAATGGACGGGCGTACCCCCGCTTTGGCGGCTAGATGTATAATGGCATCCGCCTTACTCGCTCCCAGCTGAAATTTAATTTTTTGGAAGGTTGTTGGATCCGACAAATCCCCCTCGATTAATTCAAAAGGGGCATTACAAGATTCGGCTTGCCGTGCTATCGCATCGAGATTCGCACCCTTTAGCGCTCGCGAATAGAACGGATCCAAATTATCCACTCCCACAACAGAATGCCCGTCCGCCAGGAGGCGCTCACAAGTGTGTGAACCGATAAAACCCGCGCAGCCAGTAAGAATAACATTCATACAATACTAATTAGTAGGCAGGGTAAGTTAGGAGCAATGTCTAATTTGTGTCCAAACACATAGCAAAGGCCCGGAAACGCTTAGTAAGTAGGCCGGTAAAGATTGCGTGCACGCTGAACCCGGTAGTTTTCCGGCCTGGAAGCCTCCGCCTCAAAAGTCAATTTACTATCATACATTGCTTGCCATCGAGCCGCAGCCTTGCTCCATGCCTCTTGAGCAATATCGCAGAGTAAATCGAATTGCGCCTGAGAAAAATTATCCTTTTCCCCAAACAAAATAAGGGAGTTTTCGTGGTCCGAACCCAAATTTATTTTTGCCACCCACAGCGCGGCTTCATTGTCGTAAGGGGTGCCGGGAATAAAAAATGACCGCGACTCGTTGTTCACGGTCATTTCGGCACGGCAAAACCCGAGTTTTTTAAGGAAAAAGTGGTAGTCCGACCAGACGCTCTGTCCATTATCCACTCGCTCGATCTCAAGGATGAACCAGTTTTGCAAACTGATGGCATTGCGTGTCTCCTGACGACTTTGCAAGGAATGTCCGATGGCGGAGCGCAAATCCGCCACCGACATTTTCTGACCCCGCAAGACAAATAGCAAAATCGCAAAAGCAAAGCCGAAAAAGAGCGGCAGGTAACGTCCCTGCCAAGTGAAAACCAGGATGCCGCCAAAAAATGCCAGCAATGAGAACCCATAAAGAACGAGTACCGTGCCTCGGCGCGAAAGCCCCGCTTGAACCATACGATGGTGGATGTGCCCGCGATCCGGGCGGAATAAGGGCAACCCCTGCACCGCACGCCGCAGCATTGCAAAACCAACATCAGCAATCGGTAGCGCCAGTGCCAGCGTCGGCGCAAGTAAAGCCGCCAGCACCGTTCCTTTTTCGGCATTCATCAGGGAAAGCGCCGCAATGACATACCCAATCAAATACGCCCCCGAATCCCCCATATAGACCTTGGCCGGCGGAAAGTTATGGAAGAGAAAACCAAGCAGGGCCCCGGTCATACCCAAAGCAAGGATGCCTGAAATCAGGGTGCCCTTCTGGAAACTTAGATACACCAAAAGGAGCATGAGCATTAAACCAATTCCGCCCGCCAGACCATCCAGTCCGTCGATCAGGTTCATGATATTCATAATCGCCACAAACCAGAAAACGGTGACGAACAAACCCAAGTAACCCAAGTCTAGCTGGGATTCTGTGAAAGGGATGCGAACCATCTCGATCGATAAGCCGCAGTAGTAAGCGAGTGCTGCTAGTAAAATCTGGGCCGCAAACTTTGTTTTTGCGCTGAGTGGTCTGAAATCATCAATGAAGCCCAACAAGAATGCGCCCACCGCGCCCGCCGCTACCGCGTAATTGATGAGTGAGGTATTGTCACGATAATCGAGAAAGATGAAGCAGAGGAGGTAAACCAGCCCGAAAGCCGTTACAATTCCAACCCCTCCAATTCGCGGAATCGTACCACTGTGCGTGTGGTGATGTTGAGCTTCGCGAGTTTCACTTTCTCTAAAGCGCGCAGCAATGAGTAGGTGTGTCACAAGCCATGAAACGAAGCACCCCAACAAAATGAAAAATACGAGAGACAAACCCATAGCTGCTTAATTTTCTAAATCCAGATTGCTTCGCTGAAACCAAAAGGCAAGGTCAACCATATGCCCATCGCTCATAAAGTAGGGATGCTTAAAGAACAGTGCGATCAGATAATTTTTTGCGACGACTCGCGCGCGCCATCCAGAAGTTTGTGGCCGCCAAGCACGGTCATGACCAACGGCAGCAACTTCTGCCCCCTACGCTGCCAAGAGAGCAGGGTTTGAAATCGTTGCTCAGCATGCTTCCGTTTAGCTATATCCTTTTCGTCCTCAATCAAAGACTCCACCTCTTTAAGACGCGCACTGCCTGATTCAAGATGCGGCCCGAGCTGGTCACGAACAAAGCCCTGAACGAGTTGAAGCATCGAGAGTTCGGCAACGTAGTGATCCTTTCGACTACCCGCAATGTAGTGCACCTTAACCGCACCCAATTGGCGCAAAACCTTTAAGCCCTGACTGACCGATCCGCGACTGATCTGGAGACGCGACACCAGTGCATCGAAAGCCAAGGGCTCCTCTGCGCAAAAAAGACTGCCATAAATTTCACCCACCGATCGCGGCAAACCAACCAGATTCGCGCCACGCACAAATAACTCGATAACACCCGCTTCCCATCCGGACGTTACAGAGGTCTCTTGTTTTGGCTCCGACATCTTAAATTTCGCTCCCTAATAATGCTCTTTTGTTTAATCCGTTCAAGAATAGTTGAAACTAACGCAGCCGATCAATCCCGGAATGGTGCCAGCGTTTCGCGGTAAGCTTTATTCGAAAAAAGGCTTCAGCACCAAAATCCAGCCAGCCACAAGACCAAAAAGCACCCCCAAGCCGCCAACCCAATAAAGGATGCGTCTAAAATCACGCATCGGGATTGCGTTGTTCACATTAAACAGAGAACGGCATATGAAACTTCTGATTTCGCGTTTTACCTCTTCAGATGCCAGCAATATGTAACTGCCCAGCACGATTGGAAGCACGCTGATAGACAGTTTAATGATCAAAATGGCAAAGGATAGGTTGAGAAGTTCCATCTTTTGAATACCTAACACCCCTTTTCTTTAAATTTGCAAGCTATAAAACCCCACGCTTATGAGCTTTGCTGTCGCATATTTGAAGCTACACCTCTTCTTTAGATTGCCGCTTGTTCCATTGGATGCAGTCGGAATAACGCACCCCGGTTCCTCCAAAAATATCCAAAGCACTCCCAATACACAAATCCACCGCGCCTCCACTCAATTCCTTGACCAGATCCAAATCCTTCAAACTCTGTGCTCCCCCGGCATAGGTTACCGGAAGCCTTGCATACTCCCCTAAAAAACGGACCAAGGCCGCATCGATCCCGCCACACTTGCCCTCCACGTCGGCGGCATGCACTAAAAATTCCGAGCAATATCCTGCCAATTCCCTCAAAACCCGCGCCTCAATCTTGAGATCCGTTGCCATCTGCCAGCGGTTCATCGCAACGACCCAGTTTCCCTCCGCCCCGCGGCAACTCAAATCCACCACCAAACGCTCCCGTCCAACCTCGCGCCGGAGCGCCTCCAACCTTGCAATCTCAAAAACCCCCTCCGCATTGAACAATCCGCTCGTCACAATTACATGGCTCGCCCCCGCTGAAAGCCATTCCGCGGCATTCTCCCTCGTAATCCCACCGCCGATTTGTAATCCACCGGGATATTGCCCCAAAGCAACCCTTGCTGCTTCCTTATTACCCGCGCCCAATTGTATGACGTGCCCCCCTCGCAATCCATCCGCCGCGTAACGAGCCGCATAGCTCGCCGATGACGCATCACTGACGAAATTTGTCTCCAGACCCGCACCATTATCCCGCAAGCTGCCACCTACGATCTGCTTTACCTTGCCCTCATGCAAGTCGATACAGGGTCTGAATTGTGTCATAAATTGCCCAGTTGGATTTTTTGATCCGCAATGTGCTCAAATGTAATACCAAAACAACACGCCTCGCAGCACCGCTGGCAATCCTTTTCCGTTTTAACAGCAGGATCGCAATCAAAGCCAGCGCGGCCGAGCGGCGAGCAATAAAAAAACGTATATAAGCTTGTCACACGGGAACAAATATACATTGTTACGTTCGTATATTTGCCTATCTGTATTATAAACGACCCAGAAATCTGGCTCGCTTAAACTTCAACTTACTCGCTATGAAAAATTTCAAACTCAAAAGCTATCTTTTAAAAGTCACTTTGGCCCTGGTCATCGCTATATTCCCAACCCAGTCCATCGTCGCGCAAGATGTGGATTCAGTCCTATTGTCAGAAGTCTCTAATGGCGATGTCGAAGCGGCAAAAAAATTGCTTTTGGCCGCAGGTGTAGATGTTGATGACGAAGCAAGTGTCAGCAGCATAACCCAAGAAATTCTGCAATTGGTAATTACGAATGCCCAGAGCACTACGATTCAAAGTACGATTGAAGCTGCCGTCGCCTCCATAACACAAGCTGTGTTTCAACTCGCCACCGAGGCTGAGTTAAGCCCGGAAGAAACTACTACCGCAGTTGAGGCAACTGCGCAGGGTGCCTTGACTGCAGTGGTTGCCGCACCGACCGTAACGGAAGCCAGTCTCTCCGCTGCCGTCGCAGCTTCGGCCAAGGGCGCGACCTCCGGCGCGATGCTTGCGGCCAGCGCCGCTCAGCAAGATTCCACGGTTACTGCCGTATCCGTTGCCGAGGCGGCTAAGGCCGCCACCGAGGGTTCCATGATTGCCCTTGCCACTTTGGTGGAGGAAGACAAACCCCTATCTGTGGTTGTTGATGCCGTGCAGGCAGCGGCAGCAGGTGCATCTCAAGCGGCAGTGGCAACCGCAGTTGCTGTTAACGCGGATCCCGCCACGATCGTAACCGCAGTTGCTGCCAGTGTTGAAACAGGTGCCGATAGTATTTCTGAAGATAACGGTGTAAGCGTCGTCATCAATGAGGCGGTCAGTTCCGGCGTTCAACAAGGTACCTTGGCTGGTGCGAATGAAGCCGGTATCACCGGAGAAGCTGCGACCGAACTTGCAGGGGAAGCACAAGCGGCGGCCGATGAAGCCTCTTCAAATGACAGCGACAGCGGGGATAGCGATACTCCGGATCCCGTGACCTCAAATCCTGAAGATGATAACGAAGTTGAAGCAAGTCCCTCAACAGGCGCTTAACAGCTAAGACCTTTGGGCAGTTAATTTTTTTACTAACAACAAACCAAAACCCCTGAAATTCGTTTTCAGGGTTTTTTTGTACCCGCTTCCCTGATTTAAAACTGAGGACATGGCTTATTAAACCATTCTCTTTCATAGCACACGGAATAATATGACTTCCATTCATGAGTAAAAAAACCAGCCCGACCGGTCAAGCCGGTCACCCCCCCTCCTTAAAAAGGAGGGGAGTTAATGGCGTGGTTTTATCGACAGGTCACCCCTCCTTGGCAGATTCGACAGGCTCATTCCTAATTGGAGAGAAGCTGAAGATTCCTCCGGATTCACGTAGGTTTCCTCACTGTGCTAAAACCGCTCTGTGTTGAGCCATCCGGCAGAGCTGGAAACCACTAATCTTATTGTTTTTAGGATAAGCGAAAACAAGCGCTTATTAGTGGTCGCTAGCAAGGCTGGTCACAGTGCCGCGGAAAGAGTGATTTACTACGAATCACGCGGATCGCACCAATAAGAAAAATAGTCCGCAAAGGAAGGCGAAGCGGCTTAAGCAGGTTCGTGAAGCCTCGACAGATTCGGTCTGTCAGAGAAGCAAACACCACACCCCCTACTCCTACTCCTACTCTTAATCCTAATCTTACTCTTAATCTTAATCCCATCCAACATGGTACAGGTTCAGGACATTGGTAAAACTTAGGCTCAAAAAGAGTGATGCCATGAAAAGAAACTAAAACGATAGATGAACGGATGAATTTTACCTCAAAGCGCCTGCGGGGTCGCAGTGAGTCACCACACCACGCTAAAGCGATCCCATTGGCTTGATTCGCATCCTTACTCCGATGCACCCCTCAAGCTCCAAGCAACCCGAGCAATCCTGCCGTATCAATTTAAAAAAAGGTTTATACGCCTAATTAAGTCTATTATAAATAGTTTTATAAGAAATAAAACCCATTTTGGTGTTGCATATTCTATTATTGTAAATTTAAATGCTTTCACAATTAGGAAAATCAACCAAGACATATATCATGAAAATATCAATTGTTCTCGTTTTTTCAGGGATCCTCGCATTGCTCGCTCAAGCAGTTCAAGCGGCGCCCCTTGCCAATGCAAAGATTCTTAATCTTGGCGGCACGGTCACCATCCATCAGGGCGCGGACATCGCCTCTGCAACGGCGCTGAAAGTAGGTGACATCATCAAACAAGGCGACGTTGTCAGCACCGGCTCGCAAAGCACGGTCAAAATCGCATTTTCCAATGGCTCCGTCATTGATCTCGACCCCAATTCGCAAGTCCAGCTCGAGCTTGTCGTTCAGAAACCTTACAAAGGGCAAAAAACCTACCAGAACTTGGACCGCGACCCCAGCCAATCCGTAACTCTCTTGAATTTGAATTATGGCTCTCTCTTCGGTCATGTTAAAAAGCTCACCAATGCTTCCAAGTTCAACGTCAAAACTCCACTGGGGGTCACGGTGGTGAAAGGCACTCGCTTCCGTGTCGGCTTCAGCTACGACTCCCTCTCGAATTACTTCCGCTTCGTCACCAATAATATCGATGGTATTGTCGATGTGGTTACCGTACCCGAAGTAGATAACATTGATTATGGCATGCAGAATAATGTCGAGGTAAAACTCTCTACGGCAGATTACGAAAATTTGAAAGCGATTGGGATCCCCCCCGCCCACATGATTTCCGTTGTCCTTTCGTCGAATGACCCCAAGTCCGAAGAATATGTCGACTTTGACAAGAACCTCGCCCCAGGGAGTGACTTCGTGATTATGACCCCAGCACCGCCTACTACTACAAACCCGGATGACAGCGAGATAGCAAGCCCTGCTTCTCAAAATTAAGCATCGCCACTAAAATTCCCAAAACCCCGGAGCGGTTCACCGCCCGGGGTTTTTCTTATCAAAATCTAAAGACTATCCAGAATCTGCCGTGTCTCATCGCGCTGCGCACAGGTCTCCGCCAATTGTTTGCGTGCCCCGGCAACGACCTGCTCCGGCGCGCTTTCGACAAACTTCGGATTCTTCAATTTGTTTTCCCCAAGGGCGACCAGTTTATCCAGCCGAGCCAGTTCTTTTTCAAGGCGGGATTTTTCTGCCGCAACATCAATACTACTGCTCAAGTCCAGATAGAGGGTCCCAAGGGGTGTAACCGCCGCTGGCAAACCCTCGGGGCTCTTGCCCCTCAAGCTTTCCAAACTTCCGAGACCCGCAAGCGAACGGATTAATCCGGCATTGTCGGCAATGACCGCCGCCGCCGAACCCTCCGCACCGTAAAAGACCGAAACATCCCGCTTACTCGCTAAGTTGTATTTCGCCTTCAGGGCCCGTGCCTCTGAAATTAAACCCTGAAGCTGCGCAACCCGCTCCGTGGCTCCGTTATCAATCGAAATCCCCGCCAAGAGGGTGCCGGCATCGGGGATGGGGCTCTCATGAATGAACGGCGCTGCGCCGGCATAACCCAAGCCTGACCATAACTCCTCCGTAATATGCGGCATTACCGGGTGCGCCAACTGTAAGACCTGTCGCAAGACCAAATCCTGAATCGCCAGACAATTATCCCGCACTTCGGCTTCGCCCTTGAGCTTTCCCTTGGACGCCTCGACATACCAATCACAGAAGTCGCTCCAGAAAAAGGCATAAAGCTTATGCGTATAGGGCGCCAAGTCGTACTCCGTAAAACACGCCTCCACCGCTGCGGTAACCGCTCTCAGGCGCGCCAAAATCCAGTGGTCATAATCATCAAAAAGATCCACCTGAATTCGCGAACGAATGCCCTCCAGACTGGTGTTGTCCGACATCGGTCCTGACATCTGACGAAAGCGCGAGGCATTCCATAATTTGTTGCAGAAATTCCGTCCGATTTGGATTCGTTCCTCCGAGAACAAAATGTCCGACCCCGTTGGCGCGATATTGCAAATCCCGAAACGGAGACCGTCTGCCCCGAATTTTTCAATTAAATCCAACGGATCCGGCGAATTGCCCAAGGACTTCGACATCTTGCGGCCCTTTTCATCGCGAATCAGCCCGTGGATGAAGATGTTTTTAAAGGGTATGCGCGCCGCGATTTCATCATCGCTCAATTCCGCCTTATCCTCTCCATAGAGCTCAAGGCCCGCCATAATCATGCGCGCCACCCAGAAGAAAATAATATCAAACCCGGTCACCAGCGTGGAAGTGGGGTACCAATGCGCCAGTTCTTTTTGCGCGGCGGCGTCCGGTTCCGGCCATCCCAAATTCGCCATCGGCCAAAGGTAGGACGAGGCCCAGGTATCGAGCACATCCTCTTCCTGTTCCCAATTCTCGGGATCCAACGGCCCCGCGACCGAGACATGCACCTGCGCAGGGTCGCTAAAATCCAAGTCCGTGCGCGGAATCCCCTTCCTATACCAAACCGGAATGCGATGCCCCCACCACAACTGGCGACTGATACACCAATCTTGAATCCCGTTGAGCCAATGCAAATAGGTCTTCTTCCAGCGATCCGGATGAAATTTTATAATGCCGGCTTCCACTGCCCGCTTCGCCGCATCTACTTTGGGATATTTCAAGAACCATTGCTCTGAAAGCCGCGGCTCAATCGGTACATCTCCGCGCTCCGAGAATCCCACTACGTTTTCATACGGCTCGCGCTCGATTAAAAGCCCCATCGCTTCGAGCTTGTTCGCTGCCACTTTGCGCGCGGCAAAGCGCTCCATCCCGGCAAATTCCTCGCCTGCCAAGGCATTCATACAACCGTCATGATCGATCACCTCAATCACTTCCAGACCGTGGCGCTGCCCAATCTCAAAGTCGTTCTTGTCGTGTGCCGGCGTCACCTTCAGGCAGCCCGTCCCAAATTCGCGATCCACGTAGGCATCCCCGATGATTGGAATCGCGGCACGCGGGAAAGGTCGCCAAACCGTCTTCCCGATCAAATGCTGATACCGTTCGTCCTCCGGGTGTACCGCTACCGCCGTATCGCCCATCAAGGTCTCCGGTCGCGTCGTCGAGATTTCCAGATGAGTGCGCTCCCCGTCCGCTTCCACTAATTCGTAGCGCATCTTGTAGAAAAAGCCCTGTTGCGGCTTCATGTTGACCTCTTCGTCCGAAATAGCGGTGTGCGTCGCCGGGCACCAGTTTACCATGCGTTTCCCACGATAAACATAACCGCGTTTATACAAACGCACAAAGGCTTCCAGTACCGCATTTGAGTAGTTCTCATCCAGCGTGAAGCTGGTTCGATCCCAATCACAGGAAGCCCCCAGCTTTTGTAACTGTTTCAAGATCACTCCACCCGATTCTTCGCGGAACGCCCAAACTTTTTCCAAAAAAGCCTCGCGCCCGAGGTCATATTTGCTCTCCCCGGTGGCCTCGCGCAATTGGCGCTCCACCTTCGTTTGCGTCGCAATACCCGCGTGATCCGTCCCGGGTTGCCAGAGCACCGACTTCCCTTCCAAGCGTGCCCGCCTCACGAAGATATCCTGCAAGGTGTTGTCCAGCACGTGGCCCATATGCAGCATCCCCGTCACATTGGGCGGCGGAATCATGATTGCGTAGGGTTCACGCTCGGTTTGAACGGACGCTTTAAAGCAACCGGACCCCAACCATTTGGCGTACCAGCGGGCTTCCACCTCTTGCGGCTCATAAGCTTTTGCAATTTCAGACATCTCGGCTATGCATAGAGGCACAGCGCATCATGGCAAGCCATTCATCGCTTTGCGGGTAATGAATAGCCCACTTTTGCGATACAGTACTATGACTACTACTCTAGAAGGAAAATTTATCGTCATTGGCGGGATCACCGGGGGCATCGGTTCCAAACTCGCGGCACGCCTCCAAGCGGCAGGAGCCACCGTGACCGGATTCTCCCGCAGCGGCGGAACCGGAGACTTCGGTGAAGTAGCGGCCTGCGACGCCACCGACCCCGCACAGCTCGATGCCTACTTCGATCAAATCATTGCCGCACACGGCAAAATCGATGCCTACGCGCATGCTCTGGGTTCCATCTACCTGAAGCCCGCGCACCTGACCCCGCCTGAAGACTGGAACGCCACTCTCTTGCAGAACTTGGGTTCCGCCTTCTACGCCCTCCGTGCCTGCGCAAAACGCATGCAGGGCAACAGTTACGGGAACCTCCTCTTTTTTAGCTCGGCTGCCGCTCAAGTGGGGATCGCCAATCACGAAGCGATCGCCGCCGCCAAGGGAGGAATTGAAGCAATGGTTCGCTCGGCCGCCGCAACCTACGCGAGCCGCGGACTCCGTATCAACGCAATCGCCCCCTCCCTTACCGACACTCCCCTTGCCCAACCGCTCCTTGCCAGCGAGCAAGCCCGCCAAATGTCCGAAAAAATGCATCCTCTGGGCAGTATCGGTGATCCCGACGAAATCGCCAGTCTGGCGGCCTGGCTCCTCAGCGATGAAGCCAAAATGGTAACCGGACAAACCTTTGTGAGCGACGGCGGCCTCTCCGCCATCCTTCCAAAGCCGCGCTAGCAAAGGGCAATTCTCCCGCAGTCGGTGCCTTGGCTTTGCCGGACCACCCGGCAGAGAGTTCAGGTATTTACTTGTCATTGCGCGGAAATCCGCAAATTTAAGACCTTTCCAACCTATGCCAGCCGCCAAGAAAAAATCTACCACCAGAGGAAGCACTGCTGAAAATTTTCTGCAGGCGCCGATCAACGCCAACCTTTCCAGCGAGGAGAAATGCGACCTCTACCGCACCATTCTGGGAATTCGCCGCTTTGAGGAACGCTCCCTCCAGGCTTATAATCAGGGTAAAATAGGCGGCTTTCTTCACCTCTACATTGGACAGGAAGCGGTCGCCGCGGGCGTCGTTTCCCTCATGGAGGAAAATGACCACATCATCACCGCCTATCGCGACCACGGTCATGCCCTCGCCGTCGGGATGTCGATGAACGAATGCATGGCTGAAATGTACGGCAAGCACACCGGTTGTTCCAAGGGCAAGGGTGGTTCCATGCATTTCTTTGCGCCCGAAAAAAATTATTGGGGCGGCCACGGAATCGTTGCGGGCCAGACCCCGCTCGGCGCCGGACTCGCCTTTGCGCTCAAATACAAAGGCCTCAAAGGTTGCTGCGTCTGCTTCCTGGGGGATGGCGCGGTCAACCAGGGTTCCTTCATGGAAACCCTAAACCTTGTCTCGCTCTGGGGCATCCCGGTTGTCTTTGTCATTGAGAACAACGGTTACTCCATGGGAACCAGCCTCGCCCGCTCTTCCGCCGAAGAAAACCTCGCCCACCGCGCCGACGGTTTCGATATCGAGTGGGATGTCTGTGAAGGCCACGATGTTTTTGAAGTCCGCGAATACGCCAACCGCGCCATGACCCGCGCCCGCGAGGAAATGAAACCCTTCCTCCTCGAAATTCGCACCTACCGTTACCGTGGGCACTCCGTGGCAGACGCCAACCACGAGAAATACCGGACCAAAGAGGAAATCGAGGAATACAAGAAAAACAAGGACCCCATCAATGTCCTCAAGGCACAACTCCTTGCGGACGGGAGCCTCACCGAAGAAGACGCCGGTAAAATCAATCTGGAAGTCAAAAGCGAGGCTGAGGCCGCCGCTAAATTTGCCGAGCAAAGCCCCGTTGCCCCCCGCTCCGAAATACAGACCGATGTCTATTGGGAGGTCGACAACGACACCTCCAATTCCCTCAAAGGCACCTACTTCTTTAACGACTAGTCTAAACCTTTCCCGATATGCCACTCATCACTTACCGCGAAGCGATCAAGCAAGCACTCGCCGAGGAAATCGAACACGACGAAAACGTCTGCATTATGGGCGAAGAAGTCGCGCAGTATAACGGCGCCTACAAAGTCACCGAAGGCCTCTGGGAGAAATACGGCGACAAGCGCGTCATCGACACTCCTATTTCCGAGGCCGCCTTTTCCGGTCTCGCTATTGGAGCCTCCTGTCTTGGCATCCGCCCCGTCGTGGAAATGATGTTCATGTCCTTTAGCTACGTCGCGATTGACCAGCTCTTCAATAACGCCTCTTTCTGCCGCTACATGTCCGGCGGGCTCATGAACGTTCCCATTGTGGTTCGTGGTCCGGCAAACGGCGGCACCAATGTCGGCGCCACCCATTCCCACACCCCCGAAAACATGGTGGCAAACCACCCGGGGCTCAAGGTTGTCTGCCCCTCCAACGCCTACGATGCCAAGGGGCTCATGAAAACCGCTATCCGCGACAACGACCCGGTCTTTGTAATGGAAAATACCCTGCTTTACGGTGAAAAATGGGAAGTGCCGGAAGAGGAATACCTCATCGAACTCGGCGTCGCCAATATCCTCCGCGAAGGGAGCGACCTCACGATTGTTGCTCACGGACGCTGCGCCATGATCGCCCTTAAGGCCGCCGAGACGCTGCAAGCGCAGCACGGGATCAATGTCGAACTTGTGGACCTCCGGTCCATCCGTCCCCTTGATGAGGAGACCATTCTCAATTCCGTCAAAAAGACCGGACGCGCCCTCCTCGTTGAAGAGAATAAACCCTTCTGCGGCGTCGACGCACAGATTTCCCACCTGATCCAGCTCAAGGCTTTCGACTACCTTGATGCGCCCGTTCACCGCGTCTCCGCCATCGATGCCCCGCAAATTTACGCCAAACCGCTGGAGGATTGGCAAATCCCCAACGAAGAACGCATCATTGAAGGCGCCCTCAAGTGCCTCGCTTAATTTAACTCTCTAATACACCACAACCAGACGACCCTCACAGCTATGGCCACCCTTATCGACATGCCCAAACTCAGCGATACCATGACCGTTGGTACGCTTGTCAAATGGTTGAAAAAAGAAGGCGACGCCGTCGCGAACGGTGACATGATCGCCGAGGTCGAAACCGACAAAGCCACGATGGAAGTCGAGTGCTTTGAGGATGGGGTGCTGCTCAAACAATACTGCGGAGCCGGTGACGAAGTTCCGGTGGGTGGCGCGATCGCTGCAATCGGCGAGGCGGGCGAAGCAGCCCCCGAGGTCGCACCCACCGAAGCCGCCACGGAAGCCCCCGCGCCCAAAGCAGAGGCCGCGCCTGAGTCGGCTCCGGTTGCGCCGGCTCCCGCCGTGGCAGCCCCGGCACCGGTGCCACCCGCACCCGCCACACCGGGCGCGAAAATCAAAGCCTCTCCCCTCGCAAAAAAGATTGCCGCCGACAAAGGTCTCGACCTTGCCGCGATTCAAGGATCCGGCCCGGGCGGACGCATCGTAAAAGCCGATGTCCTCAACGCCAAGCCCGGTAGCCGCAGTGCCGGTCCGGCTGCACCAAGCCTTGAGGCCCTCAGCATCCCGGTGACCAATATGCGCAAAAGCATCGCCCGCGCGCTCGTCGGTTCCAAAACCCAAGCGCCCCATTTCTATCTTCAAATTGAAGTCGATGGCGCGCCACTCGCCGCTTTCCGCAAGGCACTCAACGCGAAATACGCCGACTTGCCCGCCGAGCAGGGGGGTATGAAATTCTCGGTCAATGACCTCACCTTAAAAGCCGCCGCTGAAGCAATCCGCCAAGTGCCCGCCATTAACCGCTCCTGGGAAGCCGAAACCATCACGCAACACGGCAATGTTCATCTCGCCTTTGGAGTCGCCATCGACGACGGTCTCCTCACACCCGTCATTCGCGAGGCTGAAAACAAATCACTCCACCAAATCAGCGGTGAAGCCAAATCCCTTATTAGAAAAGCCCGCGATAAAAAACTTACCCCGGAGGAAATGAGCGGCTCGACCCTCACCGTCACCAATCTGGGGATGTTCGGCATCTCGGATTTCTACGGGATCATAAATCCCAACAATGCCGCGATTCTCAGCATTGGAGCCACCCTCAAGAAACCGGTGGTCAATGAGCACGACCAAATTGTCATCGGGCAAACAATGAAGGTCGGTCTCTCAGGCGATCACCGCACCATTGACGGCGCGGTCGGCGCACAATACCTACAGGCACTCAAGGTGATCCTTGAAAATCCTGCCCTCATGCTGATTTAAACCCGCTGCCTTGCGGCGGTTTTATTACTTTTTGGAAGCCTTCTTGGCTTTGCCCTGCTTCTTTCGTTTCAGGAGTTTCTTAACTTTCTTGCGCTGGTCCTCGCGCACGATGTACCCCACGCAATTTTCTGAACCGCATTCACACGGGTGATCCATGAAGTGCTCCATGTCGTAGCCATAATCATAGGTGAGTTCCTCCCCCTTCACGATTGCCTTGCGTGCCACGATCCAAATTTCATCGTCCTCATTGACCGCCTCGCAATTCCCATCACAGGAATGATTGATATACCGCGCAGGGTTTTTTCCAACCTGCCCATCGATGTCCCATTTCTTGTTTAACTCAAAGATATAAACCAGCCCTGCTCCTTTTTTACGCGCCTTCTCCTCCCATTCCAAGGCCCGGCGTTGCGATTCCTTCTTCGAGATTTTCTCCCCAACGTATTGAATCACTTTCGTATCGGGTTCGATATCACAAGTGGCAAAAAGTCCACGTGCATGAATGGAAGAAGATGCGACTTTGCAAAGTTTAGGCATAGCTCGTCATTCAGTAATGCCGTCGCTCGGGAGCAAGCTCTTATTCCGCTTTTAATTCACGCGCCATCAAGGACTGCAAAGCATTCTTGGGAGACTTCCCCTCAAAAAGAATCGCATACACCTCGCTTAAAATCGGAGCTTGCAGTCCTTTTTCCGCCGCCATTCCAAACAAGCAACGCGTCGCCCGATAACCCTCAACCACCGTGCTCTGTTCTTTCAGGATGGCCTCCGGATCCTTGCCTTCCCCAATCAGTTGACCAAAGCTCCGGTTGCGGCTCCAGCTTCCCGTGCAGGTCGCAATCAAATCCCCAAAACCACTCAAGCCGTTGAACGTTGCAGGTTGACCGCCGAGCGATACCCCCAGTTGAATCATCTCATGGACACTGCGCGTCAACAAGGCCGCCTTGGCGTTGTCGCCCAAGCGCAGGCCATCGCATAAGCCCGCCGCAATCGCGTATATATTCTTTAAGGTTCCCCCGAGCTCGGTCCCACGAACATCCAGCGAGCGATACACCCGCATCGCATCCGAACTAAACGCCGCTTGATAGCGACCCGCATCCGGCACGCCTTCTTCCAGCGCAAGCGTGATCGCCCCTGGCAAACCAGCGGCGACATCCCCCGCAAAAGTTGGCCCGGACAAAACCCCACACGGATAATCCGGGAAATATTCCCCCACGATCTCGGTTGGCGTTTTAAAACTCTCCAATTCCAAACCCTTACAAAGCACCATGAATAATCGCAACTGCCTTGCCTCACCCAATTCTCCCGTTAACTGCTGGCACAGTTCCCGCAGGCCTTTGGATGGACATGCGAGACACACGACCTCCGCCTCCATGAACGCCGGGGCCCTTTCAGCTGCGATCTGAATACTCCCCGGCAGATTATATCCCGGCAGGTAAGCCGTGTTTTCCCGGGAACTGGCAAGGCTTAATGCCACTTCATAGCGTCGCGGCACCAGGGTTACGGTATGCCCGCTACGATGGAGGTGCAATGCCATTGCGGTCCCCCAACCGCCTGCGCCCAGAATACAAATGTTCATGCCCTCAGCTTTGCCACTAAGGCCGCGCATGCGATAAAAATTTCAGCACTATGATATTTTTCTGGCAGTTCAATGCCAACCCTATTACGGCTTAAGGTATTCTTTCCTTAAAATTTCAGCCTTACCGCATTAAAACTTAAATGTTTAAATTTTATTACCGGTGGAAGCACCGACGCGCCCATCGAATCGCCGCCTTCCGCTTGCCCGGAGAGCGCGACCGTGAGATCGGTCAGGCGCGCATTAACTTCTCCAGTTATCTTTCCCAAACATCCGTTCGCGGCAGGCCAAAAACGCAACAACTCCCCGCCCAAATGCTTCTCTGGCTTCGTCGTATAGCCTTTCTCGGCGTACTCATTTTACTGGGTTGGATGGTTTACCAAAGCACCCTCGCCTTTATTGTGTTTGTAGATTAAGCGCGGTCTGGGCATACGCCTCAAAGGACAACCAGCTCTCGACCGCATTTCCTTTCCAGGAATAAAACTCCGCTTGCCAATATAGAATTTCGGGCGGCGCATCCGAATACTCAAGCAGTCGTTGTGTTAAGAAAATTCCCTCTTCATAAGCCTCCTGCGCTAAATGAATGCTGATTAACTGCAATCCCACTTCATAATTGCGCGGCTTACTTGCAATCTCCCTTTCCAGTAGGGCAATCTTTGAAGGTTCAACTTCCGGCTCAGGCAAATCCGGCACCGTTAATCCTGAGCGCAGTAAACTCAACGCCTCCTCAAAACGCGCCCCATTTTGGTAAATATACGACTGCAAATACCAGGCATAATTTAAGCTGCTCGCGTATTGCTCCATATAACGCGCCGGTTCATCGTATTCACCGTGTCGCACCCAGCTCAGGACAATCCGAGTGCGTTGCTCGCGATTAAATTGCTCCAGCGCTGGATCCGCCGCTAAATATTGGTTCAATTCCTGCAAAAAGGCGGCCTTTTTAAGCTGCTCCAAATAAATAACCCCGTATCGCGGATCCTCCCGAGAAAGCCTCAATAAAACCGGTGCCTTGTTAGAAGTATTACCACCCTGCACCATCCGTTCAAATAATCCCGGAGCGTCTCTTCCTGCTCGTTTGAGTGCCTCACGCCAGGCATTTTCCGCCTTAATACCCTTATGACCAAACCAGGCCTCCCCTTCCAAAAATACCGGCCCCGTTAGATGCGGTTCCAAAAAACGAGCACGATTAAAGTCGAGTTCCGCTTTGGCATTTTCACGCATTTCCAACATTAACTTCGCGCGTTCATGATACCAATACCAATAAACTGGCTCCAACTCGATCAAGCGGTTGAGCGAATTGAGCGATTGATATAAATCCTCTTCTAGCTGCGCTTTCCCGTATTGAAGCTCCCGCGCTTCTGCAATCAATTGACTGTGTACCGGCAACCGAGCGAGACCTCCCAGCATCCATACACTTCCGGTAATAAGAAAAATAAAGCCACATCCACGCCACAACCATGATGGCATTCGACCCTTAAAGCGATCACCCAAAGGGTAAGAAAGCGCCAGCATGAGTAAGGCAAAATAGACTAATGCCAGCGCTTGGCGCCCTTCCCCGGTAAATCCAATCAAAAGATAAATGAAGCAGGCGAGAATTGTGACCAAACGCAGTGACCCCAGCCGTGCAATTTTAGAAAGCTCTATCCCCTTCACGATGCCCACCCACATCATTAAAAAGCCCAATAAGCCAACGATTCCCATCGTACAAGCCACCCACATGAAATCATTCGGATAACCCACTGCCTCTATTCCGGATTGCCAGGTCTCGTAATAATGCACCATCACAATCGGGAAATTTCCCAAGCCAATACCCGTGAGCGGCGTTTCAATAAACATTTGCCATGCCTTGATCGGTAACCGTATTTGCTGGGCAAGGTCCAGCAGACCCCCGTTGAGACTAAGGGTAAAGATTAGTACGCCGTATAATGAAATGACCGCGAGGAGCCTCAGCCTTAACTTGAGATCTGCCCCAAAAATTCTAAGCCCGCAATAAAGCCCCATTCCCACAAAAAACAAAAGTAGCGCGGTAAAGTGTTTTCCCAAAACCAGCGCGATGAAACATCCCGCCGCTGCGGGTAATCCAACCAGATAGAGCGAACTGCGATGCGTCAGACTCTCGAAACCAAAGCCAAAGGCAAAGACCCCGCATACCAGCAACAAGAATCCCATCTGTCTCGGTTCACTAAAGAAACTAAAAGGCCCTCCTAAACTACTGCCCGGATAATTCCATCCATACTTAAAGCCAAAGCATGCTGCCGCACCTATGCATAAACAAAAAACCGAAACCCAAAACAGGATCCATTTGCGACTGCTTGCATTGAGTCGGATCTGGCTCAAGCTGTAAAACCAGCACAAAATAGCCACAAGCATAAGAAAGGCTTCCACACTTTGCATCGGCCGGATCGTTGAAGTAAAAGGCAAGTCCAGTTGATGTACCCCGGTGCCAATTTCACGCCATCCCGATTGCAAACCCAAACCGCCCGGCAGGAATCCCATTAATCCGCCCAATAGGAAAACCAAAGTCCCCACATTAAACCATAGACCCAAGCTGGCCTGAGGCGGGCATCTCAACAAAAGAATACCCGTCAGCAATAACGCAAAGCCCTGTGCAAACACATGACCTCCTCCCCCAAGCAGGATTAAAGTCGCGATTCCCACCAGCGCATAGATAAACTCCATGCCAATAATGGGTTCCTTCCTGAATTTGCTGGTGATTTGGATGGGTGCCTTCGACAATTTCGGCTTCGCAAATACAGATCGCTTCATCGTGGATTTTACCACCGGAAATTGACGCTGCGGCTTTTGGGACCTTCTTCCCGCTCTCTGCCGAGCCGACTTACGTCTTCGTCCGCCACCATTGCCACCGTCTCTAGGATAACCTTGATTCATCGTATGAAATATTTTTAAAAATCATATAAGTTTAATTTGCGCCTTATGTCAGTTATATAATACTAGGCATCGAACCCTAATTTCCCCACTCCTAGTGGGCTTAATTCTTAACCTTCTCTGAGTCAACAACCTAAACAATGAGCGCCCCTGGCATACCAAAACAAAAGATTTCCGGGGTCTTGGAGCGCATCATCTTCTTTAACGAAGAAAACGCCTACTGTGTTGCGGAAATCTCGGTCGCCGAAGGACGGCCTCCGGTTACGGTTCTCGGCAACTTGCCCGGCATCCAATGCGGTGAAACGCTCGCCCTTACCGGCGAATGGACCCGGCATCCCAGTCACGGCGACCAGTTCAAAGTCAGTGGATTCAAATCCGAACTTCCCGCCTCCATTCACGGTATTCGCAAGTATCTCGGCAGCGGAATGGTCCACGGCATTGGGAAATCCTACGCCCGGAAAATTGTCGACCACTTCGGCTCCGAAACCCTACGGGTCATCAGTGAGGACTCCGGACGCCTCCGCGAGGTTCCCGGCATTGGGAGCCAGCGTGCCAAATCCATCAAAGCCGCCTGGGAAGAACAAGTCGCGGTGCGTGACCTCATGATCTTTCTCCAAACTTATGGCGTCACACCCAGTCAATGCGTCCGTCTTGTCAAAAAATACGGTGCCGGGGCAAAACGGCTCCTACAGGATCAACCCTACCGCCTCGCCGAAGACATCGAACGTATCGGTTTTAAAACGGCCGATAAATTGGCACTCAACCTCGGTTTTCCTACCAATTGCAAGGAGCGCATTGATGCCGGCATCCTCCACACCCTTCAGAACCTCGAGGATGACGGTCATACCCTGGGCACCCATGCCGCCATCACTGAACAAGCCCTCCAACTCCTCCGCGTTGAACCCACCCTTATCCAACAACGCATCCGAGCCCTCTGCGATGAAGAACGTCTCTATTCCCTTCAGGCCCTTGATGAAAAACAGGAACTCCTCGGCCCCGCCTGCCAGCGCCCCAAACTCGCCGGCGCCGAAAAACGTATAGCCGAGTCCATCCACCGCATCGATCAAACCGAGTCCACCATCCCGCCTATCAAACTCGATGCTGCTCTCAAATGGGCACAGGAAAAAGTAGACCTCGAGTTCGCTCCCCAACAAACCGCCGCCCTTAGCCAGGCACTGCAATCAAAATTCAGCATCATAACCGGAGGCCCCGGCACCGGCAAAACCACCATCCTGCGCGCCGTGGTTGATATCCTCCGAGCCAAACGTGCCCGCATCGCGCTCGCCTCCCCCACCGGGCGCGCCGCCCAACGACTCTCCGAGGCCGCCGGTGCGCCCGCCTCCACCATCCACCGGCTCCTCAAATACGACGGCGCTACCCGTGGCTTTACCCACGACGCCGAGAACCCCCTCCCCTGTGATTTTCTAATCGTCGACGAAGCCAGTATGCTCGATACCCGCCTCGCCGCCCACCTCTTTCAAGCGATCCCATCACCCGCCCACCTCCTGCTCGTAGGCGACTCCGACCAACTCCCCTCCGTTGGCCCCGGCAATGTCCTCGGGGACCTCATGGCGGCGCCCCCCGCCCGCGTGGCGCGCCTCGACACCATCTTTCGCCAGGGTGAAACCAGCGGCATCATTCGCACCGCCCACGCCATCCGCGCCGGCGAGACCCACCCCGACAAAACCCTTCAAAGCCTCCGTGAACTCAACCCCGAGGATGATTTTGTCTTTGTCGAAGCCGACTCTCCCGAGCAAACCGCCAAGGCCATCCGCTACCTCGCCACCGAATACATTCCCAAAACCCACCGCCTCGACCCGATCCGGGAATTACAAATCCTCTCGCCCATGCACCGAGGTTCCAGCGGTATCAGCGCCCTCAACCCCGAGTTGCAGGAAGCCCTCAACCCCGAATCCAAGGCCCTTTCGCGACTGAAATCCGACCCCGATTACGCCCCCGCCCGCCAGTCACATTTTCGCGAGAAGACCCGCAAGCCCCTGCCCGCGGCCCTCGAATACGGCAGCGTCACCTACCGCATCGGCGATAAAATCATCCAAAACCGAAATAACTACGATAAAAACATCTTCAATGGCGACACCGGCATCGTAGCGCGCATCGCCCCCGACAAATCCGGGCTCACCATTAATTTTAACGGCGAGTACATCGAATACACCAAGGGCGAACTCGGCGAAATCCAACTTGCCTATGCCATCAGCATCCACAAAAGCCAGGGCAGCGAATACCCCGCCGTGATTATACCCCTGCTCAAACAGCACTTCATGATGCTCCAACGCAACCTCGTCTATACCGGCATCACCCGCGCCCGCCAAAAAGTGTATCTCATCGGCGACCTCGAGGCATATGCCATGGCGGTCCGCAATAACAAAACCGAAATCCGCCGCACCCACCTCCAGGCTCGCCTCCGCAACTACAAAGACTCCGCACCCGAAGATTGATCCATGCGACTGCAAACTTTCCTCCCCTATGCGCGAGTCCTCGCTTACGCCGCCCTCGGTTACCTCTTGATTCGCGTCAATCTCCACACCGAGCGACCGGGTATGGCCATCGCGATGGCTGTCTTTACCAGCCTTGCAATCGTCTTTACCCTCCTGCGCCGTTAGCGGTGGCAACCCGGCGCACCACCTCCGACGCCAGCAGAAAACCCATCGTGCCCGTCACAAAAGTCGCCGAACCAAAACCCGCGTCACAATTCAGGCGGTAATCCTCCCCCGCCTCCCGCTCCGCCGACACCGTGCCATCGCTCTGCGGAAAAACCGGGAACTCGTCCGTGTAAACACAATCAATCCCGAACTTCATTCGACTGAGGCGCGGGAAGCCATACTCCCGCCGCAAACGCTTACGCACCTGCAACAAAAGCGGGTCGTTGATGGAGCGCGACAAATCCGCGACCTTCACCCGCGTCGGGTCGATTCGTCCACCCCCACCGCCGCAAGTCAACAAAGCTTGCCCCCGTTCCCGCGCCCGCGCAATCAACAAACATTTGTGCTTCGTTACATCAATGGCATCCACCACCCAGTCGTAACCCGGCTCCAAAAGAGACTCCGCCGTCCCCTCCGTAAAAAAACGCTCCTCCACCGTCACCGCACATTCCGGCGCGATCCCCGCCACGCGTTGCGCCAGCACCGCCGCCTTGGATCGACCCACCGTTTCATCCAGCGCGTGCAATTGCCGGTTCACATTACTCAGGCACACTTCGTCCATATCCACCAAGGTCAACGCTCCGACCCCCGAACGCGCCAGCGCTTCCACCGCCCAGGAACCCACCCCGCCCAATCCAATCACCGCGACCCGCGCGGCACGTAGGCGCGACAAACCCGGCGCTCCATACAAACGCCCCAAGGCTCCAAAACGTGTTTCGTAATCCGACATCCCTCTTGCAGTTAGCCCGCTCCCGACAAAATTTTGAAGCCAAAAAACACTTCACAACCGGCCCCGTCATCATCACTCTTCAAATTATGTCCACCCTCCAAGAAATCATCGCTTTCTGTGATGCCCGAACCCGGCGCACCGAAATCCGCGATTTCGAAGGCGCCCACAACGGGCTCCAGATTGAAAACAATGGCTCCGTCAAAAAAATTGCGGCGAGCGTCGATGGGAGCCACGCCTCTTTTCAGGCCGCGATTGATGCCGGAGCGGATTTCCTCATTTGCCATCACGGCGTCTACTGGAATCCCCCGGTTCCGCTGACCGGTCCCGCCCACGCAAAAATCAAGCTCGCGCTCGATCATAACCTTGCGGTTTACGGCTCACACCTCCCGCTCGATTGCCACCCGGAAATCGGCAACAACGCCCTGCTCGCCAAAACCCTCGGTCTCAATCCCGTCGACACCTTTTTGCCCTACGAGGGTCAGGATATCGCCGTCCTCACCAACGCCCCGGAGGGCGGACGCCGCGAGCTCGCCCAAAAACTCGAGGCATGTTTTCCTGAAACCTATCAAGCGATTGAATATGGAAGCGAGCGCCCGCAACGCGTCGCCATTCTTACCGGGAGCGGACAAAGCGCCGTTCCGCACCTCATCGCAAACGGAACGGACACCCTTATCACCGGAGAGTTGCGGCAACATCATTTCTCCATGGCGCAGGAGTTAGGACTCAACCTCTATCCCTGCGGTCACTACGCGACCGAAGTCTTCGGCGTGCAGGCCCTTGCAGCGGAGGCCGCCAAGCAATTCAAGCTCGACTGGGTTTTCCTCGACCAACCCTGCCCGCTTTAAGCGATTGCCAATCACACTACCCACCTGTCAAATTAGCGCTCAAATGAAACGCATTGCTATTATCAACGGCCCCAACCTCGATCGCCTCGGCGTTCGCGAGCCCGAAATCTACGGGAACGAAACCCTTACCGATCTTCAAAACCGACTCACCGAAGAAGCCGAAGCCCTCGGCGTCGCCGTCCAATTCTACCAGTCCAACCACGAAGGTTTCATCATCGATGAAATCAACACGGTTTACGCCGACGGTGAGGTGCACGGCATCATCATTAACCCCGGCGCCCTCACCCATACCAGCCTCGCCCTTCGCGATGCCCTCGCCGGGGCTGAAATCCCCGCGATTGAAGTCCACATTAGCAATATTTACCGGCGCGAGGAAATCCGCCAGCACTCCATGACCGCAGAAGCCTGCCTTGCGGTCGTCTCGGGTCTCGGATTCGATGGCTACCTTGCCGCCCTCCGCTATCTCGCCGCGTTGGATTGAGCCGCGACCCCTTGCGTTCCATTCGCGGGTAAAAGCCGCGCCAAATCCTCCAAATCGGAGAAGTGCTCCTTCAGGTCACTCGCCCCCTTCAAACCACCCAGCGTGTTCTCGAAGAGCATCCGCTTCTCGCTCTTCAACTGCTGGATGCGCGCTTCGACCGTGCCCTGAGTGATCATCCGATAAACAAAGACCCGACGCGTCTGCCCAATTCGGTGAATCCGGTCCACCGCCTGATTTTCCACCGCGGGATTCCACCAGGGGTCCAACAGGAAACAATAATCGGCGGCGTTTAAGGTTATACCCGTCCCCCCAGCCCGCAGGCTCACCAGAATGACGGACGGCCCCTCCGATTCCTGAAATTCCCGCACCGGCTTTTCGCGATCCTTTGTATTTCCGGTCAACTCCAGTAAAGCCACCTTTGGGAAACTCTTTTTCAAGACCGGCTTCAAACGCCGCAGGAGTTGCACGAATTGACTGAAGATCACCACCTTCCGCGCACCGTTTCCATTCAGCGCCTCCTCCAAATGCACCAGCAGCGTTTGAACCTTCCCGCTTTGCATCAAGTCTGCCTCCACTCCGGGAATCAGCCCCGGATCACAACAAGCCTGACGCAAGCGCGTCAGCAGCGAAAAGAAATGCATCGACTGGGTTTGCATCGCCGCCTGTAAATCCCCGCCGAGTGTATCCAAACCGTCCGCCAACAAGCCCTGATAAGTGCTCCGCTGCAAATCCGTGATCGGGCAAATCAAATCCATCTCCACTTTGGGCGGCAAATCCTTGCCCACCGCATCCTTCAAGCGGCGCAAAATGAAGGGCGAGATTTGTTGGCGCAAACGTTTCTCAAAAGCAGCAAGGCGCGCCGCATCCTTCTCTTGCAGCGCCGTCTCAAATTTACTCCGCGTCCCCAATAAGCCGGGCATCAAATAACGGAAAATGGTCCATAAATCCAACATTCGGTTTTCCAGCGGGGTACCGGTCAGTGCAATACGGCATTCCGCCTCGATCGCACAACAGGCATGCGTCACCTTCGCCTCCGGGTTCTTGATCTGCTGCGCTTCGTCCAAAACCGAATAACCAAATTCCGAATCCTCCAGCAAATGTTTGTGTCGGCGCAATTGCGTGTAACTCGCAATCCAGAGGCGATGCTCGTCCGCCACCTCGCCCTCCGGTACCGCAAAATCCGCCCCGGTGCGCAGCACCGAAACCTCTAACTCCGGGTACCAACGGGCGGCCTCGCTTTCCCAGACCGGCACCACGCTCGCCGGGCAAACGATCAAATTCTGTTTCCCCGCAATCGGAAAATGCTTCAGCAAGGTCAAGACCTGGAGCGTTTTTCCCAAACCCATTTCATCTGCCAGAAGGCCGTGGCATCCATGCCGCTGCAAATTGGCGAGCCAACGCACCCCGTGCCCCTGGTAGTCCCGCAGAAATTCAGGCAGGTCGACCTCCCCCACCGCTTTGCTTTGCTCCGGGTCCATGCGCTTCCGCCATTGTTCCAGCGCGCCGCCCAATTCCAAATGCGCTCCCTGCTCACCAAAAAGCGAAAATATCATATAGCGCGGCCAAGTTTGCCCCTGTACTCCAGACCCCACTTTCCATTCCGCAAGTGCCGCCGATTGCTCCGCTTCGATGCGCACCAAACCCAAACCCTTGACCACGTGCGTGCCCCGTCCCGCCCGCGCCAATCGCTGCATCACACCCTCCGTCAATAAATCTTCCCCCAGCCGCATCTCCCAATCCAGCGCAATCTTTGAAACCCCCGCCGCGCTAACCCGACCCAAGACCTCCACCGAGTGCACGCCCTCCGACATCCGTTCCGCTTCGATATCCAATTCCACCTCGCCAAAACGTTGCTTCAAACGACTCATGCCACGCTTGAAAAAACCCATGATCCGGTCCGCGTCGTTCATCATGAAATCACGCTGCGAACGCCGATAACTAAACCCCGCCTCTTTCGCCAAAACCGTCAAACGCACCAACAGTTCACGCTCTTCACTGCTCGATGCCGCACCTTTTTCCGTCATCGCAGAAATCCGTTTCCCGGATCCCGTTTCCCAAAAAGCCTTCATCCGCAAACCGGTACCCTGCCCCTCAAGACAAACCCGCAGGGCTCGCTCCGGCACACTCGCCTTCGCTTCCTTTTTTCCTTTAACGGCGTCCTTAGGACGCGCTTCCCGCTTCTCAGCGACCTCCGCCGGAACCGCCGCCGCTTGCTTTTTCTTCGGCACATACGGAAGCGGCGCAATCTCATCGGCGATCAATTCCTCAATCTCGTATAAACCCGCCACCGCCACCGAGCGCCCCCTCGCAACGTCCTCCGTCGAGGCGCGCACCGTGATGGTTTCATTCGCCCATTCCGCCACCGCGTAACAGGTGTCCTTCCGCGCAAAGGCACAATGGATGACCGCATCCTCCGCCCCCAACTCCAAGCCCGTTACCTGACCGAGCCGATAAATCTCCCGCCCGCGCTCCAATTCCGCTTCCGTGAAATGCCCCTCCCAATCAAGCACCACATACTCAAACCATCGTTCGAGGGTGGCCTCATTATAGACACGACTGCAAGCGCGAGTAGACATTTAGGTAAAACTAACCCCGCAGAGTAATCCCCCGCACCTTGATGCCGCAAGCGGTTTTTAATAAAATGATCCATTTTTCCGCACCCAGGCACCAAGCATACCTGTTAGTCCAGCATCGCCGGAAACCGCTAATCCTCGCTAATGCCCAATAATATATTGGTTGTACCTTGATGGTTGGTTGTTGATCGTCGAAAGACCTTCCCGCTACCGCCTTCGCCAAGGCTACGGCGGACAAGTCGCGAGCCACTCATCATGCCTCATACCCTGGAAGCGACACGCTTGTCGCTTTTTAAATCCCAAAAAGCGGCAGGATTGCCGCTTCCACGGTCCGCCAGGTTACCCTTTTAACTGTGCTCCGCTCATTTGCGGCTCTGTGTTTAATTTCCATACCCCTCTGCGATGAAATAAAAGATTCGACCTCGCGGGCGGGATCTTCAATTTTCTGCCTTGATGGAGATTCATCCCAGTCGCGAAGAATTCGAAGTGTTGTCCCAACAGGGCAACACCATTCCCGTTTATCTGGATTTAACCGCCGATTGTGAAACCCCGCTGGGCGCCTACGCTAAAATTAGAGAAGGCGGCCCCGCATTCCTTTTTGAATCCATCGTCGGCGGTGAACGTATCAGTCGGTATTCCTTTGTCGGTGCCAATCCCCGTAAAATTTTCCGCATCTTTGAAGAAGCAACGCACATAACCCATCAGGATGGCTCAACCGAGCAGATCCTCACCCCAATTGACCCCCTGAGTTTGATCGAAAACGAAATGGCGCGTTACCAGCCGGTGGAAATTGAGGGCATGCCCCCCTTCTCGGGCGGTGCAGTTGGCTTTGTCGGTCACGAATTTGTTCACAGTGTAGAACCCAGCGTCCCAAAGCCTGCAGAAAACCCCCTAGAAATGCCGGTGCTCTACTACTTGCTGACCGATTCGGTCCTTATTTTTGACCACGCCCGACAGGTATTGCGCATCTGCGTGCAAGCACACACCGAAGCAACCACGCCTGCAGCAGCCCACTCCGCTGCCGTCGAGGAAATTCAACGCATCTACCATCTGCTCGAAGCGCCGGGGCCGCTCTCCCATCGTCCCTTGGCGGAACCCGGAGCGGACGAAGTGCCAGAGGGTAATTTTACCCGTCCGCAATTCGAAGCTGCAGTTGAAACCGTCAAGGACTACATCCGCGCAGGAGATGTTATACAAACCGTTCTTTCACAACGTTTTGAAAAAGATTTTACACCCGCGCCCCTCGATCTTTACCGCGCCCTGCGCACCGTAAACCCTTCACCCTATATGTTCCTGATTGAAGACCCTGAGTTCGCAGTCGTGGGAGCTTCACCCGAGGTGCATGTTCGCCTTACCGGGGAACAGGTTGAAATCCGCCCCATCGCCGGAACCCGTCATCGAGGCAAATCCGAAGCCGAAGACCTCGCCCTCGAAGCTGATTTGCTCAATGACGCAAAGGAAAAAGCGGAGCATTTGATGCTGGTCGACCTTGCACGCAACGATATCGGACGGGTGTGTCAATACGGCACGGTTGAAGTGCCGGATTACATGATTGTGGAACGTTATTCACACGTTATGCACATCGTTTCACAGGTCACCGGACGCATCCAGCCCGAGAAAAACGCCTACGATCTCATGCGGGCGACCTTCCCCGCCGGGACCCTGAGCGGCGCCCCAAAAGTGCGGGCGCTGCAAATCATCGCAGAACTGGAACAGTCCCAACGCGGCCTCTACGGCGGCGCGCTCGGTTATTTTGCCTACGGCGGCAACCACGATTCCTGTATCGGAATCCGCACCGCCGTTATCAAAAACCAACGCATCTTTATACAGTCCGGGGCCGGATTGGTGGCGGACTCCGTGCCGGAGAGTGAATTTATGGAAACGGTCAACAAGGCCAAGGGCATGCTCAAAGCAGTCGCCCTCGCAGAAGCGAGCTTCTCCTGAACCCTGCCCAGCGCCGCGCCATCAGGGCGTCCCCTCAGATTTTTCGGGCTGTTGTAAGTTAGGAACGGTTTATGCGTTTATTACGTGTAAGATTGATAACCCGCTTACTCAATTCCTATACTATGACTCGCAGCAACGGAACGTACCGCAGCCGGCTCGCCGCTTCAAGTGGCGGCGTGCCGCGCTCTGCGGTTCAGGATGCTTCCCCCGAGGAAGACGTCCGGGTCATGCCGCTCAGTGAGCGCGACAGCCTTCAGGTTTACATGCAGGCGATTGGCAAGACCCCCTTGCTCAAGCCGGAGGAAGAAGTCGAATTAGCCAAGCGCATTAAAAAAGGAGACATCGAAGCCCGCGACAAAATGATTGCCGCCAACCTGCGCTTGGTCGTCAAAATCGCTTACCAATATAACAACTTTGGGCTGCAGTTGCTTGACCTCATAAGCGAAGGCAACATCGGCCTCATCAAGGCAGTCGAGCGCTTCGACCCCGGCAAGGGCGGCAAACTGAGCACCTACGCCGCCTGGTGGATCAAGCAATCCATCAAACGCGCCCTCGCCAACCAAAGCAAAACCATCCGCCTGCCGGTTCATCTCGTAGATCGGATAGCTGCGATGCGTAAAATTACCGCGCAACTCGCGGAAGAACTCGACCGCGAACCCAGCGATGAAGAAATCGCCCACGTGATGGGTATTCCCGTCAACAAGGTCGCCCATCTTAAATCCGTCAGCGTGCGGCCTGCATCGCTCGATGCCCCGGTGGCAGACGACAGCACCACCAGTTTCGGGGAATTGGTGGGCGATGATTCGCAAGACGACCCCCTAGAGCAACTTCAGGAAAAATCCACTTTTAAGGACGTTGAAACGATTCTCAGCCATTTGGAACCCCGCGAAGCCGATATCATACGCCTGCGCTTCGGCCTCAACAAAGCAACCGCCATGACCCTTGAAGAGGTGGGCGAGCATTTCAAAGTTACCCGCGAGCGGGTGCGGCAAATACAGAATCTCGCCCTACAAAAAATGCGCCGCATCTTGACCGACAAGGAGCGCCAGCGCTCACGCGAGGAAATCCAGGAAGAACGACTTGCCGCGGGCCGACTGGACGTCTTTCGCGAATTTCTTGAAGCGCACGGAAGCTGAGAACCCAATGCGACACGGGCAAGACGGAGATTTTAAACTTGCTTTGTTTTTAAAATGGAACCAGTCTGTATCTTAGGCGCTCTACTATTTCATTACTATTCCTAATCCTAGTGAAAACTTTATCTGCTTTTTTCGGACTTATCTTTTTTTTATGTACGGTTCCGGGCCTGTATGGCATGGCGCGATTCAAGCCCGTTACGCCTGAACTCAGGCTGGAGGCCGCAACGGAATACCTTGCCGGCAAGCCGGATTTCCTCGGAGTCCACGTAAAGGGTTTCGTTTGTAATTCCTGTGGCATCGGCCTCCGCATCCACCTCTCAAAACTAGCAGGCATCGACAAAGACACTTTTGAAAAAGGTATTTGGATGGATCCTTCCAAACAACTCCTGGTTATCGCTTTCCAGCCGGGCTTCAGTATTGATCTTGAAGCGGTGCATGGCGCCATTGATCGAGCAGGTTATGACCCGTACCTTTACTATCAATGGACGGAAGAAGGAGTAGTCTCCAACACTTTTCAAATAAATCAGTGAACCCATGTTGCCGATGCTGACAGGAAAACGGGGAGTTGGATTGTTGCTTTTGATGGGGCTCGTTCCGAATGCTTGGGCAGACCAGCCCATTATGAATATGATGCCCCGCTGGGATGGCGGCTACGGCATTCAGGTGCTCGCCGAAACGATCCATCGCAGCGATCTAAAGCAAGGCAAGGAGGTCCTTGCCCGGGGGCACCGCGAGGACATCCAGCAGTTGCATTTGCAGGGCGTCTATACCTGGGATCGCGCTATCCGTCTCACCTTCAAATTGCCCTATGTGACCGAAGCCCGCCGGGAAATGCCGGGTTCCGGTTCAAGCAAAACAATCGAACACGACAAAGGATGGGGCGACCTGACCCTCGCCTTGCCCTTGAAAAATTACTTCAATCTCAACCAACGCACCGGCAACTGGTCCATAACGCCGCAAGTCCGCGTCCCGCTTGGGAAAAAAACCTCAGGCTACTCGGTGGCGGATCGGGTCTGGGGCGGCGGACTCTCCTTGGGCTACGAAACGGAAGTGTATCATTGGTTCTTCGCGGCGGGTGTGGCGGCTTGGATCTTTGAAGCCCCTGAGCCCGCCGAATGGAGTGCCTCCATCGACCTCGGTTGGAATGCCCGCGATGATTTGCAGGTCCTCTGGGAAAGCGACTTCAAGTGGAATGATGAGGACGCCTTTACGCTCGCAGCAGGGCCCGCAATCTATTGGCGATACAGCGACCGCGTTCACACCCGCCTCGAGTGGAAGCATGACTTCGTCTCTCACGTTAGCAAGGATCGCCCCAAGTATGGCAACGGAGATCGCCTCAGCATCGGCGTCGGTTTCGTTTATTGACGCCGCCCGAAGGGAATCAAAAGCAAGCCGGCGGCGGCCAACCCTCCGCTTACGCCGATAAACCAATTCCCGTGCCGGGTATAATAGCTCTGCCGCCGCAACCAACGGCGATCCTGCATCACCGTTAAAGTACCCCCGCCGCGAAAATAAATACTGTCCCGATCGTCGCGCAGAACCTCCCGCACCGTCCCGTACGCATCAATCCAACCGCTCCAGCCGCCGTTCCCGCAACGCATCACCGGCCGCCGGTTTTCCACCGCGCGCAGCACCGAGTGAGCGGCGTGTTGCGATGCCCCGCCCTCCTCGCCATACCAGGCGTTGTTCGTCGCCACGAAAAGCACCTCCGCACCGGCAAGGACGCTGGAACGCGCCAACGCAGGAAAAATATCCTCATAACAAACCAGCGGAGCGCAACGAATGACCCGGTCGTTCACCTCCAGAGGCAGCAGCGTCGCGGCATGACCGGGTACAAACGCCCCCATCGTTGGCACAAATTTTTCGACCACCCAATCAAAGGGCGCCGGTACATACTCGCCAAAGGGAACCAACTCCCGCTTGGCGTAATAATCGCGATACAGCCCCTTTTCAGGCTCAATCAAAAAGACCCCGTTTTCCCAGGTTCTGCCTTCCGCATTATACGCCAAATTACCCATCAATAGTGGACGCTCCATGCGATCCGCGAGCATCTCAAGGCGCGTCCGCATCGCCCCATTGCCGATCACCGGCCAAGGGGTCGCGGATTCCGGCCAAAGGATGAGGTCATTTTCCATCGACCCCACGAACTCCGTTTGCCGTTCCAAAATCGCCATGTTTTCCCGTTCCCGTCCCTCGTCCCATTTCAATTCCGGTAAAATGTAGGGCTGCACCACCCCCGCGCGGAAGAGGGTTTCAAAACTACCCGGCGCGGGCAGGGTCTTGAAAAACAACACGATGCAAAAAACAAGGAGCAGCATCCCGGCGTAAAGATCCGGACTGAACCATCCCGACCAGAATTTGCGCTCTTTCACAGTGGCGCGGAGCCAGAGGGTATGCGCGACGCATAGGTTGAAAAGTATAAGGAGGAAGGAAACCCCGGAAGCGCCGGACCATGCTGCGATTTGCAAAACCACCGGTCGTTCCCATTGGCTCAACGCCAAAGGCGCCCAGGGAAAGCCATGAAAAATCCACTCGCGTAGCCATTCGAGGACCACCCAGCCGCCCGCAAGCGCCGCCCATCCCAAGAGGCGCAACGGAAAAGCGCGCGCCCCAACGCGGGGCAACAAGGCTCGGGCAAATATAAGCCATCCCAAAAAGAAAAGCCCCAGGATCAATGCCAGCGCGAGCGTTCCCCCCAGGGTCACATGACGCAACCACACCAGAATCGCGAACCAGGCCGCTGACCCACTGAAGAACCCCACCACCAAACAAGTGCGCCACGCGGGCGCGGTTTTAAGCCAAAGCAAGAGCGGCACAAAAGCAATGTAGGCGGCCTCGGGAAATTCAAAGGGCGGTAGCGAGAGCACCCATAAAAAAGAACTTAGGAAACATGCGAAGAGCCCCCATAGAAGTTCTTTTTTTCGACGCATGGCCTGTCCTGTTTGTAGTGGAAAATCTGATACGCTACTTGCTTACCAGTTCCCAGCCTTCGTTCGCAATCAAGGCCTCCGCCTTTTTAAATTTCATCGCTTTCTCCTCCGCGCCCTTGCGGATCGTAACGGTCTCATTGCGTCCGATCTTCGGAAGTTCACGACGCACCGGCTCCACTTTCGGCAGGCTTATGTCCTTACCGGCACCCGCATCGGGGGCGGCAGCCTGCTGGCCCGCCGCAACCGCGAGGGCACTGGGTTGTCCCTGCGCCGGTCCGGCCTGTTGCACCGGAGTCGCCATGCGGGAGAGCATTTTCTCGAAAGCCTCCGCACTGGTAGCTGAACGGAAAATCGAATTACAAATCTCAGACCGGGCATTTTGCATCAGCTCCTCAAAGAAGACGTACGCCTCGCTCTTGTATTCGTTGAGCGGATCCTTTTGACCGTAGCCCCGGAGGTTCACACTGCGGCGCAGTTCCTCCATTTCGGTGAGGTGATCCTGCCAGCGGCGGTCGAGGGAACGAATAATGACGTAGCGCTCCAGTCCGACCAGCGCCTCCTTTTCCTCAATCGCTTCCCGTTGCGCATAGGCCTCCCCTATGCGTTCAAGTATGAGGCTTTGGCGGGCCTCGCTCTTCAATGATTCCAAATCTTCGGGCTTCAACGCGAGCGGGAAATACGCGTTCAGCCAACCGAGGAAGGTTTCCATTCCCTCTTCATTGTTCTCGGCTTCCAGCGTTTCCAGACGAAGCTCCACCTCTTCCTCGATCATCTCGTTAATGATGTCGCGGGGGGTTTCCGACTGAATGGCCTCGTTGCGAATGCCGTAGATGACCTCCCGTTGCATATTGAGGACGTCGTCAAACTGAAGGAGGCGTTTGCGGATGGAAAAGTTCTGCTGCTCCACTTTTTTCTGGGCGTTTTCAATCGACCAGTTGAGGGCTGCGTGTTCCAACTCCTCCCCTTCGCTGAAGGATTTCTCCAGGATGCGGGAAATCGGTCCTGCGCTCGCAAAGAGACGCATCAAGTCGTCCTCGAGGGAAACGAAAAACTTGGAGGTGCCCGGATCCCCTTGGCGGGCACAACGTCCCCGAAGCTGGCGATCGATACGGCGGGACTCGTGTCGTTCCGTGCCAATGACATACAGCCCGCCGAGCGCGTGCACCCCTTCGCCGAGTTTGATATCCGTCCCGCGTCCGGCCATATTGGTGGCGATGGTGACGGCGCCCTTTTGCCCGGCGCGTGCCACAATGTCGGCCTCCTGCGCGTGGAATTTCGCATTGAGAACACTGTGGACAATGTTGGCGCGCTTGAGCATCCGACTGAGCACCTCGGAGGCCTCCACCGAGGCGGTGCCCACGAGGACGGGTTGCCCGGACTGGTTGGCTTCCTGGATTTCCCGCACCACCGCGGCGTATTTCTCGCGGCGCGTCTTGTAAACAACGTCGTTTCGGTCGGCGCGAATGCAGGGTCGGTTTGTGGGAATGATCATCACCGAAAGGCCGTAGATCTCGTTGAATTCGGCGGCCTCCGTCTCGGCGGTACCGGTCATCCCCGCAATCTTTTCATACATGCGGAAGTAATTCTGGATCGTGACGGTGGCGTAGGTCTTCGTCTCTTTTTCAATCGTGCAATTTTCTTTTGCCTCCACCGCTTGGTGCAAGCCGTCCGACCAACGGCGGCCCGGCATGACGCGCCCGGTGTTCTGATCCACGATGTTGACCTTACCGTTTTGCACGACGTATTCCTTGTCGCGCTCGTAAAGGCTGTAAGCGCGCAGGAGCTGACTGATGCAGTGAATGCGCTCGCTGGTTTGCTGGAAGGTTTGCTCGGCGGCTTGTTTGGCAGCTTGCTTGGCCTTCAGGTCGAGTTCCGACTGCTTGTCGATCTCGATGAATTGCGAAGGCAGATCCGGCAGCATGAAGGCATCCGGATCGGTGGGATTGATCAAGCTTCGGCCTTTTTCAGTAAGGTCCGCCTGTTGCTGCTTTTCGTCGATGACGTAAAAGAGCGACTCCTTGAGAGCGTAGCGCAGCTCCTTGTTGAAGTCGCTGTTCATTTCGAGGTCGAATTTGTCGAGCAGGCGGCGCACCGCGGGCACTTCCATCAAGCGAAGCAACTGTTTGTTCTTCGGCATCCCCAACTTGACCTGATACAAATCCGAGATCGCCTCTTGTTGTTTGTCGGCATCAATCCCCTCATCCTCGAGCCGAATCTTCGCATCGGTCGCGAGTTTGTTACAGTAGCTCTGCTGTTTGGAAACCAGCTTTTGCACCACCGGGCGATGCTCGTTAAAGGGCAGCGGATTGTCGTCCTGCATCGGCCCCGAAATGATCAGCGGGGTGCGGGCCTCGTCCACCAGAATGGAATCGACCTCGTCGATGATACAAAAGAAATGGTCGCGCTGAACCTGATCCTCCTTGCGCGAGGCCATGCCATTATCGCGGAGGTAATCAAAGCCGAATTCAGAAGCGGTGCCGTAGGTGATATTGCGGCCATACATTTCGCGGCGGGTGGCGGGGTCCATGCTGTTCTGGATGCAGCCAACCGTAAGCCCGAGAAATTGAAAGAGGTGCCCCATCCACTCCGAGTCACGGCGGGCAAGGTAATCATTAACGGTGACGAGTTGGCAGTTGCGCCCGCTCAAGGCGTTCAAGTAAAGCGGGCAAGTCGAAACAAGGGTCTTGCCCTCGCCCGTTGCCATTTCCGCAATGCGCTTCTCGTGCAGCGCAATACCCCCGAGTAACTGCACATCATAATGCACCATATTCCAGGGCAATTCGTGGTCACAAACCTCATAGCTTTGGCCGCACATGCGACGGGCGGCATTCTTAACCGCCGCAAACGCCTCCGGTAAAAGATCATCCAAGCTCTCCCCAGCCTCAAAACGCCCCATGAACTCCGCAGTCTTGGCGCGCAAGTCCGCATCGCTCAAGGATTGATACGAGGATTCGTGCGCATTGATCTGCGCGATGATGGGCTGACACTTCTTGAAATACTTCTTGTAGTGATTGCCGGAAAATTTCTTTAAGATGGTGGTGATCATTGGAACAGTGCCGTTTTAAGCGGCGGGTCAGAATTTCCGCAAGGATCGCTTTGGAAAATCAACCCACTTGAAAAAACTCGCATCTTGGCAGGGGCACCGGATGCTGGCAAGCGTGTTTCCAAGCCCGCAGATGCGATTCAATCATCCTTCAACCAGGCAATGGTCGCACCCCAGCCCCCTTCTCCCGAACCCGCCAATTCAAAACGCGCCACCCGTGGCTCCCGTTTCAAGATCGCATGCACCGTTTCCCGCAAGGTCCCGATACCCTTTCCGTGAATAATGCGTACCCGCCGCAAACCCTTTTCATGACAAAGCTCCAAATAGTCCGGCACCAATTCCCCGACCTCCTGAGGCCGAAAGGTGTGTAAATCCAACTCCCCATTGATCGGGAATTCCACTGGTTCAGGGTCTGATTGCATAAAAAAGATCTACTGGGAAAACCAGAAATAGCCAGATAATCAAAGAAAAATTACACCTTTAAAATACCTCCGCAACAATTGCCTTGACATCAAGGTATTTGGATTTTCCCGGAATTCTCCTACAAAAAAGCCTGCGCATGAATGACTTATGCGCAGGCTTGTGAAATTTTCTACTTAGCCCTTAACAGGAACAAGTTGTTTTTTCATTTCTGAATCCAGTGCTTCCACACTCAGGATATGAAGACCTTTACCAATATTGGCGGATTCGCTGAAGCTCAGGACTGCACTTTCCGGCAGCTTATACATTGCGCCGGTCGCTGGATCGACGATTAGAAGTCCAATTATACCGCCAAAAAGCAAATTAGCGATATACCAGCCATCAATTTCGCTTCTGATGCTAGTTGTGGACGTTTCACCATTTGCGAGTTTGGCATTCACAGTATAATCTGCCCCGTTAAAGAAGCCAGTGCTCGCCTTTAAGGTAACCATTGTTGGCGTCGTTCCCTTATGTACAATTGAACCACGCTCATCAATAATTGTGATTTGTGCCCCTGATGGTGAGCTTTGAAGAGAAACTGAATACTCTGATTTACTGATTATGCTCGCACAGCCCGTCAGGCTTAAAGCCAACACTACTGCCAATGTTTTTTGTATATATTGAATCATATTAATTTTCATAATTATAGTTTTACAGATTTTTAAATGAATTTTTTATTTTGTATGTCAAATTTTTTATTTGAACGAAATACCTGCATTTAAAGAAAGTTATTCCTCCCTCGGGAGCGTTGGGATCGTCTCGATGCTTTTTGTCTCCGGGAGCGCCT
>JBELLU010000005.1:41078-51357 GCA_042096455.1 Opitutia bacterium
TCCTCCCTCGGGAGCGTTGGGATCGTCTCGATGCTTTTTGTCTCCGGGAGCGCCTCGGCGCTGACGCTTTCGAGTGCCTCGAATTTGCGTGCGGTGACGAGGAGGCGGCTCTCGGCAGAACTGATGGCCTTGTTGTAATGATTGACGGCCTGCCCGAGGCTTTTGCCGACGCTTGAGAAGTGTCCGACCACCACGCCAATGCGCTCGTAGAGTTCCTTGCCAAGCGCGCTGATTTCCCGTGCCTCGCGCGCGACCGCGTCCTGTTGCCAACCGTAGGCAATTGCCTTAAGAAGCGCAATCAAGGTGGTGGGCGTGGCGAGAATGACGCGGTTCTCGACGCCCAATTCTATCAGTTGGGGATCGACCTCGAGCGCCGCGCTGAAGACCGCCTCGTTGGGGACAAAGAGGACCACAAACTCCGGGGTGTTTTCAAACTGACTCCAATACTTCTTCTGCGAGAGGCCCTTGATGTGTTCACGGATGTGGCGGGCATGACGCTCCAATTGGGCGGATTTTGCGGCGGCATCGCCCTCTTCCAATGCTTCCAGGTAGGCTGCCAGCGGCACTTTTGAATCCACGACCACCTGCCGTTCATTCGGCAAGCGAATGAGCATGTCGGGACGTAGGCGTTCCCCCGCATCATTTTCAACGCTGGTTTGCTCCTCAAAATCGCAGTAATTGATCATGCCTGCCAATTCGACGGTGCGGCGCAGTTGCAGCTCCCCCCAGCGTCCGCGGCCCTCGGGCTTGCGGAGGGCATTCATGAGACCGGTGGTGGTTTGACTGAGGCGGTGCTGAGACTGGGCGAGCAGTTCCAGTTGTTCCTTGAGCCCGGCATCGGTCTGGGTGCGGCGCTCTTCAAGATTATTGACCCGCTCCTCAAATTTCTCGAGCGCTTTGCCAACGGGCTCGACGGTCTTCTGGATGGCCTGCTGACGTTTCTCGAGGTCGCCCCTCGCGCCCTCCTGATATTTTTCAAGTGACGCCTTGGCAAGTTCCAGAAAAGAGCGGTTATTTTTATTCAGGGCCTCGGAGGAAAGCGCTTGAAAACTCTCCATGAGCTTCTCGCGGGTGGCCTCCAGGAGGGCGAGTTTTTCCCCCGCGGCCTTGTTCTCCGCCTCGCGGCGGGCTTCCATCCGGGCAAGGTCCTCGCGTGCCTCCGCCAGTTCGCGCTGTAATGCATTCTGCTCACCCCCGGTTCCACTCGAAGCGCCGCGCATCACGAAGTAAACCAGACCCCCACCGGCAAAAACGCCTGCCACCAATGCCATTAAAATTTCCATTTAAGAACTGTTGGCGCCTTTTCCACGCATGGCAATTGCCTACTTGACAGCTTTTGGTATAATAAACTTTTTTTACGTCCAATGTCCCGCTCCAAGAAGTTTCAAACCACTAGCTACTGCCTGCTCGCCGTTTTGCAGGCGAGTATGGTGTTTGTGTTGGGACTTGCCTCGGTCAATCCCGAGGTACACCAAGCCCTGCATGCGGGAGAGGGATGCCCGCATCATAGCTGCGGCTCCTCGCACGGCGAGGAACCGGAAGAAAGCGCTCCATCCGGGGCAGGCTGTGCGGTCGTTTTATACAGCGATGGGCTGGTCCTCGGTGCGGCGGCGGTCTTGCCCTCGCGCGCGGTCTTTTCCCGCAAGTCTCCTGAATTTCCGGAACTCGCTTCCCAATTTGCCCGCGCGCCATTGAGCCAGCGCAGCCGGGCTCCCCCGACGGTGTTGTTCGCATAAATCAAACAGGCCACCGAGGTGGCCCCTTTTTCGCAAACAACTCTTAACCGTCACAGATATGAATTATTATTTTCTGGGCACTGCCCTTGCAGGCAGTTTGCTCACTACACTTTTTACACACGCTGAATCTAAAGAGGAAATTTACCTCCTTGAGGATTACATCGTTTCCGCGGGCCCCGGTCTGCGTGCCATTCAGGATTTTGCCGCCCCCGTGGAAGTATTGACCGCCGAGGCACTCAAAGAAAAAAATGCTAGTAATCTCGGTGCCTTGCTCGATGGCATGCCCGGGGTTGCCGCCACTTCCTTCACGGCAGGCGCGAGTCGCCCGATCCTGCGCGGCTTCGACGGCCCCCGGGTTCGGATTCTCGATTCCGGCATTCAAGCCTTCGACGTTTCGGAAACCAGTGCGGACCACGCGGTGGCTCTCGAGCCGCTGCTGATCGACCGGGTGGAAGTACTGCGTGGCCCCAGCACCCTTCTCTACGGAGGTTCCGCAATCGGTGGTGCCATCAACGTGGTCGATAAATCCCTCCCCAGGGAACGCGCCCCGGCTTCAGGCTTTGGTGGTGCGCTCGAAACCCGTTATGACTCCGTCTCAAACGGTAAAACAAGCGCGGGGCACTTCAGCGCCGGCAACCAAGACTGGGTGCTGCGAGCCACCGCGTTGGAACGCAAGAACGAAAACTATCGCGTCCCCAAATTCGAGGAGCCCAAACTGGATAATAGTTTCCAGGAGTCCCGTTATTATTCCCTCGGTGCGACCCGCTTCTTCGGGGAGGATCATTACTTTGGCCTCGCTTACACCGACCTGGACTCGGACTACGGAGTGCCTGGTCACGCACATGAAGATCATGGCGGAGGCGGTGCTCCCGCCGATGAGGAAGAGGGCGTTTACATTGAAATGGAAACGCGGCGTCTCAACGCGGAATACCAAATCTCCGAGCCCTTTGCCTGGGTGGAGGCCTTGCGCCTGCGTGCCGGACATACCGATTACCATCACGAGGAAATCGTAGACGGGGCCCCTGAGATCCGCTACGACTGCACCGGCTGGGAGCTGCGTGGTGAAATCGCTCATAAGCCCTGGGCCGGAACTGATACCGGTATTGTTGGTATTCAAGTTTCGAATACCGATACTTCCATCGTCGGCGATGAGGCCTTCATTCCCAGCTCGGAAGTCCGCAACAGAGCCCTCTTCTTCAACGAACACTGGCATGGCGAGCGCTTGCATTATGAACTGGGAGGTCGCCTCGAGCACAAACGCATCGAAGCGGATGGCATTGCAAACCATTATTCCGATGAGGCGATTAGTGCTGCCGCGAGCGCCATCTGGAATATCGATGCGCAGCAAACCCTCAAACTAAGCCTGCAGCGCTCCCAGCGTCATCCCGCCACCACCGAACTTTACAGCGAGGGAACCCACATCGCGGCCCAGCGCTATGAAATCGGGGACCCCTCGCTTGAGGTCGAAACCGCCCTTGGTCTGGACCTGACCTATGAGTTTGCACGAGCAGATGACTCCGCAAGTGTGACCGTTTTCTATACCCGTTTTGATGACTATATTAATAGTGAGTATCTCGGGTATGAAACCGATGATGAAGGACGTCCGGAAACAGATCCCAACTTCGAGGATGAACACGCCCTTGACACCTACCAATATGAGGCAGTGGATGCGAACTTCTATGGGATCGAAACGAGCTACGAGCGCGTCCTCTATCGTAAAGGTGAAGATGCCTTGAGCCTGAACCTCATGGCAGACTGGATCCAGGCGGAGAAACGCGGTTCCGGAGAATCCTTGCCGCGCATTCCGCCGGTACGCCTCGGCATCGGTCTCGATTATGCGAGCCCCGATTGGAAGGTGGGCCTGGACCTCACCCAGGCTCTGCGTCAAAAGGATACCGCAACCTACGAAAGCGAGACCTCGGGCTATACACAACTGGACGCCCACCTGAGCAAAAGCTTCGCTCTGTCTAGCGGCCAAACGCTCAGCCTCTTTGCAAACGCCAATAATTTGCTCGATCGCAAAATCGTGCATCACACTTCTTATTTAAAAGAAGAAGTGCCATTGCCGGGACGTAATATCGCGGTTGGCCTGCGCATGGAATTCTAAAACGGAGGAACGGGCGGAGGTCGGGCGGTGTATCGCCCGCTTGACCTTTGCCCGTTCCCCTTTTTCCTCTTTGTCATGAGTGACGAAGAACTCGGCCCCACCGGAGCAATCTGCTTCGACCTCCCCTCCCCCTATGAGGCGCATTCCTGCGGCCTCTTACACCTGCCGCGCTTTATCGCAAAATGCCGCAAGCACCTGCGCGGGGAATTACCCAAATCCTATCAAAAGAATTTTTGCCGCGGCTTTGATCGTTTTCTCTGCATGCACCTTGGGATTGATCCGAAGGATGTTTTAAAGGCGGTCGAAGATGCGGGCGAGGATGCCGCCGCGCTTGAGTCGCAGCTTAAGGAGCTCTTTCCCGAAGATCTGCGGGCCGATGACTGGAATCGCGAAGTGGTCCATAAGGGACAAACCGAAGCGGGGCGCGAGTTCCTCGCGGAATCCCTTACCAATATGGGCACCCCTGAAAAAATCGGCGAAATTCTATCGGTCATGGATATGATGGATTTCGACGAAGGGCGCCTCCCCGGTTTTTCGGACGAACGACGCAAGGAATGGGAAGCGACTCAAAAGCGGTTGATGTAGTTATTTATTATCAAGTTTTTCCAGCTTAGATTTAGTCGCCGAGAGGATATAAGCAAAGGGCTTTCGTTCCCTCATGCTGATGCTTTGAATTTGTTGCCAAAAGTTAATAATCCGCTTCACGATGGCCCAGTAACTCCATCCATTTTTAGGAGGCTTGATAAAGAAAAGTCCCAATTTGTACTTGCTACACAATTACCACTGGTGCCGCAAACGCCTGATCTTTAAATCCTGCGTTACCACTACCCCATGTTGTTGAGCAATTTTCGGAATCCATTCCTCGTCAGGCGTACCACCGCCAAAAACCTCCTTAATAGATTTTACTTCTATTCCATGGTTGGGGTGCGCCCGTTGTATATGACTGAGGCCTCTGATAAAATGCGGCGAAAAATTTTCATCAAAATAGATTTTCATGCCGCAAGACTGTTTTCAAATTCAAGTGCATCATCTACTTGAATTTCAGTTATCTCAAAATCTACTGCGATTGACTTGGGTTGATCACCGCCGGTGAAGTGTGTTCGTATTGTTTCCGTAGTAATCGCCGTCCCCTTGATAACAGGACGCCCAAAAGAAACCCGGGGATCTACTACTATCGAGGAATCTCTACCAAGCGGATAATAGCGAATCGCTAAGTCTGAAGCTTCACTAAAATCGAGTCGTTCATAGAACGCTTTCAAGAATCCATAAAATGCCCTCTGCCCCGGTTCATTAAGCAGTAAGGACTCCCCATCACTTTGCTGTCGCGTCATCTTTTTACCATCTGAAAGCAAGCCCTTCATGGCAAAAGGGTGATTTGTGTTGTGGTCTTGTTTCAGTCCCTCTCTTACCGCTCTGATTGCTGCAAAAGAGACGCCTCCATTACGTAACTGAAATACGGTAAAAAGCTCTATCAATGAGAAAAAATTTATATACTTATCATGGCTTTCCCCGCAAATACCGCTGGTGCCCACTCCGTAGGGATTAGCGCCTTCGCAAACAGAATTCATATCACTAAAGTCTGTCTTTAACCACCTTCTAAGTTTTGGAAGCGGTATGCCCAATATTAGAGCCGCATCCGGAAGCCGGTATATTCCTTTAAAAAATGGGTGTTTTGTTTCCATTTTTAAAAAATATGATGGCGTTAGTTATAACTCAATACATTTTGCTAACTAATGCGCCCGAGTTGGGCGCGAACGAGTTCGGCGATTTGTTGCAGCGCGGGGACCGGCGCGAGCTCGGCGTGGGGTGCGATCGCGGTAGCCGCTTGCCCGAGGTGTTCCTCAAAAGTCGCGACCACCGCCTCAAATATGGGAAACTCGTGAAGCCGTTGCATGAATTCCGCCGTCACAATGGGGTCCCCCGTGTTGTATCGCGCCAGGAGCGCCTCCCGGTCCTCGCTGGAAAGCTGCTCAAGAAGCAACAAGAGCGGCAGGGTGAATTTGCCCTTCTCAAGGTCGGTGCCGAGGGTTTTGCCAATCATGGATTCCTCGGCGTAGAGATCGACCAGATCATCAAAAATTTGGTAGGCGATTCCAAGATGACGGCCAAAGTCGCCCGCCGCTTCACTGAACTCCCCAGAATAACCCGCCACCTTGGCACCCAAACGACAGGAGGCCTCAAAGAGTTCCGCAGTCTTGAGCTGGATCACACGGAAGTAGAACGCCCGGTCGTAATTCACCTCGCCGCGTTGGTAGGTCTGCGCGATTTCCCCGGCACAAACGCGGGCCGTCGCCTGCGCGACGGTTCGGCATATTTCGGTGGTGGGAAATTCCGCCGCAAGTTTGAGGGCATGTGCAAAAAGAACGTCTCCGATGAGCACCGCGGCGGCCGGCCCGAATTTCTTGGCGGCGGTTTCCTGCCGGTGGCGGGTCTCGGCCTCATCCAGAATATCATCATGCACCAGCGTCGCCAGATGCACCAATTCGATAACCGCGCCCAGTTTTACCAGTTGCGCCGCGCAATCGGGAGCTGTCCCCTTCCATCCGCTGTAAGCCACCAGCATCGGGCGCAAGCGCTTTCCGCTGTGACCAAAAACATAGCGCACTTGATCCTGCACCTCGGGCTCCAACTCCTCAACCTGCGCCTGCAGAAAGGCGTCCAGTTCCGCCAGATAGGGCTTTACCGGATCATAGACTTCCGCGAAACCGGCGGACGCGACCGCCTTGGCTTCAGATTGGGTGCTTTGCGTCATGCTCCTAAATAAATAAAAAATGCCTCGGGGTGCAAAACCAAAGCAGCTTTTATTGAACCCTGCGGAGCCAGCCCTGCAATACATGGAGGAACCCGGCCCGATCTTCCACGTGCACATTGTGCCCCGCCTCCGGCAAGAGGACTTCCTCTAAATGCGGTAACCAGACGCGCATCCGCTCGAAATCCCCGTCCTCTAAAAAATTCGAGCGCCCCCCGCGCACCAGGAGGCTCGGCCCAGCGTAACGATCCTCCTCCCGCAAGGAGTTCTGCCGAATGTGCGGCAAGCTGGCATGCAGCGCCTCTAAATTAATCTGCCATTTGAAGATCCCCGTCGCCCCGTCCCGCACCAGATTCGTCAGCAAAAACTGCCGCAACGCCCAATCCGGCACCTCGGTGCTCAACAATTCCTCCGCCTCCTTGCGATTCAGCAAATCCTCCACCGCCAAACGCTTCATGGCGCGAAACTCCGCCTCGTGATACGGCGGGTACGCCTTCGCCGCAATGTCCACCACTGCCAGCCCCTTCACCCGCTCCCCATATTCGCAGGCGTAACGCATCGCGATCTTGCCTCCCAAACTATGCCCCATCAACACCATCGACTCCAGCCCCGCCCGCTCGCGGTAGGCTTCCAAATCCGCCACCAGTTCCGACCAACGCATCGATTCCGCGTGCGGCGACTGCCCGTGATTGCGCAAATTTACCACATGCACCGCAAAGTCCCCCTCCAACGCCCGCGCGATGGTGCTCCAATTCCGCCCGCTTCCAAGCAACCCGTGCAGCATCACCGCTCCAGGCATTGATTCCGATCCAAAAACCTCCCCATGTAAAGCAACACTCATTTTCTAAATAAAAGTAACCCCGTCTTTATACGCACCCAAAAAAGAACCCCACCATAATGAATTAAAAGAAAATTCGCTTTTGATTCGTAAGCATTGCTGTCAATGTAACCACTTCCCACACTTGAGGCATGCCCGCGCAAAAGACGAAGAAAATCACACCAATGATGCAACAATGGCACGAAATGCGTGCCAGGCTCTCAGATGATACCCTCCTTCTGTTTCGCCTTGGGGATTTCTATGAAGTCTTCAATCAGGACGCGGAACGCGGCGCGCAATCCCTCGGCATCACCCTAACCTATCGCCACGGGATGCCCATGGCAGGCATCCCCTACCATGCCGCCGATAATTATATTCAGAAGCTCCTCGACCAAGGCATCAAAATCGCCATCTGCGACCAAGTTGAAACACCGAAGCCCGGCAAACTCGTCAAACGCGAACTCACCCGCATCATCACGCCCGGTACCCGCCTCGCCGACAGCCAGATCGAAGCGCAGCGTAACCATTTCCTCCTCGCCCTTCACCTCCGCAAAAACGACCTCCAGGCCGCCTGGCTCGACCTCACCACCGGCGAATTCCTCCTCGCCGCCGAGACCGACCCCGAAGATCTCTTTGCCGCCCTCGAAAGCGTCGACCCGCGCGAAATTTTGCTGCCTGAAAAATCCAGTGCCGCCTGGCGCGATGACCCCCGCCCCGCCGCGCAACGCTTTCAGGATTTTTGCCGCGACCGCGCCTGCACCACCCTCCCGGATTATCATTTTGAACCCGAAGCCGGGGTTCAATCGGTAATGAACGCCCTCGGCGTGCTCAACCTCGACGGCTTTGGCATCGCCCGCGAACACCCTGCCCTCGGCGCCGCCGGAGCCCTCATCCATTACGCCACCGAAACCCTCTGCGCCCAACCTAAAAACCTGCGCCAGCTCCGCGAATTCCGCACCGAGCAAACCCTCCTCCTCGACCCCGCCACCCTCCGCAGCCTCGAAATCTTCAAGTCCGCTGCCAATACCCGCAAGGGTTCCCTCCTCGCCGCGATGGACGCCACCGTGACCGCTCCCGGCGCCCGTTGCCTTGAACGCTGGCTCTCCGCGCCCCAGCGCGCCCTCCCGGAAATCCAGCGCCGCCAACAGTGCGTTGCGGAATTTGTCACTAGTCAGGGACTTACTTCCGAGCTTCAAACCCAACTGCGGGGCATCCGCGACCTCGAGCGCATTCTCGGGCGACTCCAAAACCGCCTGCGCAGCCCCCGCGAACTGGGCGGGATCCGTGAAACCCTCCAAGCCCTCCCCGCCATCGCCACCACCCTCCTCGAATTCCCCGGAACCCCCGTCGCGGCACTGGCGGCACGCCTCCACGATTTCTCTCCCCTCTTTGAACAGCTCGAACGCGCCCTCGCCGAGGAACTCCCCGCCAAAATTGATGAGGGCGGCGCGATCCGCGACGGCTACGACGACGAACTCGACCATTGCCGCAGCCTAACCCGCGACAGCCAACAATGGCTTACCGAATTCGAGCAACAGGAACAGGAACGCACCGGGATCAAAAACCTCCGCATCCGCTACACCGGGGCTTTTGGTTACTACATCGAAGTCACCAAAAGTAACCTCGAGCGCGTGCCCGAGGACTACACCCGCCGGCAAACCATGAAAAACGCCGAGCGTTTCACCACCCAAGTCCTCAAGGAACGCGAACGCGAAATCCTGCAGGCCGATGAAAAGGCCCTCGCGCGCGAAGCAAGCCTTTTCCTCGAACTCATCGAGGCGATCCTCACCCAGGCCGACCCTCTCCGCGAAACCGCCACCGCCCTCGCGGAAATCGACGTCCTTACCGGCTGGGGCCGCCTCGCCCGCGAGTGGGGCTACTGCCTGCCCGAGCTCGACAATTCCGACGCCCTCGAAATCGAACAGGGTCGCCACCCCGTCGTCGAACAAATGATGCGCGAAGAACGCCTCGGTCTCGCCGGCACCCACGCCTTTGTGCCAAACGACAGCCGCCTCGACAGCAAGGGTCCCGATCCCGACCACCCCCAAATCGCCCTTATCACCGGTCCCAATATGGCGGGTAAATCCACCTATATCCGACAGGTCGCCCTCCTTGTTCTGATGGCGCAGTGCGGCGCCTGGGTCCCCGCCGGCAGTTGCCGCCTTGGCCTTGTCGATCGCATCTTCTCGCGCGTCGGTGCCAGTGACGAACTCGCCCGGGGGAACTCCACCTTCATGGTCGAGATGAACGAGACCGCCAACATCCTCAATAACGCCAGCCCCAAAAGCCTCATCATCCTCGACGAAATCGGGCGCGGCACCAGCACCTACGACGGTCTCTCCATCGCCTGGGCCGTCATTGAACACCTCCACCCCGCCGAAGGCCCCGGCCCCCGTACCCTCTTTGCCACCCATTACCACGAACTCACCCAGCTCGCCAAAACCCTTTCCCGCCTTCAGAACTACACCGTCGTCGTCAAAGAATGGAACGACGAAATCATCTTTGTCCGTCAAGTCACCAAAGGCGCCGCCGACCGCTCCTACGGCATTCAGGTCGCCCGCCTCGCCGGACTCCCCAATACCGTCATCGACCGCGCCAAAACTATCCTTGAACGCCTCGAGGCCGATGATTCTTCCCACAACCTCCTCCGCAAACGCATGAAAAAAACCCGCTCCGGGGAATCCTCCGCCGCGGAGGACGACCAGCTCGGTTTATTTTGAAGCCCGGTTGCTTCCCTCCAAAAGATTTGGACACTTTAACGTTATAACGTTTTTATGTTAAAGAATGAAACGCGCGACCGTTTATTTTGAAGAAGAACTTCACCGGGCTCTGAAAATGAAAGCTGCGGAAATCTCGAAACCGGTGTCTGA
>JBELLU010000006.1:0-51049 GCA_042096455.1 Opitutia bacterium
TTGTAAATTTAAATAACCGCGAGAACTCGGAAATTTTTGAAACGGATTTTAGTCCATGCCACTAATGATAAGATCAGAAAGCGCATTATGAGTTGGACCAAATTCTTGTTCGATCTTAAGCAACTCAACTTTTTTCCCGTAGTCAAAGATGCGTTGGGCAATTAGTTCTACAAAAGATTTTTCAGTCTGTATCTTTCTTAATATTTGAAGAGAGCGCTTTTGGTCTTCCGGGTATTCAAATTTACCTTCTTCATTGCGCGGAAATGAATCAATCTCGCGCCTGCATTCTATATAGAAATTCTTTAGAGGAGTCAGTTTCTCTTGATAAGCAATCGTGGTGTCTTCAATGCCTCTAAGGAGGGTTTCTATTTTTTTTTCAATCGGCACGTCGCGCAGCGGGTTTTTTGGATAGTTTTTTTCTCGTTCGAGTTTTTCCATGTGTGCTTTGAGAGCCGATTCGTGCCACAATTCGGATAAGAGCAAGTAACATTGTGCGCCATTGGCATCTCCCAGGCGTAGGAGATTGTCTGATTTAAGCTGCCAGAAAAATACCTTTCCTGAATATGTGACAAGTACCCCTCTCTGATCCACATTCTCTTCCGAGAGACTGATGTTGGAGAGCTTATGGGTTTTTATAAAATCCTTTATTTTGTTACGTTGATAAAAGAGCTTTCCTTCTACCAGAAAACGCAGGATGGTTGCTTTGCTTCTTTTGGCAATTACAGCAAAATCAGAAGTGAAATAACCGTAATCAGACCATGTGGGGTCAATGTGGCTGAAGGAGGCGATCTCCTCAATTTTAGGAGGATCCAATCTAATGAGGCTTCTTACTGTGCCGAATGCGCTGACGACACTCGCAAGAAAGAGAATGAAGAGTTGAGTTTTTATCTGTTTGTGAGATTTTTGCGGCTTACTGAACCGAGGGTTTCGGCGGGGAGGGATCGGTTTCTAGGCAAGGCAATGGCGGTGACGAATGCGAGCAGAATTAAGGTAAGTCCAAGGCCGGGTCCGAGCCACATGAGCTGCGAGGGGCCGGGCTCTAAAACACTCATTTGCGGCTTATTGGGACGGTAAAAGACAGGCACCTGTTTTCCACTCGGATACGATTTGAGCCTAAGTTTTGGCATTATTGGGCTGTCTTTCTGGAAAAAGCTGGCGTCTCCGAAGGCAATCCGACTTCCCCTGTAACTATGGTCTCCCACTTGGTATTCATAGGAAATCACGGCCGTATAGAACGTTTCTTTTTTTATCTGCCAACCATACCACTCGGTCCCTCTTTTTTGTTCCATGCGGGACTCAATGATGTAGCCTTCTGCCTGAGGCCATTTTGAGCTTTCGCTTGCGAGTTGAATCTCTTTTAAACCGTCAACAATCAAGTATGCCCCATAAGCCAAAAGGATTACGCCAAAAATGCGCGACGTCTTTTGGAAGTACCTCTTGGGGTGGATGATGCCGTCTTGATGCATCTGATTTGAGCCGCTTTATTCTTTAATTATCTGAAAGGAAGTTATGTTGGCTTTCACGCTGTCAAAGATAAGCGCTTCCATTTCTTCCGGGTTATCGCGTTTGGGGAAACTGCGCTCCTCCTTTACGGAAGTCGCTTCGCCTGGAGCCAGAATTTTTATTCCATGAAGCGATTTGTGCTTTGTGTCGATGAGGATGCCATCTTTGTAGTAATCGAGGTTAAGATTGATATGCTCAATGGGGTAGTCACTCTCATTCTTGAGGGTAAAGATGACGCTTTGCCGCGTTTCCCATTGGGTGGGAATTTCTTTCAAATTTTCGATTTTGATTTGTTTGCGCACCTCAAGAAATGAGAATTTTTTGTCGGACTCATCATTGTTGTTCCAACCACTCGAGAACCCCACTTTGATTTGATTGGCTAATTGTTCCGCTAAATCCTGAACGGCCTTGGTTTTTTCGGCATCACTCGTGGCGTCTGCAGCAATCGCAACAAGTGTATCATATGTGGCCTGTATCTCGCCTGCGAGGTGAGCTTTGTTTTGCTTTGCGAGGACGAATGCCGCTAGGATAACGATTAAAGTGATGGCGATGGGGCTATTGATGATTTTGTTCACGGTATATAATTTTCAACATATAGTACATGGGCGCAATTTGTAAATAAAATAGGTGCGGATGGACGTTCCTAACCTTTCCGGGGCGTGCTCAGTTTTTTGGCTTTTCAATAATATCGGGGGCGCGGGGGTCGTTGCCGGCGGTTTTGTGGTAGCGTCCGGTGAGTTTGTCCTTCTCGTATTGGGTGAAGCCTTTTAGGGTGAGGTTTTTATTGTCGAGGGCGCGCTGGTTGGCTTTTTCGGAGTAACGGGTGTTGAGGGCGGGGCTGGCGAGCACTTTGCGGATGGGTTTTCCGGTGTGGGGATGCTGGGTGAGGGGCGCGTCGGACATGGCTTGAATGACCTCAAAGCGGGTGCCGGGGCTGCCGTCGGGCAGGATTTCCTCGTAGGTGTAGGTGGGCATGGTGAAGTTCTAAAAGTTGTCTGAAATGGCAGAGTCTATGCTTATATCGTTATTGTGATGGGACAAATTCAAATTGTAGCTTGCATGGATTGTGGGGTCTCGTAAGTTACGGCACTTCAAAACAGATGATTCTTGGAATCAAATGAAATCAGAAAACACAACCTTAGGTTACAACAGCAAAGTCGAAGGTGAGGTCGTCGTCACTCAGGCGGACGCTGTTATCAATTGGATACGGAAGCACTCGGTCTGGCCGATGCCGATGGGATTGGCCTGTTGTGCGATTGAGCTGATGGCGGTGGGGGCCTCGCGCTTTGATATTTCCCGTTTTGGAATGGAGGTCATGCGTTTCTCGCCGCGCCAGGCGGATTGTATGATCGTGTCGGGTACGGTGACGTATAAAATGGCAGAGGTGGTACGCCGCATTTATGAACAGATGGCGGAACCGAAGTGGGTGGTTGCGATGGGTGCCTGCGCGAGTACGGGCGGGATGTATCGTTCCTACGCGACCCTGCAGGGGGTGGACCGCATCGTGCCGGTGGATGTTTATGTGAGCGGTTGTCCGCCGCGCCCCGAGGCGCTGTTGGATGCCATGATTAAACTGCAAGACAAGATTGGCCGGGAGCGCTCGGTCAAGAACTTGACTGCACCGAAGGCTGCCGCGGTTGCGCCGGCCCTCGCGGGGAAGGAGTCGTAACATGAGCGACGCGAATTTCGCATCCCTGAAGGAGCGTTTCGCCTACTTGACCGAGCGGGATTCTGCGGATCACCTTGCGGTTAATTGTCCGGCGGAGCATCTCTTGGAATTCTGCACCGCCTTGCGCGATGATTTCGGCTATGATCTTTTATTGGATGTGACCGCAATTGATTGGACTGCCGAGACGAGCCCGCGCTTTACCGGGATTTACCATATTCTTTCAACGACGCACCATGCCTATATTCGGATTGCGTCGGATTGCGTCGATGATGCCGCGCCGAGTCTCCCGAGTCTGGCAGGGATCTTTCCGGCGGCGAACTGGCACGAACGCGAGACCTACGACATGATGGGCATTCGCTACGAGGGTCACCCGGATTTGAAACGGATCCTGATGTGGGAGGACTATCCTTATCACCCCTTGCGGAAGGAATTTCCACTGGCGGGGATCGAAGTGCCGTTCCCGGCAGCGGATGTGGCGGAAACCGCCAATGCGAAAGTGTTGCCGGCACCCATGATGGGCGGGCCCTTTGTTTCTTCTGCGGATGGAACGATGCGGGAAATTGAACCGCAGGCGAAGGATGAGAGTTGGACGGAAAAGGAGGAGAACCGCTAATGGCCACCACTAAGGAAATTTCGATTGGAGATCTCGGCGCGCGCGCAGGCGTGGCGGAGGAAGAGCTGAAGGGCGAAACCATGGCCCTGAACGTGGGGCCGTCTCACCCGACGACTCACGGGGTGTTGCGTCTGTTGACGGAATTGGACGGTGACATCATCACGAAGTGTGAACCGGTCATTGGATATTTGCACCGGGGTGATGAGAAGATCGCGGAGAACATGACCTACAATCAGTTCGTGCCTTACACGGATCGTTTGGACTATCTCGCGCCGCTGGCGAACAATGTGGCGTTTGCAATGGCGGTGGAAAAGTTGGCGGCGTTGGAGGTTCCGGAGCGTTGTCAGGCGATTCGGGTTTTGTGCTGTGAATTGGCGCGCATTTCCTCGCATTTGTTGGGGATCGGGGTTTTCGGAATGGATGCGGGTGCTTGGACGGTCTTCATGTACACCTTCACGGAGCGTGAAAAACTCTATACCTTATTTGAGGAACTGACGGGGGCACGTTTCACTACGAGCTACACCCGGATTGGTGGGGTGGCGCGCGACATCCCTGAGGGCTGGCTCGGGCGCGTGACGGATTTTATCAATGGAGTGCTTCCGGTCCTGGATCAAATTGACAAGTTGTTGACCCGCAACCGGATTTTCGTGGATCGCACTCAGGGCATCGGAGTTATCTCGCGCGAGGACGCCATCGCTTATGGGCTGACGGGGCCGAATCTGCGTGCCTCGGGCGTGGATCTCGACCTGCGCAAGGACAAGCCTTACCTCGGTTACGACAAGTATGATTTTGATGTGCCGGTCGGTACAACGGGTGATTGCTACGACCGTTATTTGCTCCGTGCCGAAGAAGTGCGCCAATCGGTGCGTATTATTCGTCAGGTCATTGATACGATTCCCGATGGCAGTTTTTACGCGGAGGATGCGAAGCGTATCTTCTCGCCGCCAAAAGAAAAAGTGCTGACGAGCATGGAGGAGTTGATTCAGAATTTCATGATCACGACCGAGGGGCCGCAAATTCCAGCCGGGGAGGCGTATTTTGAAGCGGAGAACCCTAAAGGGGCGCTTGGTTTTTATGTGGTCTCAAAGGGTGGGGGCGTACCGTACCGTCTCAAGATTCGCGGTCCTTCTTTCTGCTCGCTCAGTATACTCGACAAACTTGTACCCGGCCATTACATGACAGATATTACCGTGATTTTAGGATCGCTGGATTTCGTGATGGGGGAGTGTGACCGCTAGATTCGAAGCTATGAATTTAAAGCCTGAAACGATTGAAAAAATTGACCGCCTGATTCCGCGTTATCCGGTCATGCGAAGTGCGGCACTGCCGCTCTGCCATCTCGTGCAGGAAGATCAGGGTTATCTTTCGGACGAAGCGATTGAATGGATCGCGGAGCGCCTTGAGCTGGAACCGATCAATATTGCGGAAATTGTGACTTTTTACCCGATGCTGCGGCGTGAACCAACCGGTCAATACCATGTGCGGGTCTGCCGCACGCTGCCGTGCGCGCTGGGCGGGGCGTATCAAACCTGTCGCCGCCTGGAGGAGGAGTTGAACGTCAAGGTGGGGCACACCAGCGAGGACGGGAAAGTGACGCTTGAATTCGTGGAATGCCACGCCGATTGCGGGAAGGCGCCGGTCGTGATGGTCGGCGAAACGGAATATACCGACGTTGGGCTTGAAGCCGCCAGCGAACTCGCTGAAAAAATCAAACAGGGAACCCTTTAAATTCGGAAATCACAAGGATGGCACTCGAAGAACAACGACTGATTTTTAAGCACATCGATTCACCGGGCTACACCCGCGACATTGATTGCTACCTGAAGCATGGTGGCTACGAGCAGTTAAAAAAGGCGGTCACCATGAAGCCGGAGGACATTTGCGCGGAAGTCACCGCCTCGGGGGTACGGGGTCGCGGAGGAGCGGGTTTCCCCGCCGGCGTGAAATGGAAATTCCTCGACCGCAAGTCCGGCAAACCGATCTATTTAATCTGCAATGCCGACGAATCAGAACCCGGCACCTTCAAGGACCGTCAGATCATTCACAAGGATCCGCATCAATTGATCGAGGGCATGCTTTGTTCTGCCTTTGCGATTCAAGCGAAGCTCGCCTTCATCTACATACGGGGGGAATTCTTTGAGGGTTACCGCATTCTGGAGGAAGCGATTGAGGAGGCACGCGCCAAGAATTTGCTGGGGGACAACATTCTGGGCTCTGGCTACTCCTGTGACATCATCGTGCACCGCGGCGCGGGGGCCTACATCTGTGGTGAAGAGACCGGCTTGATTGAATCCCTCGAGGGCAACCGCGCCAACCCGCGTATCAAACCGCCGTATTTCCCGGCGGCGCTGGGTCTGTATCAGTGCCCTACCATCGTCAATAATGTCGAAACCCTTTGTGATGTGAAACACATCATCGAAATGGGCGGCGAAGCCTTCTCTAAAATCGGCACCCCGGGCAATACCGGCACGCGCATTTGGTGCGTGTCCGGGCACGTCCAAAAACCCGGCTATTATGAATTTCCCTGCGCGGCCCTTACGCTGGGTCAACTCATCAATGATGTGTGCGGCGGTCTCAAGCCCGGCCGTAAATTGAAGGCGGTCATTCCCGGCGGTTCGTCTTCCAAGATCCTGCGTGCCGACGAACGTTTTACGGGCAAGCTGAAAGACGGCACCGAATTTGACTGGGGCATCGAGGATATCCCGATGGATTTCGACAGCCTTGCGGCGGTCGGCTCGATGTCCGGTTCGGGGGGCGTTATCATTATGGATGATTCCACCGATATGGTGGAGGCGCTTGCCAACATTAACTATTTCTATGCGCACGAAAGCTGCGGGCAATGCACACCCTGCCGTGAAGGGGTTCCCTGGATGCGCAAGGTCACGGCGCGTATGTGCGCGGGTGAGGCACGCGAGGAAGACGCGGATTTATTGAACGACATCGCGGATCAAATTGCCGGTCGCACGATTTGTGCCTTCGGGGAAGCGGCGGCCTGGCCGGTTCAGAGCTTTATTGCAAAATTCAAGGACGAGTTTGTTGAAAAGGCGAAGGAACAGGCGTCTCGCCGGAAAGAGGGCAAACCCGCCGCTACGGAGACCACTTTAATTTAAAATGAGCGCAAACGGCACCAGCGAAATGATCACGATCAACCTCGACGGAAACGAGGTGGAGGTTCCCAAGGGCGCCAACGCCATTGAAGCCGCCAAGCTTCATGGAAAAGAGATTCCGCATTATTGTTATCATCCGAAGCTGTCGATTGCGGGTAATTGCCGCATGTGCCTGATCGAGATGGGCATGCCAATGCGCGATCGTGGCACCGGCGAGGCGATCCTCGACGAGAATGGCGTCCAGGAAATCGGCTGGGGCCCCAAGCCCGTAATTGGCTGCGCCACCAATGTAGTGCCCGGGATGCACTTGCGGACCAATTCCGAAATGGTCAAGGAAGCCCGCAACGGCGTCACTGAATTTCTTTTGATCAATCACCCCCTCGATTGCCCGATTTGCGATCAGGCTGGGGAATGCCGTTTACAGGAATTTTCCGCGGATCACGGGCGCGGCTACAGCCGTTTCATCGAGGACAAAAACGTGAAACCGAAACGCACCGTGCTGGGACCGCGCGTCACGCTCGACGACGAACGCTGTATTCTTTGTTCGCGCTGTGTGCGTTTTTCGCAGGAGGTTGCCAAAGACGACGTGCTTGGCTTTGTCGATCGCGGCACCTACTCGACCCTGACTTGTTATCCCGGCAAGGAGCTGGCGAATAATTACTCCCTCAACACGGTCGATATTTGTCCGGTCGGTGCGCTAACGAGTTCGGACTTTCGTTTCAAGATGCGGGTTTGGTTCCTCAAACGCACCAATAGCATCTGCACCGAGAGCAGCGTGGGCGCCAACACCACCGTCTGGAGTCGCGAAGGGAAGATTTACCGCATCACGCCACGCCGCAACGATGCGGTGAACGAAACCTGGATGACTGACAGTGGTCGCGATTGCTTCAAGCCCTATGAATCGGAGGACCGTTTGACGCACTACACCGTTGACGGAGTGCACCAGAGCCCGGAGGTCGCGGCACAGGCCGCCGCCAAACTTTTGGCTGCGGGCTCGGTTGCGGTAGTGGCTTCTGCCCACAGCACCGTTGAGGAACAATTTATTGTACAGGGGATTGCCAAGGAAACCGGCGCCTCGGTTTCTCTGGTGAAGCACGTGGGGGAAGGGGACGGCATCCTGCTTTCCGAGGACCGCAGTCCGAATTTACGGGGCGCTTTATTGAATGGCTTGATTACAGAATTACCGGGGGCGGACTTGAGTTCCTTGTCGGCGCAGGTGGATTCCGGCGCGGTTAAAACCCTCTTGGTCCTGCACGAAGACCTCACGCAGCTGGGACTTTCCGAAGCACAATTAAAGACGGTTCAAATCGTTTATCTGGGGGCCTTTGCAAATGTGGTGAGTCAGGTGGCACAGGTGGTGATTCCCTCCTTGAGCGTCTTTGAAAAGGCGGGTAGTTTCGTGAATCAAAACTTCCGCCTGCAGAAATTTGCCCCGGCGGTACCGGGTCCGCGCGGTTTGGTTGCAGAGCTCGGAGTGCTTGCAATGATGGAGGCGAATTTACTGGGCGAAAGTGCGCAGGCACCCACGATCGAGCAGGTATGGAGTCGGATGGGCGGAGGCGAGGGAGCCTTTGCAGGCTTGGCTTGGCAAAAGATTCCTGATGAAGGTTTGAAACTCGAGGCCGGTTCGCTCCCGCAACTGGATTTCGTTGAAAGCAAAAATTTGAAATTTGACCCTGCCACACCTGAGGCGGTAGGAGCCCTTCCCGCCTGAACTAATTGAATACGATGACGTTATTTGAAGAATGGTTGCCGGTAATCTCGCCCGTTATTTTCGCCTTGGTGATGATTTCGGTCTTCATGGGAATGTGTGCCTATGCCGTTTTGGCGGAACGCAAAATTTGTAGCTACATTCAGGGTCGGGTTGGTCCAAATCGCACCCGTTTGCCTTTGATTGGAAATGTGCCGATTTTGGGCGACTTCCTGACTGGGCTGGGATTATTCCAACCGGCGGCGGATGGTTTGAAGTTTCTCTTTAAGGAAGAGATCACTCCGGGTCATGTGAAGCTCGGTTATTATTACCTCGCCCCGATCATCGCCTTGACGCCCGCGCTGACCACCATGGTGGTGCTGCCTTTTGGTCGATACGTGGACGCCGCTGGAGTGGTGCAACCGCTCGCGCTCGCAAACCTCGATGTCGGCTTCCTCTTCATTCTCGCGATCTCTTCCCTTGGGGTTTACGGCATCGTTCTGGCGGGTTGGGCTTCAAATTCCAAATACCCTTTCCTGGGAGCGATTCGTTCCACCGCGCAAATGATCTCTTATGAACTCGCGCTGGGGGTTTCGATTTTACCGGTCTTCATGTGGTCGGCGGCGCCCGGTTCGGACTATGGCATGAGCCTTTTCGGAGTGGTGCAGTCACAGGAGACCCTATGGCTTGGAATCTGGCAACCGCTCTCGGCGCTCATTTTCCTGGTGGCGATTTTTGCAGAAACCAACCGCCTGCCCTTTGACATGGCAGAATCGGAAACCGACCTCGTGGGGGGCTTCCACACCGAATACGGCGCCTTTAAATTTGGCCTCTTCTTTGTCGCTGAATACGCCCACATCATCATGGGCTCGGCGATCTTCGTTCTCCTCTTTGCGGGTGGATGGCATTTCCTCCCCGGTCTTGCCGATCCGTGGCCCGCCGGGGTGACCGGCGCGGTTTGCTCCGCTTTGTGGTTCCTCGCCAAGGTCGGGTTTATGATTTTCTTCTTCATCTGGATCCGCTGGACCCTTCCGCGTTTCCGCTACGACCAGGTGATGTCGCTTGGTTGGAAAATCCTGCTTCCCCTCGCCGTGGGAAATCTTGTTTTCAATACGTTATTGATTGCCCTCATTGATGCCTTATAACCGCTACGACTCATGGCTACCAGCAAAGTAATCGAACGCAAACCCTTGACCTTCGCGGAGAAGACCTTCCTCCCGCAGATCGCGACGGGTTTGAAAACGACCTTTGGCAATATGCTGAAGAAACCCATCACCCTGCAATATCCCGAGGAGCGTCCTGTTATTCCCGATAATTACCGGGGGGTGCCGACCCTCGTGAAGGATCCCAACGGGCGCGAGAAATGCGTTTCCTGTCAGCTCTGCGAATTTGTATGCCCGCCCAAGGCGATCCGGATTACCCCCGGCGAGATCGACGCCGAGGCCGAACCGGACCGCGCCCACGTCGAGAAGGCCCCGCAGGAATTTGAAATCAATATGCTCCGCTGCATCTACTGTGGTTTTTGTCAGGAAGTCTGCCCGGAGGAGGCGATCTATTTGCAGGACGTCTTTTCGCTTTCCGGTTACAGTCGCGAGGAGATGATCAACAAAAAGGACAAACTCTATGAATTGGGTGGAACCCTTCCGGATCAACATTTCAAATGGGACAAGAAGAAGGCCGCGGAGTTGGAGGGCAATCCCGGGCACTAGGACGCACGCCATGACTGATATTTTGTTTTATCTTTTTGCCGGCATCACGCTGATTTCAGCGCTCGCAATGGTGCTGCTGCCGAATGCGGTCAACGGCGCGATGTGTATGATCGTTTCCTTTATCGGAACCGCCGCGCTCTTCGTTTTGCTGGAGGCCTACTTCCTCGCGATTCTGCAGGTGCTGGTGTATGCTGGTGCAGTGATGGTGCTCTTCCTGTTCATCATCATGCTGCTCAATGTCGATGAAGACCGCTCCGGGGCCAAGCCCGCCAAGTTGAGCATCTTTGCGGCGCTTGCGGGGTTTGTGATTCTTTCCGGCCTGATCATCAGTCTCTTTACCGATCCGGCGGCGCTTCCGGTGCCGCCCGCGATCGAGGTCGCAGAAAACCCCACCGGGCTCAGTGCGAACAACGGCATCCCGTTTACCACTTCCGCAAAATCCTTTGGCTACAGCCTTTTCACCAAATACATGTTGCCGTTTCAGGTGACCGGATTCCTGCTGCTTGCCGCGATGGTTGGGGTTATCGTCGTCAGTAAACGCGTCACGGAAGCCAAGCCTGAATCTGAAACTACCGACGGATAATTCTTTTCATGACCATTGGACTCAACGCCTTTCTCATTGTAGCCGGATTGCTTTTCGCAATTGGGATGCTGGGGGTGACCCTGCGCCGCAATACTCTGGTGATCTTCATGTCGCTTGAATTGATGTTGAATGCGGTGAATCTCGCGCTGGTGTCATTCTCCCGCTACAACGGCACGATGGATGGCAACCTTTTCGTCTTCTTTATCATCACGGTCGCCGCGGCGGAAGTCGCGCTGGGTCTCGCCATTATCGTGGCGCTCTTCAAGCGCCGGCAATCCGTCATGGTCGAACATCTCAACGCGCTCAGTCGTTAAATAAAATGTCTCCGCAAACTGCACTTCTCCTCACCTTACTCGCCCCGCTGGCAACCGCCGCCGGGATCGCGTTTTTCCTGCGTCGTCAGGGTGGGCTTGCCGCAGCGTTCTCGGTGGGGGCGGCCTCCGCGCTTTGCGCCTGTGCCTTTATCGCAATCAATGCGCGCGGGGATGTCGCCATAACCGCGAGTTGGGAATGGTTGAGCTTCGGCGAGTTCAAAGTGAGCATGGGTTTCCTCTTTGACGATGTCGCCGCGACCATGCTGGCGATGGTTTCTTTTGTCGGCTTGTTGATTCACATTTTCAGCTTGGGTTATATGAAGACCGACAAATCCCGCGCCCGGTTTTTTGGCGGGCTCTCGATTTTCATGTTTTCCATGACGGGAATCGTCCTCGCGGATAACCTCATCATGATTTTTGTTTTCTGGGAACTGGTGGGCTTCAGTTCGTATATGCTGATCGGGCATTATTTGGAAACAGACGAGGCGAAGGCGGCTTCTAAGAAGGCATTTATCGTAAACCGCATCGGCGATCTGGGCTTCCTTGTTGGGATCGTGACGGCCTATTGGCATTTTGGAACGACGGACCTCGTCGCGATGGAGCAAATCACCAATGCGCATCCGGGCTTGGTGAACGCGACGATCGCCGCCTTCCTGATGTGTGGCTTTATCGGCAAGTCCGCGCAATTCCCGCTGCATGTCTGGTTGCCGGATGCGATGGCGGGCCCGACCCCAGTATCAGCCTTAATTCACGCTGCCACGATGGTGGCGGCCGGGGTATATTTCCTGATTCGTATCGTCTTTCTTTTTCCGGTGGAGGTCCTGGATTTTGTGGCGTGGTTGGGCACCGCGGTGGCGGTTTACGCCGGGTTCTGTGCCTACGCCCAGAATGACATCAAGCGCATCCTCGCTTACTCGACCCTCTCGCAACTGGGCTACATGGCGGCCGCCTTTGGTTTGGGCTACCCCGGGGTCGCGCTCTTCCACCTCATCACGCACGCTTTCTTTAAAGCGCTCCTCTTCCTCGGTGCCGGTTCCGTGATCCACGGCTGCCATCACGAACAGGATATTTTCAAGATGGGCGGTCTGCTCAAGCGTATGCCCGTCACCGCGATTACCTTTGCCATCGGGGTTCTGGCGCTCTGCGGCGTTTACGGCCTCGCCGGTTTTTATTCGAAGGATGCCATCCTGATCGCAGGCGGCCTCGGCAAGACTCCGATTTTCATCCTCCTCACGCTGGGGGCCTTCCTGACCGCCGGTTACATGGGGCGTCTTTTCTGGGTCGCCTTCCTTGGGGAGCCGAAATCGGATGCGGCCTCCCACGCGAAGGAGAGTCCGCTCACCATGGTGGTACCGCTCGTGATTCTGGCGGGGCTTTCCATTGTAGGCGGCATGATCCAGCTCTGGCCTGAGTCCCTGGGCGGATTAATCCGCTATGATTTGGATCACCTCCACCATGCGGAGGGCTACGCCGCGATGCATCATCAGGTCTTAATTTTTGGTACCGCCGCTTGGGTGGTGGGTCTGCTCGCCGCGCTTTTCTTCTATGGAGCCGGAGCGAAGGAGGATCGCCTCGCACGCAAAGCGCCCGCGGTCTTTGGCTTCCTGAAGGGGCGACTCTGGTTTGATGAACTCTACGGGTTCTATGTCGCGAAGGTGCAGGATCGCTTTGCGGCGCTCCTGAGTTACCTCGATATATTTCTACTCAAGGGTTTGATCGTGCGCGGTAGTGCCGGTCTGGTTGCCCTTCTGGGCTTGGGAGCCCGCTCGCTGCATGTGGGGAACATTCACGCTTATGTCTTTTGGTTCCTTGGAGGACTGCTGCTCTTTTGGGCCTTTGCCGGAGGACTGCTCTAAGATCCCTGTCTGAAATTTGATAACCGCTATGTTCGAAACGCACGCAACTCTCCTCCTGGCAGCCATCCTTGTTCCATTGCTGGCGGGAATCGCCTTGTCTTTTGGTTCCGGGTTTTCAACAGGCTCACGGCGCGCGCTTGCGCTGGTCGGGTTTGGGGTGCCCTTGCTCGCCTCACTCCTTCTGGCTTTCCGCTTTGATCCCGCGCTGGTAGGGGGCTATAACTTTGAGTCGAAATTTGCGACCGGGCTGGAATCAATCGGGATATACCTGCACTTGGGCTTGAATGGGATTTCCCTCCCGCTGTTTTTGCTCGCGGGGGTCGTTGGTTTCGCGGCGGGTCTCTACGCCATGTTTTCAAATGCCGAGCGCCCGCACCTCTACCTTGCGCTCATGCTCTTCATGCAGGGCGGTCTCATGGGCACCTTTGCCTCGGTTGATATCTTCTTCTTCTATTTCTTCCACGAGTTTGCCCTCATCCCGACCTTTATCATGATCGCGGTTTGGGGTGGAACCGGTCGCCGCAGCGCCGCGATGGAGATGACCATCTACCTCACGCTGGGCGCAATGCTTTCCTTACTCGGCCTCATCGCGCTCTACGTGACGAGCGGGGCAGAATCCTTCTCCCTTCCCGAATTGCGCGCCTACCTCGCCGCGCAGCCCTTGTCTGAGACCTTGCAGGCCAATATCTTCGCCCTCCTTTTGTTTGGCTTCGGTATTCTGGTTTCGCTGTTCCCTTTTCACAGTTGGGCGCCCAAGGGTTACGCCGCCGCGCCGACCGGAGCAGCGATGTTGCACGCCGGGGTCTTGAAGAAGTTTGGGCTTTATGGCCTGTTGCAAATTGCGGCTCCGCTCTTACCTGCGGGACTGGCGCACTGGTTCCCCTGGCTCGCATGGCTCGCTTTGGGCAATATCATTATCATCGGCCTCATCACGATCGCACAGCGCGACCTCAAGATGATGCTGGGCTACAGTTCGGTCATGCACATGGGTTATGCCTTTCTCGGCATAGCGGCCTTCTCGGTTGTCGGGGTGGGCGGTGCCTTGTTGATGATGGTGGCGCACGGTTTGTCTGTGGCTCTGTTATTCATGCTCTCGACCTGCATTTATCACCGCAGCCTGACCTTTGATTTAAAAACGATGGGCGGGCTTGCGACAAAGGCCCCGGTGCTTTGTGCGTTCTTTGTTGCCGCCTCGATGGCAAGTATTGGTCTGCCTGGATTTGGGAATTTCTGGGGCGAGTTTACGATTTTCGTCGCGTTGGCGGAAACAGAAACGACCCGTTGGCTCGTGCTGCCCGCGGCACTCGGTATTATTATTTCCGCGATTTACGGCTTGCGGGCGGTCGCCAATATTTTCTTTGGGAGTCCCCGGGCGGAGTTCGCGGCGCGCCTTGAAAGCGATGCCGTCAAGGATGTGCAGGGATTTGAAAAAGCGCCCGCCCTCGTACTGCTGGCGGCCCTTGTCTTGATTGGAATCTTTCCCCGCTTGATTTCGGATCGGGCGGACGCGGAATTAGCGGGGCTCTATCCGGCGGGGGAGTCCCTGCCGCAATTTGAACCCATCGCCGTTACACCTGAAAAAGCAGCCCAGGAGGAAACCCATTAATGAACGAAGGATTGGCAGATTTGCTTCGCGGAATCGCGGCGACGAATGAGTGGTGGGTCATCCTGCCGGAGATTTTGCTGGCGGTGCTGGCATTGGGTTTGTTGGTGCTGGAATTACTTTCGCCCAATATTCGCAAACTTGTTCCGAGGGTAGCGCTTGCCGGGCAGGGGCTGGTGTTGGCTTTACTGTTGGTTTTTGGTTGTAGTGATTGCGGCGGGGAAATCGGGCAGTCCTACTTTGGGGGGCTTTTGCAGTCCAATGAATGGACGCTGCTAATGCGGGTCTTCTTTTTGCTCAGCGCCCTGATGGTGTCTTACTTGGGCGGTCTTTTCCTGGCGCGGCAAAATTTGACGCATTCGGAATTCTATCATTTGGTGATTCTGGTTGCGGCGGCGATGATGCTGCTGGTGCAGAGCAATAATTTTGTCATGCTCTTTGTGGCGCTCGAGATGGTTACGGTCGCCTTCTATGTTCTGGTGGCGTATCGCCGGAGCAGTTCGCTCTCTTTGGAGGCGGGTATCAAATACCTCATTATGGGGGCCTTGAGTTCCTCCATCCTACTTTTTGGAATTGTCCTGTTGTATGGGGTGGGGGGCAATCCCGCGCTGGCAGGTGCAACCGGCGATTCCCTTAATTTTGATGCCTTGGGCAGCTTCATTGCCTTGAACCCAGACAACCCGCTGGTCTTGATCGGAGCGTTGTTGGTCTTGGCGGGGCTTTGTTTTAAGATTGGCGCGGTTCCGTTTCAGATTTGGGTTCCGGATGTTTATCAGGGTGCTCCGACTCCGATTACGGCATATCTGGCGGTGGCTTCGAAGGCCGCGGGCTTCATGGTGTTGCTGGCCTTACTTCATGGACCTTTCCTTGCCATTCAGGAATTTTTGATTCCGGTGTTGGTCGTCATTGCGGCAGCCTCTATTTTGTTTGGAAACATTGCGGCGGTTACGCAGAGCAACCTCAAAAGATTGCTGGGTCTCTCGGGGGTCGCGCACGCGGGTTACCTCCTGATGGGAGTGGTGGCATCCTGCACGATCGCATGGGCTGAAAGTGCCGTGATCTTTTATCTGATCACCTACCTGCTCGCGTCGTTTGCGGTATTCGTGGTCCTCTCACTGAGCGGGGAGGGTGACGACTCAGATTTGAGCCTGGAGCACTACCGGAATTTCTCACAGCAACAGCCCTTTCTCGGCGGGGTTTTGACCCTCGGTCTGGGTTCCTTGGCGGGTATTCCTCCTTTGGGTGGATTCGTAGCGAAGCTGTTTCTTTTCGTAGCGGCGTTTCAAGCCGGGCTATACGGCTTGTTGACGGTGGCGGTGATCGGAGTGGTGATCTCGATTTATTACTACTTCGGCTGGATTCGCGCACTTTATTTTAATGGCGCGGGCAGTGACGTGGCGCATCAAGCAGGTGAATCGCCAACGATTCAGAATCGATGCGTGATGGGTCTGCTGGTTGCCGCAATCATCGTCCTGGGTATTTTCCCGGGCGTGCTGGGCTTTATATAAGCAGGCTATTCCTTCGGGGTATCGGCGGCAGCCTCGCGGACTTGTTGAATCCTTTGTCGCGCTTTTTGTGCTTCGAATCTTAGGTTTCGGAATTCCATAAAATCCGCAGCTTCCTCAAGGAACGCAATGTCAGTGGTTCCCTCGCGCAGGACACGGCGATATTCCCGTAAGGCATTGTTCGGTTGGTTGGCCTCTCGCATCGTGCGCGCCATAAGTTTACGGATTTCAATAAGCTCCGGTTCTTTCTCAAGCAGGGCTTGCATCATAAGAATAAGGGTATCTTTTTTGATCTCGGCATTTTCTTGGCGGATGATGCTCTCAAGGTAGGCGATTTGTGCCTGACTGGACCTGGGCCACTGGTTGGCAATCGACTGCCACATCTTTTGAGGATGATTAACTTCCAGGGCAAAGGTGAAGCTAAAGATCGAAAGGATTCCTGCTACTGTGTAGAGTGCAATGTTGCGCACCATCCCGACCATCAGGCCAAGTTTGCTGCTCACCTTATCCAGAGCAAAGACACAGGAGACGCAAAGGATTGAGAGTGCCGCATAGTAGGCGAATAATTCATAGGCGGGTGTGCCGTCGATAAAGGAGCCAGCTCCGGAAATCACGGGAATAACGAGTAGGATATAGGTGATGACGCCGAGCAAGAGGTTGCGCGCCCAATGATGCCGGCGGTTTAAAACACCCAATACAATAAACGGCGGGAAGAGTAGAAAAGGAGCAAGGTTAATCCCGGTGTTCACAGAATAAGTCACGTTTTGCGGGAGGGGCTTAAAGAATATCAGCTCGGCGGGGCTAAAGCTCTGCTTTAGCAAATGCTGCATGTAGTGCCCGCTTTCAAAACTCCACTCGCTTAAAACAAAATGTGTCACTTCCAGGCCATCTTTACTGAACAGCCAGACTCCCATGAATAGATTGATGCAAAGTATCGGCAGGATCCAGTTATACTGATTTAGTCTTGTGGGATAATCTTTACTATAGGTTATTAAGGCAAAAATGAGGGGAAGAAAGAGTAACTGCTTGTGGATCAGCAGGCCGATCGTGGAGAGTGCAATCAGTAGCAAATAGCGCCGGGTGTTCAGCTTGTCTTGCGCAAGATTGAGCACTGCGAGCATGATGATGAAGCCAAGTATGACATGCCGATGACCCGGCCAGAATAGGACCGGTATGATTGCCGGATGCACCGCAAACAACAGTACTGCCAGCCAAGTCTTCCTTAGGCGTAATTTTCTCAGCAAGGACCAGAGCAGACAAACTGCCAACAGGTGAAGCGCAAGATTGATGGCGCGATGCGTAAACGCCGGGTCGAGGGGGATGTATGATTCCAGAAAATAGGAACTGAGGCTTATGGGATCATATTTCCGGATCATTTCCGGCGCCCAGGCCTCAGTCCACGAAGTGATTTCGTGAAAACCGCTCGTGGTTGCCGGAGCATTTTTATTCCATAACTCCGTTGATAGAAGGAGGGGGCCAAAAGCGAACAGCACAAAAGCAAAGAGCAGGACATATTGCCGGGGAGTCGCGGATTCTCTTTTGCGCCGGTGCGATTTGGAAGCTTCGGTGGAGGCCGTTTGTGAGTCTGGGATCGCTTCGTGCATTATGAATTAGTGATGTATATACGATTTAGGATCAAGTACTCGGGCGGTGAGCGCCTGCGCAAGTGCGTTTAGGTCAATAAAATCGCCGATTTCGATCCCGAGCGCCGCCATTTGACCCTGCTCAAGTTCAAGGGCAAATTTGATTTCATTGCTGCGTGAAAGAACCGGGCGTTCATCGTATGGATACAAACGGTGCGATTCAACGAGCCTTCCCCCTGCATCAAAGTAAGCGAGATCCAGCGGTAGCGGGGTGTTGCGCATCCAAAAAGAGCGTTGCTTGGGTTCTGCGAAAATAAAAAGCATCCCATGGCGCGGAGCAAGCGCCTCGCGGAACATCAAGCCGCGCGCTTGTTCGTTTGGATGAACCGCCAATTGTAATTCCAGTTCAGCGTCCCCGACTGCGATGGGGAAGTAGTCTTCGGGCCCGGCAGGGGCGGAGTCCCGGGGTGCGGGGGAGCAAGCCGCCATGCAGAGCAAGAGCAGCCAGCTCGTGAAGGGGATTTGCGATAAAAACTTGCAGGCCATGCTTTAAATCAAGGTAATTCAGTCTGTCTTCTTCAACACATAGATGCTTTTCACTGGGAATCAAACGTTATGAGCCGTCAAATCTCCAAGGCTCGCTTTCTTTACAGCAGCACCGCGCAAAGCGCCGATCTCTACTATCTGTGCGGCGTTCAGGTGCCGGACGCATTTCTCGCCGGGGTCATACGCGGAGAATCATTCGCGGTGGTCAATCGTCTGGAGTTTGCCCGGGTCGCTTCAAATGGCTTGTTGGGCGAGGTGCGTTTGCTCGAGACGGAGCAGCGCAAGGCGAGTGAAATGTTGGGCATGGCGCTCGCTGATGTCGGCCCCTCGGAACTGATCCTGTATTATCTGCGTCGTGCGCGTCTGCGTTCGATCGAGGTGCCTCGTGATTTCCCTGCGGCGCTCTACGCGCGACTGGTCGCCGCCGGGATCCGGGTTGAGTTTGGCCCGGAGCCTTTTTTCAAGGAGCGCGAATGCAAAACCGAAGCGGAGGCAAAAGCGATTCGCGCGGGGAACGCCGCGAGTGCTGCCGGGATTCGCGCTGCGGAAAAAATACTCCGGGAAGCGGTCATTGCGGGCAACTATTTGAAATACAAAGGGCGCACCCTGACCTCCGAGCTTTTGCGAGCGGCCGTCGACCGCGCCTGCCTCGAACGCGGGGCGCTCGCGCAAAACACGATTGTGGCAGGCGGCAATCAGGCGTGCGATCCACACGAAGGCGGGCACGGGCCCTTGCGCCCCAATCAATTGATCATCGTGGATTGTTTTCCCCGTATTCAGGCGACGGGCTATCATGGCGACATGACGCGCACCTTTCTCAAGGGGCGGGCAAACGACGCCCAGCGTGCCTTGGTGGCAGCGGTGCGCGCCGCGCAACTTGCCTCGCTTTCAAAGGTGAAACATGGCGCACGCGGCTCTGCGGTGCACGCCGCAGGGGAGGCCGTTTTTAAGGAGCGCGGTTACCGGACCGAGCGCCGAGGGGACGCCTTTGTTGGATTCATTCATTCCACTGGCCACGGCCTCGGTCTGGAGGTGCATGAAAGTCCCCGGGTTTCACGCGGCGCGCCTGCCCTGAAAACCGGGCAGGTCATTACGGTTGAGCCAGGACTCTACTACCCCGGTCTCGGAGCCTGTCGCATTGAGGACGTGGTACAGGTGACCCGCAAGGGCTATGAACCCCTGTCCGCCATGCATTACCGATGGGAGATTCGCTAGCCCGCTTCTAAAATTCGAATTGGTATTTCGCGAGGCGCGTGCCGATCTCCTTGAGAATCGACGCTTCGCCTTCCAGTCCATCCGCAGCAAAGGTCACCGAGAAGCGCACAAAATGACCACAGTCATCCCACGGCACGGTGCTGATCAATTCATTCGTGATGAGCCATTGACTGAAAGCTTCGCCATTTTCAAAACTTTCGGTCTCGCCCGCCAGCGTAGCGGATTTTGGAGCGGCAACATAAAGGAAGAAACTCCCCTCCGGTTTGGTGGCGTTGAAGCCACTCGCTCTGAGGATTTCAACCAGATGATCCATACGGCGGGAATACTTTGCCGCAATCACCTCCGTTATCTCGGGGTGCTCGAGCGCCGCCGCACCTGCTTTCTGAATCGCGAGGAATTGCCCGGAATCGGAATTATCCTTCATGTCGCCGTATGCTTTCACGATCAGGGGATTGCCCACCACAAAGCCGATGCGCCAGCCCGTCATGTTGTAGCTCTTCGAAAGCGAGTGAAGTTCCACCGCGACATCCTTGGCGCCCTCCACTTGTAGGATGGATTGCGGCTCGCCGTTAAAGATGAGGGAAGCATAGGCGGCGTCCTGCACGATGATGAGGTCATTGGCTTTGGCGAATTCGATGGCCTCAAGGTAGAATTCACGGGTCGCGGATGCCCCGGTCGGGTTGTTCGGGTAATTCAGCACCATCATTTTTGCCTTCGCGCAAACCTCGGACGGAACCGCCTTGAGATCGGGCAGGAAATTATTGGCAGCCTCGAGCGGCATATTGTAGACCTCGCCTCCGTAGAATTTCGCATGACTGCCAAGCACCGGATAACCCGGCACCGTCATCAGGACAACATCACCCGGATTAATGAAACAAGCCGGCAGCATCGTGAGGGCGGTTTTAGAGCCGATCGAGTGGATGACCTCGGTCTCCGCGTCGATTCCCTTCACTCCGAAGACTGCCTCCATATAGCGCGCCGCGGCGTGCTTGAAGGCGTCGCCCCCATTATCGGCGTAGCCACGGTTCTCCGGTTTGGCGGCCTCCGCCTGGAGGGTCTCTACCACGACCGGAAAGGCCATTTCATCCGGTTCACCCACGCCCATATCAATCAGCGTCACCTCCGGCCTCGCAGTCATCGCCGCCTTTTTGGCGCGCTTGATCTTCTCAAACTTATAGATTGCGGTCGATTTACCGTATTGATTGCCACCGATGCGCTCGGCGAAGAGTTCCTGAATATATGGATCGCTCATGAATAATGCTTTAGAGGTTACTAATTGGTTACTATAGGGTTGAGATGTTTAAGGTCTCCGTTAAATTTTTGGATTTTCTGATATATGCAAACAATACAATCGATTCATGAGATGCAATCTTCTGCGATCGCTTTGCGTTCAAGCGGGCATTTGATTGCGCTCGTGCCAACAATGGGTTGCTTGCATGAAGGCCATGCAGATTTGATTGATATTGCCCGCGAGAAGGCTGACAAGGTCATAGTCTCAATTTTTGTCAATCCCGCTCAATTTGGTCCGAACGAGGACTTCGCAAAATACCCCCGCGCCTTGGATGCCGATCTTGAGCTCTGTCGCGAATACGGGGTCGATTTTATCTTCAACCCGCAGGCCGAGGCGCTCTATCCTGCAGATTTCTCGACCTTTGTCGTAGAGGAAAAACTCAGCGCGGGCCTCTGTGGGATTTCCCGCCCGAATCATTTCCGCGGGGTCGCCACCATTTGTCTCAAGCTATTCAACATTACCCGCCCGGATATCGCGGTCTTTGGACAGAAGGATGCCCAGCAACTCGCGCTCATCCGCAAAATGACCACCGACCTCAACCTCCCGCTCGAAATCGTAGCGGGGCCCACCCGTCGCGATCCGGACGGCCTTGCCACCAGTTCCCGCAATCGTTACCTCAGCGACAGCCAGCGCGAGGACGCCCTGCGTATTCCCCGCGCCCTTGAAACCGCCCGCAAACTGGTCGCCTCCGGGGTGCGTCAAGTGGATCGCGTTATCGCCGAGATCACCCATGAACTCACTCAGTCCCGCCGGATTCGCGTGATCTATGTGCAGGTCGTGGACCGCGACACCATGGAACCCGCCCGCGAAATCGTTCCCGGGCGCCACCTCGCAACCGTCGCGGTCTGGGTCGAAGACACCCGCTTGATCGACAATATCGAGCTCTAAACAGGCATGTCGCATCAATATGACGTCGTGGTCGTTGGCAGTGGAATTGCCGGCCTGAGTTTTGCCCTCAAAGTCGCGGCGGCGGGTCAATCCGTTGCGATCATCACCAAAAAAAACTCGGCGGAATCGAACACCAATTACGCGCAGGGTGGAATCGCCGCAGTCACTTCCCGCACTGATGATGTCGAGACCCACGTCGCCGACACGCTCGATGCCGGTGACGGGCTTTGTGATGCCGAAGCGGTTCGCGAAATTTTAAAAGACGGCCCCGCCTGTATTGAGGAACTGATTGAATACGGAGTGGCCTTCAGTCAACTGGAGGACGGGCGCGTTTCTCTCGGCAAAGAGGGCGGGCACACCAAGCGCCGCATCCTTCACGTCAAAGACGTCACGGGCAAAGCGATCGAGCAGGCGCTCCTGCAGGCCGTGGCGGACAGCCCCCGGATCCAAACCCTGGAGCACCATTTTGCGATCGAGTTGATCACCACCGCGAAGCTTCGCTGCGCGGGTCCGAATCGGGTCCTCGGACTTTACGTGCTCGATACCCAGACGGAACGAGTCGAAACCTTCCACGCCGGAGCGGTCTTGCTGGCGACCGGTGGCATTGGGCAGGTCTACGCCTACACCACCAACCCTGCCATCGCGACCGGCGACGGCATTGCGATGGCTGCCCGTGCCGGCGTCGAAATCCGCAATATGGAATTCATCCAATTCCACCCCACCGCTTTTTATTCATCCGACGGCAGCCGTTTCCTTGTGAGTGAGGCGGTCCGCGGCGAAGGCGGGATCCTTCGCAACCTGCAAGGCGAAGCGTTCATGGGGCGTTATGACGCCCGCGCCGACCTCGCCCCCCGCGATATCGTGGCACGCGCCATTGATACCGAGATGAAGGAATCCGGTTCCCGACACGTTTGGCTCGACGTGCGCCACCTTCCCGTAGCGACCCTCCGCGAACGCTTCCCGAATATTTATGATTATTGCGCCGGGCAGGGCATTCGCATCGAAGAAGCGATGATCCCGGTGGTTCCCGCCGCGCATTACCTCTGTGGCGGGGTTGCCACCGCGCTCGATGGCGCCACCGATCTGCCCGGTCTCTACGCCTGTGGCGAAGTCGCCTGCACCGGTCTGCACGGCGCCAACCGTCTCGCCAGCAATTCCCTGCTCGAAGCGGTCGTGATGGCGCGTCGGGGTTCGGCGGCGGTCAACGATTACCTCGCGCAGGGTAATTTTGAAGCCGTCACGATTCCCGATTGGGCGGATGGTGATCTTCGCGATTCCGACGAGCGGGTGGTGCTCACGCACAACCGTGACGAGTTAAAACGCACCCTCTGGGACTATGTCAGTATTGTGCGCACCGATAAACGCCTTGAGCGCGCCCGCACCCGCATCCAAGTGCTGGATAAGGAAATCAATGACTACTACTGGAACTTCAAAGTCGATGTGCCGCTCCTTGAACTGCGCAACATGATCCTCGTCGCTTCCCTGGTTATTGATTGCGCCCTCCAGCGCCGCGAGAGCCGCGGCCTCCATTTCACCACCGACCACCCGGAGCAAACCGACCCCGCAGTCGATAGCTCCATCCGCCTCCCTTGATTCCGTTCCCCCTATGCTCAAAGCAGAACGCGTCGCCCATATTCAAGAGACCCTCGAACGGCTTTACCCGGAGACCCCCGTCCCGCTGGATCACCGCGACCCCTACACCCTCCTGGTCGCGGTCCTCCTTTCCGCCCAATGCACCGATGCCCGCGTCAACGAGATCACCCCACTGCTCTTTGCAGAGGCGGACAATCCACACGATATGGTCAAACTTTCTGTTGAGACCATCCACGACATCATTCGTCCCTGCGGATTGGGTCCGATGAAGTCCAAGGGCATTGCGGGCCTCTCACGCATTCTCGTCGATCAATACGACGGCAAAGTGCCGGCAGACATGGCGGCGCTGGAAGCCCTGCCCGCGGTGGGGCACAAGACCGCCTCGGTAGTCATGAGTCAGGCATTTGGGGTGCCCGCCTTCCCGGTCGATACCCACATTCATCGCCTCGCGCAACGCTGGGGCCTCAGTTCCGGAAAAAACGTCGTGCAGACCGAGAAAGATCTCAAACGCCTCTTCCCCTGCGAAAAGTGGAACGCCCTGCATTTGCAGATCATCTTCTACGGTCGCGAATATTGCACCGCCCGCGGTTGCGACGGCACCGTCTGCCCGCTCTGCCGCGAGCTTTACCCCCAGCGCAAAAAACCGGTCGTCACCCGAAAGGGCTAGGGAAGAAAGCTACACAGGAATCACTAAAACGGCTTTCTATTCAAGAGACCAAATCCGCCTGAAAAGTCGCTTTCAAAACGAGTTCAGCAACGGCACGGCATTTCAGATCCCCTCAGATCCTCAGCTCCTCTGGTTTAAAAAATAAACGCGGAGTAGCAAAGGAGCTGAGGGTAAGAAAATCGATCATACAACTTTCAACCAACAACTTACAACGTCCATCCCCACAATAAAAAGCTCCCGTATACGTTTCCCTTAAAATTGCATCACCGGCACCCATGCTATTGGTTGGTCTGTGCGTTACTTTTTTAATTCCAAAGCTTTATTTAAAGCGTGCGTTTTGTTGTCGGCTCTGGTCCCCGCCCTAGTGCATCACCGATTAACTTTGCCTCTTGCTCTGTCAAAGGTTGCAAATTGTCCATATTAGGCCCGCCGCTCTGGTAGCCATCTTTGCCGAATAATGGCTTCTTTCGCTTAATGGGTACCTTTTTCTTCGCGGAAGTTTTCATAAATGCTCCTGGCTTTTCTCCAATAGGCTGCTCCAAAAATACGAATTTTGACAGCCCTAATTACATAGCGAACAACGCAATATTTATTATTTATTTTTCCATAGCGGAAAAATCTTAATTCACTCTCGGAATGACGTTTATCGCGTCTTGAAAAGCCGTTCGGATGATCAAAGGCTTTCCGCGCTTCGTAAAGCCTGATACCGTGCTTTCTCTTATTTTCGGCATTTTTTATGGAGTCGGGGGGGTCGAATTTCGGCTTCATTTTAAAAAGGACACTCGGTCCCGTTGCCCAGTCGTTATTTCTTAAGAAAATACTTTTCCAGTCGTCCGTCCCGGTACTGCTGAAATCACCGGAACCTTGAAGCGGTCGAGGGGATGGAGGAGACCACCGCAGAAGCCTCAATGGTTCGATTTTCGATAAAAATAAAAGGTACCAAGAGCTATAATTACTGCGACAAGGAGAAGGATGCCGGCAGTCTGTTTCTGTGTTATGCTGTATGCGTCGATAAACAAATACAGACTGAACAAGAGGCTTATTGCGGCAATGAGAATCCCGAGACTTTTGTTAAAACGGTTGCTAAAGACATAATCAATGCGTTCGGTAAGGTATGCCTTTAAATCCTGAATCGATTCCTTGAGGCGGTTCGATTCTTCATCAATTTTTTCGCTTAATTTATCCGACATTTTATTGAACTGATCCTTCAGTAACAAAACGTCCTTTGATACAGTCTCGAAACTCCCGTGTAATTCAATGAGTTCCCTGCCAATATGGTTGAATGGATATCCCGCCTCCTCCAGTCGTTTTCGAGGATCCAACTTTTCAAAGCTCGATTGTATTAACTTTTCTTTTGGGATGTCGGTAGGAAGGCGACGGTTAGAACGGGCTATTCCGGAAGTGTGCTGATACGCATCATTTTTACGGTCTCCATAAAGCGATTCGGGATGTTCCGCTTCGCTCAGGAGCATGAAAGTGAGTTTAAAAATCGGCTCGGCGTGCTGGAGGGTTAAATCCTTGGATGCGCAGTTGCGGAGGGACCAATTCAAGACACCCTTAAATCCAGGGTCAATTTTACTTGAAACTTGTGCGATGCCTTCGCGCATCATGGTAGTGGTCGGGGTAATGAGTGCCATGAGGGCACAATTTGGGTAGTGGGCCTGTACCGTTGCTTTTGAGAAATCCAATTTTTCGAGACTTGAAAAAATCAAACTTTCCCCGGGGCTGACTTTTAAAAAATGCCCGGCCTTCAGTTTTTTCTCCTCATTGGTGGAGTGAAATAAAACCGATTCACCAAGACGAAGTTGAATACCATTCGGGTTGATCAAGTCTGCGTTTGCACCAAGAATGACACTGCCTATCAAATTCTTAATTTCTTTGTCGGGTAATGTTTTAGACATGATTCGGATCGGTGCGGAAAGATGAGATATATGAATATAAAACGTTAAATGTAAATATAAAAATTCCTGTTCGTTACAGGAGCAAAAAGCGGCTTGGTGCCTGGAGTCTTACTTGCTCCACTCGAGCATACGCTTGATGGGGGCGTAGGCTTTTTGGCGGATGTCTTCGGGCATCTCGATGGCAGGGCCCTGGTCGCGGAGGCAGTCGCGCAGTTTTTCGATGGTATTCATCTTCATGTAGCGACATTCGTTGCAGGCGCAGGTATCGGTGGGGCCTGCGATAAATGTTTTGTGGGGGATTTCGTTCTGGAGGCGGTGAATCATTCCGGTCTCGGTGATTACGATGAATTCCCTGGCATCGTCGTCGCGGCAATAGTGCACCATTTTCTCGGTGCTGCACACGACGTCGGCATTGTCGCGGACGGTCTCGACGCATTCCGGGTGGGCGACCACCCTGGCGTCGGGAAATTTGAGTTTGAGTCGTTCGATAGCCTGTTGGGTAAAGAGGACGTGGGCATAACAGGACCCCGGCCAGAGTTGCATGGGGCGGCCGGTTTCTTTGCTGACCCATTGCCCGAGGTTTTGGTCGGGGACAAAGAGGATCTCGCGGTCGGCGGGGATGCGCTCCACGATTTTGGTGGCGTTGCCGCTGGTGCAGATGACATCGCTCAGGGCTTTGACGGCGGCGGAGCAATTGATGTATGCAACGACGTAGGTGTCGGGGTGGGCGTCTTTGTAGGCCGCGAGTTTTTCGGCGGGGCAGGAATCGGAGAGGGAGCAACCCGCCGCGAGGTCGGGCAGATAGACGGGGGTCTGGGGATTGATGATTTTGGCGGTCTCTGCCATGAAGTGGACGCCACAAAAAATAATGGCATCGCAGTCGGCTGCTTCGGCGTGGTAGGCGAGGCCGAGGGAATCGCCCACGTAATCGGCGACCCGCTGGATTGCTTCGATTTGATAATTGTGTGCGAGGATGACGGCGTTGCGTTCCTTTTTCAGGGCGAGGATTTCTTCCTGAATCGCGGAGAGGGGTGCTTCGTCTCCGGTGCGGGGAGCGAAAACCATCGGTTCGTAATTAAGCGGAGCGTTAGCCATTGCGGAGCATCGTTTTGAAAACAGAACGTTCAGACCCCAGGAGGGGAATGTCAAGCGGAGGCTGGAGTTGGGCGGCTGCTATGCTTGGGCGGCCGCGACGACTTTTTCGGCGGTGAGCCCGAGGGTTTCCATGACCTGGCCGCCGGGAGCGGAGAGACCGAAGCGGTCGATACAGACGGCGCGTCCGTCGAGTCCAAGGTATTTGCCCCAAGTAAGGGAGACGCCTGCCTCCACGGCAACGCGGCGGGTGCAAGTAGATGGAAGGACGGATTCGCGATACTCGGCGGGTTGGCGGTCAAAGCGCTCAAAGGAGGGCATGGAGACCACGCGGGTGCCGCTGCCAAGGGTTTCGGCGGCTTCGAGTGCGAGGGCCAATTCCGAACCGGATGCCATGAGGATGCATTCCAGGGTGCCGGATTCCGCGCGGGCGATGTAGCCGCCCTTGAGGGTGCCTTCCCGGCGTTCGGTGGCGCTGAGGGCATCGTTGGCAGCGACGCCCTGACGGGTGAAGATCAGTGCGGTGGGGCCGTCCTGACGCTGCATCGCGGCGGTATAGGCGCCCGCGACTTCTTCTGCATCGGCGGGACGAATGACGTCGAGGTTTGGAATGACGCGGAGGCCGCTGACGGTTTCAACGGGTTGGTGGGTGGGGCCGTCTTCCCCAACGCCAACGGAGTCGTGGGTGAAGATATAGGTGACCGGAAGTTTAGCGAGCGCCGCGAGGCGGATGGAGGGGCGCAGGTAGTCAGCGAAGACCAGGAAGGTGGCACCGCTGGCGCGGAAGATGCCGTCGTATGCAATCCCGTTGCAGATCGCGCCCATGGCGTGTTCGCGGATGCCGAACCAGATATTGCGACCGGCGGGATTTGCGGGGCTGAAGTCGCCACCGTCTTTGATGTAATTTTTGGTAGAGCCGTAGAGATCTGCGGAACCGGTGATGAGTTGCGGGATGGCTTGCGCGACGGCATTGATGACGGTGCCGCCGGTGGCGCGGGTCGCCGCTTTATTACCCGCTTCGAATTCCGGGATGTGGCTGGAAAGATCGGCGGGGATGGCATTGCCGGCGCCGCCTTCGAGTTCAGCGGCGAGTTCGGGGTTGGCGGATTTCCAGGCAGCGTAGGTCGCGTCCCATTCGATGCGGGCGGCTTGGGCGGCTTGGGCGAGGCTTGCGAAATGTGCGCGCACTTCGGGCGAGACGTGGAAGGTTTCGGCGGGGAGCCCGAGGCCGGCGCGGGCGGACTCCGCAAATTTGGCACCGCCTTCACCGTGACCTCCGGCGGTTCCCTCGACTTCGGGGATGCCTTTGGCGATGGTGGTTTTGGCAATCAGGACGGTGGGCTTGCCGTTGTCGTTGGCTTTTGCGGCGGCGAGGGCCTCGGTGACAGCCTGCAGGTCGTGCCCGTCAAGGGTGACGGCATCCCAGCCCTGTGATTGGAAATAGGCGGCGGGATCCTCGCTTTGGGATTGTTCCGCCATGGCGTCGAGGGTGACGTCATTGGCATCATAGATGAGGATGAGGTTGTCGAGTTGGTTGTGACCGGCAAAGGCGATCGCTTCTTTGGCGACGCCTTCCTGCAGGCAACCGTCACCGTGGAGGGCGATGACGTGGTGATCAAAGAGGGTGTGTTCAGGGGTGTTGAACTTTGCGGCGGCGCGTTTACCGGAGAGGGCAAAACCGGCGGCGTTGGCGATGCCCTGACCGAGGGGACCGGTGGTGGCTTCAACGCCTACGGTGTCGCCGAACTCGGGGTGACCGGGGGTCTCGGAGCCAAGGACGCGGAAGTTTTTAACCTCATCCAGGGAGAGGGCGTAACCGGAAAGGTGCAGCCAGGTGTAAAGGAACATGGAGCCGTGACCACCGGAGAGCACAAAGCGGTCGCGATTGAGCCAGCGGGTAGCGGAGGGGTCGTGACGGAGGCCGCCGTTGCCGTAGAGAGCGGCGCCGATTTCGGCACAACCGAGGGGCAGACCGAGGTGGCCGGAACTGCAGGCGTGAACGGCATCAATGGCGAGGCCGCGGGCTTGCGCGGCGGCGTCCTGAAGAATGGAAAGGGAGGTGGATTGCGGGTCTGACATAATGAATACGGTGTCTATACGTGGATTATTGCTTTCGAATTACAAGAATCTGCCTATTCAAGCGTTGTTTCGGGTGCAGTGGAAAGGAAAAAGGATGTATTGGGGTAGAATTTCCGAAATTGTAATAATCCGGACTGGACGTGTATGCGGCTTGAAAGTTAGGCTATAGGGATGTCACACAAGGAAATAGAAGAAGGCAATGAATTCCAAATGGACTTCACAAAGTTGCGAAAGGTTGCGAATTGCGGAACCGATGTGGTGCCTGCGATTGCGCAGGATGCGGCAACGGGGGAGGTCTTGATTGTGGGCTACGCGAATCGCGAAGCTCTGGATACTGCTCTGGAGTGCGGGATGGCGACATTTTGGAGCACGAGCCGCAATGAACTATGGATCAAGGGAAAGACCAGCGGTGATTATTTGAAGCTGTTGGAAGTGCGGGTTAACTGTGAGCAGAATTCCCTCTTGTATTTGGTGGAGCCGGCGGGGCAGGGTGCCTGTCACACGAAGGATGCCTCAGGCGTGGCGCGGAGCGGGTGCTACTATCGCCGCTTGAATGCCGGGGGCACGCTGGAGTTTGTGGACGGCTCGAAGCGCTAGGTTTTTCTTACCAAACGCCGAGTATTTCATCGGCAATGCTGTTTGCGAGATCTTCGGTCAGGCGCGGCATCGCTTGGTATTCGGACAGGCTGAAGTTGTCTTCGCCCGTGATGGGATCGCTTGCAAAGGTGCTGGTATTGGCGCTGAGGTCGCGGGCTTTGATGAGGTATTTGGAGGCGCTTGGATCAAAAAGCGCGATTCGGGCTTCGAGGACGAGATCAAAGCCGAGGGCAAGTTCGCTGTCTTCACTGCTGCGAATCGCACTATCACGGCGGTAATCAGTAAGGTTGACCTGGAGGATGGCATCCGCCTCGGTGGGCTTGCTCACCAAGCGGACGCGCCCGTCGCGGATCAGGACTTGCCTGATTTGGGCGCTGAGGCTCGCTTGCGCCTGCGGCGCGGAGCTGTCGTTGGTTGCCGGTTGAACGTAGATTGTTTTGAAGGGTGGCGCGGGACGGCTCCATTCATAATGACTGCACCCGCTCAAAAAAAGTAGGGAGAGGAACGCGAAAGAAAGGAGGAAGCTTGAGCGAAGCGAGTGCATTTCAACGATGAACAGTTCTTATTGCTAGTCTGCGAGGAGGAGCTTGCGAAGGAGTTTTGAACGGGTGACGGGACGGACGCCGGCCTCGATGTCTTTGATGCGCTGGCGCGCTTCATCGGCGGCCTCGGATTCGGGGGCGATGGTGATGGTCTCGTTGTAAAAGGTGAGGGCGGCGGTGTTGTTGTTGCGGTAGAGGTAGAAGAAATCACCCAACTCCAGGCGACTGCTGGCGAGCAAATTTTGCATTTGTGCCAGGTTTGCCTCAACTTCGCCCACATTGGAGTTGTCCGGGAAGAGCGCGAGGAAGTCTTCGTAATAACTGATGGCCTGTCGGGTGGAGCCTTGGTCATATTCGTGGCTTTTGACGAGGTCGGCGAAGGTTTTGGCGAGGTGGTAGTAGGCATCCGAGGCAAGGATGCTTTGGGGGTAGTAATTGATGAGGCGGTCGAGGGCGTCGATCGCGAGGTCCGCCTCGCTTTGTTTTTCGGCGATGAGCGCGATGTTCATCAAAGCGAGGGGCGCGTAGTCGCCGTAGGGAGCGTTGGCGACGACGAATTCAAATTGTTTAATGGCTTCGCCGTATTGCCGGAAGCCGGGAAAAATAAAGAGGATCTTCGAACGCGCCCCTTCCATTAAGGTGGTGGCGCATTGAAACTGGGCGCTGATGACCGCCTGAACGTTGGGGTAATCGGGGTTGTTTGAAATGATCTCCTGGAGGAGGGCATGGGCGCGAACAAACTGCCCGCGCTCCATTCGAATCTGAGCATGGAGGAAACGGGCTTCGCCCGCCGCTTGGGTCAGCGGGTATTGTTTGGCAATTTTTTTGAAGCTGCGCCGCGCGCTCCAGTAATGCCCCTTCTCGAATTTTTGACGGCCCTTCTCGAGCAACTTGTTGGCGTCCTGCTCCAATGCCTGTTTTTCCAGGGCAGGGTCTGCTTGTTCCGCCTCACTGGAACCGGAAAACCAGTTGAGTGGGTTTATAGAAAATCCTGCCTGGAGCGAACCTGCGCTGAGGAAGGCGGAGAGCAGAATAAAGAGAACGGCGCGTGGCATCATTATTGCCATTTGACCATACTGGCACCCCAGGTCAAGCCTGCCCCAAAGGCAACCAGTAGGATTTGGTCGTTGGTTTGGATGCGACCGGCGCGCCGGGCTTCATCGAGGGCGATGCCAACCGAGGCGGCGGAGGTGTTCCCATAATCCTGTAGGTTGATGAAAACCGATTCCGCCGGGACGCCGAGTCGCTTGGTGAGACTGTCAATGATGCGAAGATTGGCCTGATGGGGAATAATGAGGGCGAGGTCTTCGGAATCGATGGCGGTTTTTTCCAAGAGGTCGGTGCTAGCTTGACCCATGACGCGGACCGCCTGCTTGAAGATCTCTTTCCCGTTCATTTTGAGGAAATGTTGCCGTTGATCGATGGAGTTGGCGCTGGGTGGGATCGCGGAACCCCCTCCCGGTTGGCAGAGGACTTCCGGGTTGGAGCCGTCGGCCCCGCCGATTCCGCCAATGATCCCCACTCCGGGGGTGTCGCTCCGGCCCAAGACCGCTGCGCCGGCACCGTCACCAAAAAGGACGCAAGTGGTGCGGTCTTCAAAATCGAGGATGCCGCTCAATTTTTCGGCACCGATGACAAGGGCTTTGTTGAAATTGCCCGATTGCAGCATGCTGGTGGCAATATTGAGGCCATAAACAAAACCAGTGCAGGCCGCCTGAATATCGAAGGCGGTGCATTGGGGCAGATTGAGCTGACTTTGAACCAGACATGCGGTGGAGGGGAAGGGCATGTCCGGCGTCATGGTGGCCACCAGAATGAGATCAATTTCCGAGGGGTCGATGTCGGCGTCTTCGATGGCACGGCGCGCCGCGGCGGTCGCCATATGGCTGGTGTGTTCGTCCTCCGCGGCAAAGCGGCGTTGGCGGATGCCGGTGCGGGTCTGGATCCACTCGTCGGAGGTTTCCACGCGTTGGGCCATGTCGTCATTGGTCACGACTCGCTCGGGTAGGTAGGAGCCGGTTCCTAGGATGACGATCGAGGGTGCGGGTGGGTTCATAGGAAGTCGGGCAAAAACCGAATCACTTATTCGGGCGAGGCGGTTTCTGATGGTTCAAGCAGTGTAGCGTTGGCCTGAAGAATGTCTGACTGAATCGAATCCAGCATATCATGGCGAACAATTTCGGATGCAATGCGCATGGCGTTGGCAATCGCGATGTAATTAGAGGAGCCGTGGGATTTGAGGATGTTGCCCTTGAGTCCGAGGAGCGGTGCGCCGGCGTGGTGATCGGGGCTCAGGCGGGTTCGCATGTCACTGAAGGCGGATTTGGCAAGCGCGGCGCCGAGCATACGCTTGGCATTGCGGCGGAGTTCGTCCCGCATGGTTTTACCCACAAATTTGAAGACTGCCTCACTGGACTTTAGGAGAACATTACCCACAAAACCGTCACACACGACAACATCGACATTTCCCTCAAAAATTTGGAAACCCTCAACCGGACCGACGTAATGGATAATGTCACCGATTTGCTTTAGCTTGGAGTGGGTTTCATTAATGAGGCTATTGCCTTTGCCGTCTTCGGTGCCGATGGTGAGCAGGCCGACCCGGGGTTGTTCAAGGCTAAGGGCGGAGCGGGCATAGTTCGTGCCCAGAATGGCGTTGTGGACGAGGTTTTGTGAATTGCACTCCGGGTTGGCACCCACGTCGATGAGGACGCAGGGGTTTTGCTTGGTTGGGATAATGGTTGCGAGGGCAGGGCGCTCGACCCCTTCCAGCGGGCGGAGGCGGATCGTCCCGGCGGCCATCAAGGCGCCGGTATTGCCGCAACTGACAACCGCACTGGCTTCGCCTTCCTTTACTAAATTTACGGCACGGAACATGGACGCGTCTTTTTTGCTGCGCATTGCCATGACCGGCTTGTCGTCCATGTCGACTACCTCGCTGGCGTGGTAAATGCGAAGCTTGTCCAGCGCGGATTTTGATTTTTGGGCTTTGAGGAGTCGCTCAATGAGTCGCTCTTTTCCGACGAGGATAATTTCGCTGTCGAGCTTGAGTTCCTCGCGGGCATATAAAAGCCCGCGGATAAATTCCGAGGGCCCGAGATCGCTTCCCATCACATCGACCGCGATGGTGCAGGGTGCTGCGCTACCGGTCATGAGTTGAGTATGGGTTTTAACTTGGCAGCGCGCGTTTAAATTTCGACGTCCAGAATCTGGCGCCCGCGATACATGCCGTTGGCGGGGTTGATACGGTGCGGACGGAAGCGGGTTCCGTCTTGAGGATCTTTTGCCAATTGAGGCAGTTCGAAACGAACGGCACCACGGCGTTTGCGGCTGCGTTGCTTGGATTGTTTGCGTTTTGGCTGTGCCATAACAATAAATGCTGAATGAGAGTGTTGTGGTGGGTGTTTTACCCAAGTGAACGGTGGATAAAAACAGTTCTAAGAAATGCGTCAAGTATTCTTACGCGCAGAGTTCGAGGAGTGAATCAACCAGTTTATTGATGCCGGCCTCAGCCTGGAGGAGGGTTTGAGCCTCCATATAGGCGGGTGTTGTGACAATTTTGTTGTCGCGGTCAACAACCGCGGAATCGGCGTCACAGGGGGTATGGATGGCGCCACGGCCTTCGATTTTAGCCGCGGTATCGCGGTCATGCCCGATGGTTAGGCGAATCTTTTTTGAGCCGAGGACCGCCGCCGCGAGGACGGGGGCGATGCACATGAACCCGAGCGGTTTGCCCGCAGCGTGCACCTCTTCAATAAGATCGCGCACCATGGGATCTACGTCGAATTCCGCGCCATCCGAGGCGAAGCTGGATAAATTTTTAGCGACGCCAAAGCCGCCAACAAAGACAAGGGCGTCCATATCATTGGGCCGCAGTTCGCTCAGTTGTTTGATTTCGCCGCGGGCGATGCGGGCAGATTCCTCGAGGACATTACGAAATTCATCTTCTTGGGCAGTGCCGCTTTGATGGTTGATTACTTCGCGTTGTGCGATGTCGGGCGCCGCGCATAAGGCTTGAGCGCCGGCGCGCTCCAGGGCCAGCAAAGTAAGAACCGCTTCATGAATTTCCGCGCCGTCGTAAACGCCGCAACCGGACAGAATCACCGCTACTTTTTTCATTTCCTTAAACTACATTTTTTACCCGTGCAGGGCTAGGCAAAAGTTAACAAAACCATCGCGGCAAGGCCGAGGCGATACCAGGCAAAGAGGCCGAGGCCGTGGCGCGTCAGGAAGGAGACCAGCCATTTGACCGCAAGGGCTGCGGAAACGGTGGCGACCGCGATACCGAGCAGGAGGGGTCCCAGCGGAACGGTTTGCAGGATCTGCGGGCCCACGCTGAGGGCTTTATAGGCAGAGGCCGCCGAGAGGGTGACGAGGCCGAGGAGGAAACTGAATTCTGCGGCGCGCACCGGGCTGAGCCCGATCAGGTAACCGCCTACGATGGTCATCATGGAGCGACTCGTTCCGGGCCACATCGCGACGCATTGCAGGCAGCCAACCGTGAGGCATTGGCGGGTGCTGAGTTCATGGAGGTCCGGGCCGGCTTGCGAGCTGTCGGGATTTTTGCGGCGATGCCAGAAATCCACTGCGAGCATGAGGAGGGAACCCGCCACGAGGGCAATAACGACCGGGATGATGCCAAAGAGGGCGGCTTCAATCCAGTCATCGAGCAAGAGTCCGAACACGGCGGCGGGCAGGAAAGCCACGATGAGATTGCGGAGGAGGCGCAAGCCGTTTGGGTCTTTGCCAAGAACGCCCATAAGAATGGTGAGGAGCCGTTTCCAGTAGAGGATGACGACTGCAAGGATGGCACCAAATTGAATGATGATGGCGTAGGCATCGGCGGCGTTGGAAAGGGTGAAGGGGCGTTGTCCGTTTTCGCTTTCAGGATCTTCAACCCAGAGGATGGCGCCATCGCGGTCGAGAAGAGGGGTCTCGGAATCGAGACCCAGCGCGGCATTCGTCAGGATCAGGTGACCGGTCGAGGAAACCGGCAGGTATTCAGTGATGCCTTCAACGAGCCCGAGGATGGCTGCATCGGAGTAGGTAAATTGGCGGGTCGGCACTTCCGGTGCATCACTTGCCTGAGCAGGCGATGGCATCGCAGCGGCAAGAAGCGCGAGGAGACCGAGGCGGAGAGAGCGTTGCAGGGATTGAGTCACAGGCATAAGCTGCAGTTTGTTGGCGCGGATGGGAAGCCGTAAAATGCGCCCGCGTTCAAGTTGGTAATTAGGCTTGAGCTTCGGTGCGGATGCGTTTGTTTACCAGCAACCCAATGGCGACACTCGAAGAACTCAGGAAAACGATAACAAACGGCGGGGATCTCGACTGGGAGGCCGCGACACAGGCGGCGTTGGCCTTGGCGGATGAAGACCTTGGGAATCCGGAGAAGGCCGCTTTTTTAATAGCGCTCGCCGGGAAGGGTGAAACCGCGACCGAGGTGGCGGCGTTTGCGGCGACTTTCCGCAAGTTGGCGGTGGATCCGGAAGTCGGCGAGTGGGCCGCTCATGCAGTGGATGTCTGCGGGACCGGTGGAGACGGATCCGGCACCTTTAATATTTCGACAACGGTTTCTTTTATCGCGGCGACTGCCGGGGTTCCGGTTTTTAAACATGGCAATCGTTCCATTACCTCAAAATGCGGCAGCGCCGACCTTTTGGAGGCTTTGGGGTTTAAATTGGATGCACCCCTCCCGATCCTGCGGGAATCTTTGAGGGAATTGAATTTTTGCTTCTTTTTTGCGCCGGCGTTTCATCCTGCCTTCAAGGCGATCATGCCGGTGCGCAAGGAATTGGCGGGACAGGGAATACGCACTATTTTTAATCTGCTGGGACCATTGATTAATCCCGGCCAACCCGCGCATCAACTCTTGGGGGTCTTCTCGGATGAATGGGTCGCGCCTTTGGCAGAGGCTTTGGGAGCTCTGGATTTAAAGGCGGGTCTGGTGGTGAATGGAAAGCCGGAGGCGGGTCGTGCTCTGGATGAACTGAGTTGCGCGGGAAGCAATACCGTCGCGGGCTTGGGTGGCTTGGATGCCGTAGCGGGAGCTTTGAACGCCGCCGATGCGGGGCTCGCGGAATGCGATTTTGCGGATTTGCGGGGCGGGGATGTCGCGGTGAATCTGGAACTGCTGGATGGACTGGTGGGACGTGCCGGGGCGGAGCAAGTGCCGGCGGGTTTGCGCGATACCGTGCTTATGAATGCGGGGGCAGCGCTGTGGGTTGCGGGTCGTGCCAGTGATCTGAAGGACGGTGTCGGGCAAGCGAGGGAACTTTTGGAAAGCGGCGCGGTGCGCGAATGGTTGGACAAAGCCCGGAACTTCTATGCCGCGCTTTGATCCGGCAATAATCGTTTATTTGTAATGGGTAAATATTTTGGAACGGATGGAATACGGGGGACCTATGGGGATGCCTGTATTAATACGGATTTTGCTTACCGCATGGGAGTTGCGCTGGGGGCGATGCTTCCCGAGGGGGCGCGCGTGATCTTGGGGCGCGACACACGTCAAAGCGGACCGGACTTGTGCGGGGCGCTGGCGGGCGGTCTGCATAGCGAGGGGGTCGCGGTCGATGATTTGGGGGTGGTGCCCACGCCGGCGGTGGCGGGCGCAGTCTTGCGAGAGGCGGCTGCCTTGGGCATCGCGGTAACGGCTTCCCACAATCCCGCCTGCGATAACGGGATCAAGTTATTTGACCGCAAGGGTTGTAAGCTGACGCCGCAGGAAGAACTTGAAATCGAAGCGGCGATCGATGCGGTGCCGGCTCCCGGGGGAGCACTGCCGGACGCGGTGATTCATTCGCTGGACGGCACGCAGCAATACATCGACGGGGTGTGCGGTTTGTTTGCGGCGGATCTCTTGCAAGGCTTGAAGGTGGTTTTAGACACTGCCAACGGGGCGACCTTTCAGACGAGTCCGGCGGTCTTTGAGGCGCTCGGTGCGGAGGTCGTTTTGCTTGGTGCCAACCCGGATGGTACAAACATCAACCTTGGGCTTGGCAGTGAACACCCCGAAAAGCTGGCGGCGGCGGTGCTGGAGCACCATGCCGATTACGGCATTGCCCACGATGGCGATGGCGACCGTTTGGTCATTTGTGATGCTGCCGGCCTTGTTTTGGATGGGGATGTTTTGCTTGGAATCCTGGGTTTGCACGCGCTGGAGACGGGTCGCCTTGGGGCGCGTACCTTGGTTGCTACGGTTCAAAGTAACCTTGGCCTGGACCACGCGGTGAAGGCGGCGGGCGGGGCGATTGTTCGCACCGATGTCGGTGACCGCAATGTCGCAAGCCGGATGCGTGAAATCGGTGCAACGGTGGGCGGCGAGAATTCCGGCCATATTATTCTGAGTGATTACGCAAGTACCGGGGATGGTTTATTGGCGGCGCTGGAATTGATGCGGGTCTTGCGTGAGAGCGGTCAATCGCTCGGGGATTGGCGCGGGCGGGTGGAGCTTTTTCCACAGGCGACCCGCAATCTACGCCTTGAGGATAAATTGCCATTTGAAAGCCTGACATCCCTGCAGGCAGCGCAAAGGACGGTGGAAGCTGAGTTTGGTGATGCCGGTCGGGTTTTGATACGCTATTCCGGCACGGAGTCAAAATTGCGTCTCTTGGTTGAGGGGCGTGACCCCGCCGCGGTGGAGGCGGCGATCGATGCCTTGGAACTCGCGGCACGTGCCGATCTCAAAGTGCTGGATTAGGGCTTTACCATTGGGTGCTTAGTTTGCCATAGTTTATCTCTTAATTTGATCCAACCACACCAAGCCAAAGTTACATGAAAGAAGTTGCCCTCGACAGTCTTGACCCCCGTGAGCAAAAGCAGGTGCAGAACGCCATTAAGGCGATCGGCAAAAACCCTGCCTACGCCATTGATATTTTATCCAACATTATTCAGCGCCACCCCGGTTGTCTGGAAGTGCGCCGCAATTTGAGGCAGGCGCAACAACGGGCCACGCAGGGAAAATCGGCAGGCTTGTCGGGCTTGATGTCAAAAGTCAGTGGTCTCGGCATGAGCCTGCGGGCACCGAAGGTGGAGAAGGATCCGCAGAAGGCGCTCGAAGCTGCGGAGGAAATGCTGCGTGCAAACCCCGGCAATATCGCGGCGCACCAACTTCTGGGTGAAGCTGCCGGCGCGCTGGAATTAAACGAGACCGCCGCCTTTGCCTACGAGGAAATTTACCGCATCGAGCCTGGCAATTCCGGCAATGTCAAAGACCTCATGGAAGCCTATATCTTAATCGGCAAGAATGAGGATGCCATTCGCATCGGGGAGGCGGCTTACCGTGCCAACCCCAATGATGATGCCATTGAGTCGCTGGTGAAAAAGGCTTCGGTTCAGCAAACCGTGAACAAGGGCCGTTGGGAAGAAGAAGAGAGTTTCCGTGATAAACTCAAGGACGAGGAAGAGGCGCAGAAACTGGAACAGGCGAGCCGCGCCAAGACGGGCGAAGCCGGATTGCGCTCCCTTATTGAGGATGCCTTGCAAGCGGTCGAAGCGGAACCCGACAATATCAACCTCTATCGCGACCTCGCCGGCAATTACCGTAAGCTGGGTGAATTTGAAAACGCCCTGGAATGGGTTCAGAAGGCGCGTCAATTAGACGGGGGCAAGGCCGATGTGAATCTTGAGCGTCTGGCTTCTGCGCTCCAACGCGAGAAAATGCAGGCCGCCATTCAAACGCAGGAAGCGATCCTTGAAAATGATCCGGACAACGCGGAGGCGAAGGCGGCGCTGGATGCAATCCGCGCCGAGGCGCACACCATGCAGCGCGAGCAAGCCGAGCATCTGGTGCAGCGTTACCCGAACGAATTCAGTTACCGCTTCGAATTGGGCGAACTTTACCTCGAGGACGGCGAAACCGATGCCGCGATCAAGGAACTGCAATTGGCGCAGCGTAGCCCCAAGGTGCGGGTGCAGGCGCTCATCCTCCTCGGAAAGGCCTACAAGACCAAGGGTTTCTACGACCTTGCCGTCGAGCAATTCATCAGCGCCAAGGGCGAGATCCCCGGCGTCACAGATATCAAGAAGGACGTCCTCTACGTGCTTGGGGAATGCTACGAGCTTCAGGGTGACATGGAGAAAGCGATGGTTGAATACAAGGCGCTCTACGGAGCCGATATCGCTTTCCGCGACGTTGCTCAAAAGATCGACGACTTCTACTCAAAACAAAACAGTTAGTTTAGCTTGGCGGTATAGCCTCAACTGAGGCTGGACAGTTGGGCACCGGGAAAGCAAATTACGAGGTATGCAATTAAAACGAGTAGCCTTGACGATGTTCATCGTCGTTCTGTCGTTTTATTTATTGAACCTGGGGCAATCGATTCTGCTTCCGCTTGTCATCGCGGGTGCAATTGCGTTTTTGATCAGTGCGCTCGCACACGCGATAGGCTCGATTTCCTGGCGCGGCATACAGTTGCCAAAGATCCTCACCTTCGTGCTCGCGGTCGTTTTGATTCTGGCCTCCCTGAGTTGGGTGATTCAATTGATCACGGACAACGTTGCGCATGTCATTAAACAGACCCCGGTTTATCAGACCAACCTGGAGGTGCGCATCAATACGATTTACGCCATGCTTGGCCTAGAGCAATCCCCTAGCGTGCATGAAATTTTAAAGAGTGCAAATCTCAGCGGACTCCTGCAAGGCTTCGCTAAAACCGTCAGCGGTCTCGCGGGAAGCACCGGTATCATTTTCGTTTACCTCATCTTTATCATCCTGGAACAACGCACCTTTGAATCAAAGATCCGCGCCCTTTTTCCACAGGTCGAGCAACAGGAAGCGGTTTTCAGTCTCATGCAGCGGATCAACCGCGACATCCGCACCTACATTGGAATCAAGGTGCTCACCAGTGCCGCGACCGGACTGCTCAGCTACCTTATCCTTGAGTGGGTTGGGGTGGATTCCGCGAGCTTCTGGGCGGTCCTTATTTTCCTCCTCAACTTTATTCCCACCATCGGTTCCATTATTGCGACCGCCTTTCCCGCGCTCCTCACGCTGGTGCAATTCGAAACCTGGACACCCTTCATCGTCGTTGTGCTGGTCATTACCGCGATCCAGTTTTGCATCGGGAGCATCGTCGAGCCGCGCCTCATGGGTAGTAAATTGAATTTAAGCCCGCTCATTCTCCTGCTCTCGCTCGCTCTGTGGGGTTCCATTTGGGGCATTCCCGGCATGTTCCTCTGTGTACCGATTACCGTTATAATCGTGATCATCTGTTCCTATTTCCCACAGACTCGTGCCTTGGCAGTGATCCTCTCCGGCGACGGCAGTCTATCCGCCGGTTCCGACGCGGAGGCCGCCGGTGATTGATCGCCTGCGACGGCACTGGTTCACGCTCGGTCTGCTGGCGGTAATCGCGCTCGCGCTTTTTGGGTTTAGCTTACCTGCTTCCGAGGTGCTCGTCCCCCTCGGTATATGGATTATTTTCCTTTCGCAGGGGATGGTCATGGGTCAAGGAGCGGCGGAAACGGGACAAAATTGGCGCGGGACGTTAGCCTTCGTCCTGAGTTGGAACTTCCTGCTTTTTCCGCTCCTAACGGTTGGTCTATTGCTGCTCACCGGCCTCTGGGGACAGAGCGAATTCTGTTTCGGTTACTGGCTCCTCGCGTTTCTTCCAACCACCATTGCCTCGGCAGTTGCAATGACTGCCGCTGCCGAGGGTCGAGTGGGGTATGCCTTGCTTGCCACCGTAAGCTCAAATTTGCTCGCGGTCTGGGTGGTTCCGGCTGCGGCGGTCTTTTACCTGGCGATTGAAACACAGATTGAAATTGCCCTCTTGCCGCTCGTGCTACGAATCGCAACCCTCATCGTCCTGCCCCTGATTATCGGCTACGGCCTGCGCCGATTGGAGCTCCCTGGCACGCTTGCGCTGGCAGGGATCGCCCGCCCGCTCACGCAGGGCGTCTTGTTGTTCATTATCTTCGCGAGCTTTTCGCGCAGTGTTGCCTCCGGGCAACTGGCGAATCTCGGGCCGGGCTCGATACTCGAATTACTCCTTATTTGTGGCGCCTTGCTTTTGCTCGTCAGTGTTGCAGTATGGTTTAGTGCCGGTAGGTGTGGCTTTGCCCGCCGTGAGCGTGTCGCGGCGTTCTATTGCGCCAGCCAGAAGTCCCTTGCGACCGGAGTCCCCATGATTGGATCCGTCCTGCTTTCGGTCGGACCCGAAAACGCCAGTGCCCTTACCCTCCTGCCCATCCTATGCTATTCCCCCATCCAATTACTGCTCGGGGGCCTGCTGGTGCCGCACCTGTCAAAGGAGTGAGGTTCAACTGTTTAACCCGCCCGCACTAAAAGGAAGGCGCCGGCGCCATCGTGTCCTGTTTCCCAGGGGTAGCTCAAGCGCTGCTCTTTGAGCTCAAAGGCTTTCCCACTCGGGCTTTTAAGAAAGGCGTCCACCACGTCCCGGTTTTCCGCGGCCTCAATACTGCAGGTGCTGTAAACGAGGCGACCGCCGGGTTTTACGAATCGACTGGCAGCGGTGAGCAGTTGCGATTGAAGCTCGGCGCAGGCGCTGAGGTCTTTGGCTTGCAGGCGCCATTTGACGTCGGTACGGCGCTGAATAACGCCGGTGTTGCTGCAGGGGGCGTCGAGGAGGACGGCGTCAAAGTCCTTGGGCAGGTCATGTTTTTCGAGATCGTCTGCTTGCAGGGTGAGGAGGTCATGGGCGAGGCGGGTGCAACTGAGCCCGGTACTTTTGAGGCGGGCAAGGTTTTGATCGAGGCGTTCCATGCGTTCGCCCGGCAGGTCGAGCGCGACGAGTGAACCATTCCCTTTTAAACCTTGAGCCATTTCAAAGGCTTTACCGCCCGGGGCAGCGCAGAGGTCGAGGATTGCCTCGCCGGGTTGGGCGTCAAGCAGGGCGGGGGCAAGCCGGGTCGAGGGGTCTTTGACGTAGGCGCCGCCGCTCTCGAGAAGGGGACGGATTGCTTCGAGCCAGGGGGTGTCAGTGGGAGCGCGGTAAAAGCCGGGCCATTGACTGGCTTCGAAAGAGTCGGGCAGGGCTTCCTCGGAACGGATATAGGTGATGGGGATTTGTTGGTTCCAGCGCAGGAGGGCTTCGCAGTCTTCGGTTCCGTAGGCTTGGGTCCAATGCCGGACGAGCCATTCCGGGTGGCTGTGTTTGTTTGCGGCTTGGGTGGTATCGTTTTCGATTTCTGCGAATGCGGCGGGCAGTTTGCGAAGGACGGCATTGATGAGGGCACTCTCGGGTTTGCTGACGCGCCCTTTGCTTCCCTGCACCGCGTGGTGGATAATTTTAGGGATTTTTTCTTTGTCGGCCTGGAATAATTCGTAGCCGGCGACCAGAAAGATGGCCTCGACCGAGTGGCGCGGGGCTTTGCGCAGGAAGGGTTTTAGAGCGGTGCGGGTGCGATGTCCATGGCGCAGGGCACCGAGAAAAAGTGACTGGCAACTCTTGCGGCGACCGCCGTGGAAACCGCTTGGCAACTGTTCCAGGAGTTGATCCGCCTTCCAGCCACCATCGAGATAAGTAGCTGTCAGAAATACCGCAGCATCCCAACCCGAGGTATTTGTTTCAGATAGGTTAAACTTAAGGCTTCTCATAAGCGTAAAAATTGTGCATTGTATTGCGTTTACCTACCTGACTAGCATTCGCAAACAATTATGAACGAAGCGGCCATAGACGCATTAATAGAAAACAATCCCAAGTTGGCGCACGCCCGTGCCAAACTCGAGAGCATGGCGCCCGGCAATTATTGCCTGCACCGCAGCTGGGGATTTGGGAAAATAGTGGATTTTGATGAGGCGCAAGCCAAGATCGTTATCGATTTTGAGGAGGGTGACAAGACCGGTCATGCCATGGGTATCGCCTTCTGTGTGGATAAACTGGAAATCCTCAAGGCAACCGATATTTTGGTGCGTTCACGCACTGAGGCGGATGCGATTGAGGAGATGATCAAGAAGGCACCGGCTGATTTAATCTGTGAAATTCTGGCGGGCAGCGATGACATGGCGATGATGGCTTCGGAAATTGAGCGCTTGCTGGCTCGCGTGATTGGGCCGGTCAAGTACAAGAAATGGTGGACTGCCACCAAGAAAATACTGGAAAAGGATCCCCGCGTCGGTGTGCCGAATAAAAAGACCGAACCGTTTATCCTGCGCGATGAACCGGTCAAACCGGAGGAGGAAATCCTCGAACAGTTTCATGGCACCCGTAATTCCAAGGAGAAGATCCTGCTTGGAGAGAAGCTCTTTGCACTGTCAGAAAATATCTCGGTTATTCGTGAAGAATTGCCGGAGATCCTCGCTGAACTGACCGATGCGATCAAAAACGCGAAGTCTTTGAGTCAGGCGGACCGCCTGCACGGAGTTTGGGTTCGTAATGACCTCGCCCGTGATTTGCACGAAGACGTTGAAACGCTGGAACCTTCCTCGGCATCCATTCTCGATTCCACCAATGATTATTCGGAATTGGCTTCGGAACTCCCGGCGAATTTCTACAAGCGTTATCTCGATTTGATTCGCCGCACCTATGAGGACAAATGGCAATCAATGCTGGAAGACCTCCTTCGCAATTCCAGCGGTAAATTCACCAGCGAATGCATCAATTTCATGCTGGAGCATGGATTCGATGGTCGCATCGCGCACTGCCTGAGTCGCTGGCTCAACGACCAGACCATCAAGGGGCCGCTGCTGCTTTGGGTGGTGAAAAATCGCAACTCCAAGAAATACTCGCCGATTATCGCCCCGCTGGTTTCTCCGCGTCTGCTCTCGGCGATGTTCTATGCGATCGATTATGAGGCGCTGCAAAACGCAAGTGCGCGACGCATCCCCCTTGCGGATCTGCTCAGCGAGGACGGTGAATTGATTCCCGACCTATTGGCGGATGCCAATGTCGAGACCGCCCAGGATCTCGCTCAAACCCTCCTCCTGAATCAAGGCTTTGAGGATTTGACAAAAAAATCACTTATTGCCCGCTTCATTAAGAAATTCCCAACCGTGCAGTCCTTGATTGCCGGAGAAGGTTCCGGGGCTTCCGAGGACGAGGGGCTTATCGTTTCGCAAGCCAGTTTCGATACTGCCAAGGCGGAATACGAAGACCTCATTACGGTTAAGATTCCGGAGAATAAAGAAGCGATCGCCACTGCCCGCGAGCACGGTGACCTCAAGGAAAATTCGGAATACAAGATGGCGCGTCAGGATCAGGACATCCTCCTCTCCCGCAAGAACGAGCTGGAAGTCGATCTTTCCCGCGCCCGCGTGACTGATTTCAGCGAAGTGACGAATGACAATATCGGTATCGGCAGCGTCGTTGAATTAAAGGAAGGCTCAAGCGGCAAGACGCAACGTTATGCCATCCTCGGCGCGTGGGATTCCGACCCGGAAAACGATATTCTTTCCTACAAGACCCCGCTTGCGCAGCAATTGCTGGGTAAGAAGAGTTCGGATTCTGTGACCATCGAGATCGGTGGCAATACGGAGGACTGGACCGTTCTGAAGATCGAGCGCTGGGTCGACCAAAAGTAGCGCGCGGGCTTGGGCTTGACCGTCGGGTCTCGGGGTACAGACTGTGAGGTATGAAAATTCCTGCAATCTTTACCCGTACGACTCAGACCTTCGCTTACCTTCCCATACGCCTTGGAGTTGGCGTTATGATGTTTCATGCCGGCGCAAAGAAATTATTCGGCGCTTTTGATGGCCCCGGTTTGGAGGGCTTTTCCGGCTACATGGAAAAACTGGGCCTTGAGCCCGCGATGTTAATGGCAGTGCTTGCGGGTGGGGCGGAATTCTTTGGTGGGCTCTTTCTGCTCATCGGTTTCATGACCCGTTTTTGGGCGCTTTCGATTGTCGTAACGATGGCGGTCGCTGCATTCGTGGCACATGCGGGGGATATCGACGGAATGCGACTGCCGCTTATTTTAATGTTAGCCAGCCTGACACTGGTCATCGGAGGAGCTGGGAAGCTCTCGCTCGATGCTTCCAGTAGTGACTAGGTCGGTTCGTTTTCCCGCAGGCGAATGGTATGCCTTCCTTCGCAGGAACTCGCGACGTCGAGGTGCCATGCCTCCGGCGGGATCGTCTCCGCGATTCGCTCCGGCCATTCCACCGCGAGGCACCAGGGTGAAGTCAGGAAATCCTCCAGCATGAGGGCGTCGAGATCGGCGCCGGATTCGAGTCGATAGGCATCCAGATGCAGGAGTTTCCGCTCGCCATCGTAGAGGGTGTAGAGATTGAAGGTGGGGCTGGTGACGGGTTCGGTGATGCCCCAGGCACGCGCCAGACCGCGAACAAAGGTGGTTTTGCCGGCTCCCAAATCGCCATGTAGCGCGAGTACCTGATCGGGCGGCAGGCAGTCCGCAAGCGCGAAAGCGACGGCCTCGGTTTCCTCCGCGCTTTCAGTGGTGATGCCCGCGCGCAATTGGTCTAGAATTTCAGCCATCGTTGTTCCAGTGTTCGTAGCCCCGGGTCCAGAGAATGGGCTCGCCGCTATCGGCTTCAACAAAAATACCATCGGGATTTGCGGGGATGATTTGCCCAATGCGGGTAAGGGGGAGTTCGGGAAAGGCGGCCTGCCAGCGCGCTTCAAATGCGGAACGATCGGCCTCGCCGGATAGCGCGAGGAGGAGTTCGTAATCCTCGCCGTCGCAAAAGGCGTGCTCGAGCGCCGATTGACCATCGCGCTTTGCGAGTTCTCTGGCGGCATCGGCGAGCGGGATTTGGGCGAGTTCAATCGCGGCGCTGCTTCCCTGCGGCAGGAGGGCCTGCAGGTCTTTGCCGAGTCCATCGGTCAAATCGATCATGGCGCGGCACTCGTTTTGTTCGGCGAGCCACTGCCCGGCTTGGAGTCGTGGCTCAAAGCGGTAGTGCTTGCCAAGGATGCTGCCGCCCAGCGTGCCGCTCACGTAAAGCGAATCGCCAACCGAGGCAGTCGTCCTGGGCAGGGGGCGCGGACATTGCCCCAAGAGGGTGAGGCTTGCGGAAAAATGCCCTCTTTCAAGGGTGCTGAGATCGCCGCCCACAATTTTCAACTTGTGCTGCTCGCAACTTGAACGGATTCCCGCAAAGAAGGCTTGGAGCCATTCAAAGGCAAGGTCCGGGCCGCTCAGAAGGGTGAGCACGGCGCTATGCGGGGTCGCGCCCATTGCGGCGAGGTCGCTGAGGTTGCGGTGGATGAGTTTCACTCCGGCCTCAAAGGGCGTAAGGCTTGCGTTGATATGTTGGCCGTAAGTGATCGCATCGGTGGTGATGCAGGTCTTCTGTTGGGGATCAAATTCGAGGAGGGCGCAATCATCACCCATCCCGGCGGGAGCGGCGGGGGTGATCGTACCGAGCCAGGTCTGGATGTGTTCCAAAAGTGCGCTTTCCCCCAGCCGCGCGATTTGACGCGCGGGGTCTTTGCTAAATGGAGGGTGATCCGTTTTCATTAATGGGAGAGCGTCAAGCTGACGGGGCAATGATCCGAGCCTTCAACCTGATCAAGGATCTCAGCTGATTTGAGCTGTGGTACGAGGCCGGGGGAAGTGCAGAAATAGTCGATGCGCCAGCCGATGTTGCGTTTGCGTGCTCCGGCTCGGTAGGACCACCAACTGTAACGCTCGGTGGCTTCCGGAAAAAAATGGCGAAAGGTGTCGACAAAGCCAGCTTCGAGAATCGCATCAAATCGGGCGCGTTCCTCGTCGGTGAATCCGGCGTTCTTGCGATTGGTTTTTGGATTGGCGAGGTCGATTTCGGTGTGGGCGACATTCAGATCGCCGCAGAAAATGACGGGTTTTTCCTTTTCGAGATTTTTGCAATACGCGAGAAAATCGACATCCCACTCGAGGGTGCGGTAATCGAGGCGGCGGGGGCGTTTGTTCTCGTCGTGGTTTTGTGAGTTGGGGGTATAGACCGTGACGAGGTAGTAATCGGGAAATTCAGCGGTTAGGACGCGGCCTTCGGTATCATGTTTTTGAATACCGATTCCCTTGGTGACGGAGAGGGGTTCCGTGCGGCAGAGGAGGGCGGTCCCGGAGTAGCCCTTTTTCTCGGCGCAATTCCAATAGAGGTGCGGGTAGTCGGTAAACGCAAAGCCCGAGACCAGATCCTCCGAGATTTTTGTTTCCTGCAGGCAAAGCACCTCGGGTTTTTCATGCGCGAGGAAATCCTCAAAGCCTTTTTTTAGGACGGCTCGGAGGCCATTGACGTTCCAGGAGATAAGTTTTGTTTCGGGCATGGTATTTATCGGTAAAAGCCGCCACCCAGAAGGGTTTTGTCGCGGTAGAGGGCTAGGATTTGTCCGGAGGCGAGGGCGCGTTGGGGTTCGTCAAAGCGGACCCGGGCGGAGTCCGTTCCGGTGGGGGTATAGGTGATCGCCTGCGCGGGGTCGCGGTAACGCGGTTTTGCGAGGAGGCGGCAGGGTTCCGTGACGGGTTTATTGATGAAACTGAGGCCGTAGACTTCCACCTCTGAGGTAAAGAGGCCCGGGGCATCCGGTTCGTCAAAGGCGACGACCAGCTCGTTTTGCTCGATATTGAATCCGACCACCACGAAGAATTGATTATCGGTATTTGAGGGGACGCCGATGCCGCGACGCTGGCCCATCGTGAAACGGTGAAGGCCGCGGTGCTGCCCGAGGATTTTGCCTTCGGGGTCGACGATATTACCGGGTTTGTCCTCGATGTAATATTCGAGGAATCGATTGATATTCATGTCGCCGAGAAAACAGATTCCCTGGCTGTCCTTTTTCTCGGCATTCGGTAATTTGAATTTCTGGGCGAGTTCACGAACCTGGGGCTTTTGAAGTTCCCCAACCGGAAAAATTGCAGGGGCGAGCTGTTCCTGGCGGAGGAGGGCGAGGAAATAACTCTGGTCTTTATTCGGGTCGAGGCCCTCGAGGAGGTCAAAGCTGTTATCCGCCTGCGCGAGCTTGCGAACGTAATGTCCGGTGGCGATCCCATCAAAGCCTTGGGAGCGGGCATAGTTTTCAAAGATCCCGAATTTCATCTCGCGGTTACACATGATATCGGGGTTGGGGGTGATGCCCTTGCGGTAACCTTCGACGAGGTATTGCACCACGTGCTCGCGGTATTCGTTGACGAAGTTGACGATTTCGTAATCGATCCCGATGTGTGCCGCGACCGCGCGGGAATCCTCGATGTCCTGCTGGGCGGGGCAGTCCGCGAGCGGCATTTCCTCGTTCATCCAGGTGCGTATATAAGCGGCAGAAACGGCGTAGCCTTGCTCTCGGAGGAGGGCTGCCGCAACGGCGGAATCAACCCCGCCGGAAAGTGCCACTAGAATCTTTTGCATGGATTAAAGAAAGCAGGCGGCGGGAGACAGTCAACAAGCGTTGGCGGGCGTGTCATTTTTTGCTAAAATTTTTCGGGTTTGCGTGAATGGGGATTGCAGGATGGGGGATGAAGTGGCGATACTTGGAGGGAATGTCGAAGGGAACAAAACAGTTGGAGACAGCCTATTGGGAGAACGGAAGCGCGGTTCTGGTCTTTCTGGCGGAGGATCGTGACCTGAGCGCGGGCAACCCGCCACTGAAGCTTGGTCCGAAGGGAACAGGTTTTGCCTCGATCGAGCGATTGTCGCCGGTGGAGGCGGCTCGTTACACGCGTTATTATCGCGAGGAAGACAAGTGGGTTTTTCGGTTACAGGCAAAGCGGTACCCACAATTGCAGAATCCTGAACTGGAGGTCTATCTCGGCGCGGATTTTAATGATTGGGAGATGGCAATTGGCTTGAAGGCTTGGCGCCTGAATCCGCAGGAAATTGATGGCGAGTTGATTTATGAATTGAAGGTCAAGGCGGAGGCGGTTCCGGAAGCGGGTCCTTCGGCGTTCAAATTTGTGACGGTGGAGGATGAATGGCTGGATGTTCCCGATGGGGCGCCCAATCTCATGCTGACACATAATGGGGTGCGGAATTTCACCTTGAACCCGCAGCAAAGCGGGGCACACCTCTATCGCTGTTATTTGCCGCATGACTACAAGCCCAATGGCGCAGAATCTTTGGTTTGGGAGGATGCCGCCTCGCACGAGGTGCTGGAATTGCCGCACACGCAATTCCTGAGGAAGGCCTCCACCGATTTGGAATTGGGCGCGCGGGTATTGCATGGGGCGACGCGTTTCTGCCTGTTCGCCCCCCGGGCGCGCGAGGTGTATGTCGTCTTTGGGCAAAGGGCGGATGGTTCGGATGCGCAGACCGTGGCACTCGAGCGCGCGGATGCCTCGACTTGGGAAGTCCTGGTGGAGGGTGAGTTGGACGGTTGGTTTTACAGCTACCGTGTCGCCGGCGGAAACGATGACGGCACGACGCACTTTGACGCCCATTTCCCGATATTGGATCCTTACGCGCGGGCCTGCCTGGGTGCGCGTGGACCGGGGATTGTGCTGTCCGATGCGCGCACGGCTCCGGTGGAGCGTCCTTTTGTGCCGCCAAACTGGCATGACCTCGTCATTTTAGAGGGCCATGTTCGCGACCTCGCGGCGCACGCGCCGATCACGCTGAGCCCACAGGAACGGGACGGTTATGCCGGGTTGCGCAAATGGTTGCGGGCAGAGGGTTCTTATCTGCGCGATTTGGGAATCAATGCCCTCGAACTCCAACCGATACAGGAATTCGATAACGAGTTGCCCTCCGATTACCACTGGGGCTACATGACCGCCAATTATTTTTCACCGGAGAGTGGCTATGCCGCGAATCCGTCTGCCGCATCTCAGGTGGAGGAATTTCGCGGCTTGGTGCAGGATTGTCACGATGCGGGCATGGCGGTTATTTTGGACGTGGTCTACAATCATGTCGGTGAACCGAATCACCTCCTATTTATCGACAAGTATTACTACTTCCACCTGGACAAGGCCAACGATTTGATGAACTGGAGCGGGTGCGGTAACGACTTGCGATGCGATACCCCGATGGGGCGACGCCTGATTCTCGAGAGCCTCAAGCATTTGATACGCACCTTCGATGTGGACGGATTCCGTTTCGACCTGGCGGAATTAATCGGGATCGAGGTGCTGCGAGAAATTGAGGATGAATTGAAGGCCCTCAAGCCGGGGATTATTCTAATCGCGGAGCCTTGGAGTTTTCGGGGACACATTCAGGATGAATTAAAGGACTCGGGTTTTGCCTCTTGGAATGACGGCTTCCGGGAGGGGATTGCGGACTACGTCTGTGGGCATGGAAAGCAGGAATCCATCCAGTATTTCCTTTCGGGTTCGCCGGGAACGAGTCGTTTTGCCGCGCAGAGTATCAACTACACCGAGTCGCACGATGATCATTGCTGGCTGGATCGCATCACGGAACGCGCCGATCAAGATGGTTCAGACCCCACCGTTTTGGATCGTCGCCGAACCCACCTGATGGCCTCCATCCTCTTTGGTTCGCTTGGAGTGCCCATGTTGGCGGCGGGGCAGGATCTCCTGCGCTCAAAATGCGGGGTCGCCAATACCTACCAGCGGGGCGATCTCAACGCCCTGGATTACAATAAACGTTATGTGTATTCCGGGACGCACCAGTATTTCCGCGATTGGATTCGCTTCCGGCGCTCTGATGACGGGCGGGCGCTCCGTTTTGACGGGGGCGTGCCGAAAGGCTATGTCGAATGTTATTTTGCGGAGGGTTCCAGCGCGGTGGTAGCGGTCTTTAACGCCGATCAATCCGTCGCGGCACCCCGCGTGGTGCTGGGCATTAACCCGCATCTGGAATTTGCAGACATCGCGGTGCCGGAGAGGACCATGAAAGGACTACGACAAGTCGCGGATGCGGAACGTTTTGACGAGCGCGGCCTCGGCCTGGCGGATATTCCGCAATCCGAGGGGCGGGTGAGCCTGCCGCCAATCAGTTGCGGGCTCTGGGTGGGCTAGTTGAATTTACCGCTGCGCGGCGCCAGATTACTGCCGGCCCGGCTAGTGGGCGTGGACGATGTCGTACTGCCGAACCGTCGCGGTGGTGAGTTCCACCC
>JBELLU010000007.1:0-48068 GCA_042096455.1 Opitutia bacterium
GAGCCGTCGCACCCATCTGCACGAAACGACCAATGCCCAGGAAGTCTTGCAGTATGCTTTGAGTTATCCGCAGGTCTGCTGTCACGTGGTCGGAGTGGACAAGATCGAATACGTCGATCAGGCGGTAGCCGGTTGTGCGGCGCAACCCTTCAAGGCGGAGGAACGCGCGCGCTTTGCGGTGAATGATGCGCCCGATTCACCGGACTACGCTGCGATGCAGCACGGGGCGAAACACTATGAGGCGGATTGCTGTCACCGCGGGCAGCACAATGCCTAAAGCCGATTGATGCGGTTGGCGAGGAAGCCCGCGCCGAATCCGTTGTCGATATTGACAACGCTCAGTCCGCTCGCGCAGGAATTGAGCATACCGAGAAGGGCGGAGAGGCCTTCAAAACTGGAGCCGTAACCGACGCTGGTGGGGACTGCGATAACGGGGGCATCCACGAGTCCGCCCACCACGCTGGGGAGGGCGCCTTCCATGCCCGCCACCACGATAACGACGCGGCAGGCTCGAATGGTCTCGACGCTGGCAAGGAGGCGATGGAGACCGGCGACTCCGGCGTCGTAGATTGTTTCAACGGGGTTGCCGTAAAATTCGGCGGTGAGGCGGGCTTCCTCCGCAACGGGCAGGTCGGAGGTCCCGGCGCAGACGAGGGCTATTTTTGTCGGGGCGGGCGCCGGGGCGGCATGCAGGCGCGTGAGGATTCGTGCCTGTGGGCAATAGTTGGCCTCGGGAAAGGTTTGGCGCAGGGCTTCCGCGCTGACGGGGTCGAGGCGGGTCACGAGGGTGTTCTGTTCCCGCTTTACCATGCTTTGCATGATCTCGCGGATTTGGTCGACGGTTTTTCCTTCACCGTAGATCACCTCGGGGGCCCCGTTGCGTTGCTCGCGGGCGAGGTCGACGCGACTGTGTCCAAGATCTTCAAAGCCCTGCAATTCGGCGAGGGCGGCGTCGAGGTCGAGTTCGCCGCGTAGGACTTGTTCGAGAATTTCGCGTGCTTTCATCAGGTTAGGATTGAGGGTCGACAAGGAGGGGATTGATTTGGGCGTGAACCCATTCGAGGGATTGTTTTTGCTCGCGGGCGATACGGGCGCAGTCCTCGTATTCGATTTTCCGGTGGGTCGAACCATCGGGGCGTTGTGCGGTTTTAACGCGAACCGTCCCGAAGGGGGTTTCGAGGGTTTGGATTTCGCGTTGAAGGATGGAACGTTCCCAGGGCTTGCGACGCACGCCAAGGCTACGGCTATGTTTAAAGAAGCAGGCTTCGACCGATTGGATTTGTTCGGCGGCGACAAGGGCGTGGACAATGGAACCGAGGCGGCCTTTTTTGAAGGTGGCGGGGCTTTGCCAACAATCCACTGCGCCCGCCTTCAGGATCGCCTCGCAGAGAAATGCGATCGCCTCTGCGGTCATGTCATCGATATTGGCGGCGAGTTCCCAGATCGTTTCGGTTGATTCGAGGGCGTGGCTTTCCCCGGCTGTTTCAAAGAGGGAGAGGTAGAGGGCGTTGGGGAGATTGGGGTCGTCGCGGTGTCCGGTCGCGATGGCGGTTTTGACTTGGGTGCCTTGCAGGCGGGTTCCGAAGGTGCAGGCTTTGCCGATGAGGAGGGTGGCGCCGGTCGGGGTGGTGCATTCCTGGTCGGTGGCTCCGGATGTAAAGGGGACGCCTTCGAGGAGTCGAGCGGTAGCGGGCGCGGGGACCGGCATGACGCCATGCGCGCATTTTACGGTGCCTCCCCCCACCTCGAGGGTGGAGCAGGCAATGCGGTCGATTCCGAGCAAATGCCAGGCAATTGCGGCACCGACGATATCGATAATGGAATCGAGGGCTCCGACTTCATGGAAGTGCACCGCTTCGGGTTCGATGCCATGGACCGCCGCCTCCGCTTCCGCGAGGGCGCCAAAGCATGCGAGGGCATCCTTTTGGATGGGCGCCGCGAGGGGGCTGGATTCGATGGCTTCGCGAATTTCGCGATAGGTACGGTGATGGGAGTGCCCGGATTCGTGGTCGTGACTGTGATGGTGGTCGTGCTGGTGATCGTGGTGGTGATCGAGGATGACCTTGCAGCTTAGGCCACTAATGCCGCCGCGTTGGGTGGTTTCAAATTGGAGTGACCAACCGGTGTATGGGAGTTTGCGCAGTTCGGCTTCGAGGGCAGCGGGGTCAAGGCCCAGCGCCACCATTGCAGCGAGATTCATATCGCCGCTGATTCCGGCGGGGCAATGATAGTGCAAAATACGCATAGGGGTTCTTTTTAATTAAAAGGGTGGTGAGGGCAAGTTGACAGATTGGTTAATGGGTCTTAGCAAAACAACATGAAAGCGCTGGAAGCACTCAAGGTTTGGTATGGGCAATGTCCCGGTGCCTTGGTGGCTTTTTCCGGAGGGGTGGACAGTTCACTGGTGGCGTATCTGGCGCGGCATTTTTTGGGAAAGGAGCGCGTCCTTGCGGTGATCTCGGCGTCTCCGAGTTTAAAATTGTCGGATCTGGAAGCCGCTAAAAATTTTGCGGGAGGGATGGATTTACCGCTCCGGGTGATCGCGACTGCCGAAATGGAGAACCCCAATTATTTCGAGAATCCGACCAACCGTTGTTATTTTTGCAAGCACACCCTTTACGATGAAATGCTTGAGTTGGCGGGGGATTATCCGGACTGGTGGGTTTTGAACGGAACCAACGCGGACGATGCAGGGGATTACCGGCCCGGTTTGACAGCGGCGGCGGAATTTAAGGTGCGCTCGCCTTTGGTGGATTGCGGGGTGGACAAAGCGGGGGTGCGCGCGCTGGCGGAACACTTTAATCTGGTTTGTTGGGACAAGCCCGCGAGTCCGTGTTTGTCCTCACGGGTGCCCTATGGTGAACGTATAACGATTGAGAAATTGCGTCAGATCGAGGCGGCGGAGGCGCTGTTAACTGAAGCGGGTTTTCGCATCAACCGCGTGCGCCATTATGGCGAGACCGCGCGGGTGGAAGTGGAGGCGGATGCCTTGGATCAATTGGAGGCGCAGCGGGGAAAATTGACGGCGGCGATTCAGGGCTTGGGTTTTCGCGAGGTTGAATTCGATGCGGAGGGATTTGTTTCGGGGAAGTTGAACCGCGCGATTTTATCTAGCGGAGAAAAATCACGAGTATAATCGAGAAGACCAGCAGGGCGGCCCCGAGGAGTCGCCAGACGAAGAAGGCCGCAACGTCTTCGCCGCGTCCATAGAGACGATCAATAACAACGGTCCAGATAGCGCGGGAAGCGTAGATAATATTTATCATGACGGCCTGCCCGGTGAGGCCGATGAGGAAGATAACGAAGGTCGTTTGGAATCCCATGATGACGGAACCGAGATACATGGGTTTGCGCGCCTCCGGGGCGGGCGGGGAGAGTTTACCAAGGCAGGGAACAAGGAGGGCGAGGGTAATGAAGAGGGTTGGGGAGAGCCAGCCGATGCCGAGTTGGGAACGCGCTTCCACGACGAGGATATCGCAGCCTGCGAAAAGGATGCTCGCCCCGGCGGCGTAGGCGGCGGCCTGGCGTCGATTCGTGGAGAGCTTGCGGGGACCGCGTTGAATGAGAATCACGCCAAGGGTGGCGGTTATGGCGGCGGTCCAGAGCCAGGTATTGAGTTCGGCCTGACCGGTGGCGAAGGAGAAAATCGCGACGAGGAGGGTTTTGAGACCGAGGAGGGGACCCACGATCGAGAGGTCGCCCACTTCAAGAGCTTTGACGGAGAGGATGCGTCCCAGAAAGAGGGCGACACCGGCGAGCATGGCAGTGAGCCAGGAGAAAAGCTCAAAATCGCCGCGCGCGACAAAGAAAAGCGGCAGGGACCAAAGCGCCATGAAAACATTGGTGGTGGCAACGGTGCGCCGCAGGCTGGCACCATTGTTGAGGCCGCGTTTGATTTGCAACGAGCCGGTGGCATAGAGGCAGGCCGCTCCCGCCGCTCCCAGAATCAGTAAAGGATTCATGAGGGTATCGCTAATATCACGGCGGCCATGAGTATACGCGCTATCCGTGGATTGCGTTTAATTGGATCGTTCCGATTTCCGGAAGCGCAGTCTGGCAAATCCGGCAATAACAAGCAGGGCAGCAATCAGTAATACCGGGCCGAAATGGCTGAACTCGGTCAGGAAATGAACGGTGTTGGCTGCAGTGCCTTCGTGGTGCCCGCCAGTCGAATGCGCCCGTGCGAGGCTGGTCGTGAAAATGAGCGCGAAGATGGTCAAGAAGTATGGCATGTGAATTATGTAGGTGAGTGAATTCGATTGAGCAATGTTTTTGTTATTGGGGATGAACTGAATGTGATTGGGGGAGTTCAAAATTCTGAACTTATGCGAAAAATGGATGGCCTGAAAATGTGCACTTTTAACGATTCTACAGGTGGCGCGGTTTCATTTGTTTCAATATAGGCTTCATTTGTCGTGCTTGGCTCAAGGGCTGTATTTTGATAATTTATTAAGTTTATTTTAATAGCTTATGTTGCCCTCAAGTTCCTTTCACGCACAGCACTCACCAATGGGAGCACACGCTTCCTTTACCGTTGGAATGCATGGCGCCGAGGGTGGCATGGCACTCGAGCGGGGCAGCCCCGCCGACAGTGCGGTTTTTGTCGGTTATCGGACCGCTTCCGGGCAGATGGTGACGCTGCCGTTCTACAAGGGTATTTCGAACGAGGCGGAGCGTTACAGCAAACCGGATGAAGCGGCGGACAAAGGCCTGACGATTCTGGATGAATCCTTGCTCGAGCGCCGCTACGGTTGGGCGACGGATCAATTTGAAGCGGAAGGGATACGTTTTAAAGTGATCACGCCGTTTTTCGAAATTCCGGACCCGGCTCATTCCGACGCGGAGGAACTCAAATTTGCGAGTTTGCCCGCCACTTTTTTGGAACTGGAGCTTTGCAATGAAAGCGAGGAATCCTGGGAAGGGTTTTTCGCGTTGGAGGGATCGACTCCTTGGTTGCCGCTCTCGCAGCACGGTTCGCACAAAGGAGCGGTGACGCGTGAGCGCATGGGCTTTGCGAGTGATACAGCGGGCGTTTCGGAATTTGTGGAGTTTGGGGTGGAGCAGGCCCTTGAGCGTGAGCAGCGCACCCCGAATTTCGCGCTGGGGCCGGTGGCGGGTATTTCCTTTGTCGTCGAGCCCGGCGCTTCGAAAACAGTACGCATCGTTCTGGGCTACTTCATTGAAGGGCAAGCGACTTTTAATTTGAAAGCCCGTTATTGGTACACACGCCACTTTTCCAATATTTACGAGGTGTTTGATTATGCCTTTGAGCACGAGGCGAAGTATTTGAAACTGGCGGCAGACCGCGACGCGGAATTACTGGCAAGTGGTTTGAGCGAATCGCAGCAATTCCTCATTGCGCATGCCACCCGCAGTTACTACGGCTCCAGTGAGTGGTTGGTCGATGAATCGGGGAAGCCTTTGTGGGTGATCAACGAGGGCGAATACTTAATGATGAACACTCTCGATTTGACGGTGGATATGATCTTCTTCGAGTTGAAGCTGAATCCTTGGACGGTGCGGAATGTTCTGGAGCAATTTGTCAATCGCTATCAATACGAGGATCAGGTCTTCGCGCCGGAAGATCCGGCGAGCTTGCTGGAGGGCGGGGTTTCATTCACGCACGACATGGGCGTGGGGAATCACTTCAGTCCGGAAGCTTATTCCTGTTACGAATGCGTGGGGATCGACCGCAAGTGTTTCTCTTATATGACCTGCGAGCAGTTAACCAACTGGGTTTTGTGCGCGGGCCTGTATGTCAACCAGACCGGGGATGCGGATTTCCTCCGGCAGCACAAGGATTTGCTCGGACGTTGTTTGCAGAGTTTATTGAACCGCGATCATCCTGATCCGGCGCAACGGGACGGCTTGATGAGTTTTGAAAGCTCGCGGACCAAGGGTGGGGGTGAGATTACGACCTACGATTCGCTGGATCACTCGCTGGGACAGGCACGCCGGAATGTGTATCTCGGTGGCAAATGCTGGGCATCGTATTTGGCGCTGGAAATGATGTTTGTGCGATTGGGAGACAGGGAGCTCTCGCAAGAAGCGCACGCGGCGGCGGTTCGCGGTGCCTCGACCCTCGCGGCATCATTTGACACGCAGCATGGTTTTATTCCGGCGGTCTTGGACGGTGAGAACAAGAGTGCCATCATTCCGGCGGTGGAGGCCTTGATCTATCCTTGGAAGATGGGCTTGGGGGATCTGCTTGCGGAGGAGGGCGAATTCGGCGGCTACATTCAGATGCTCAAGAAGCACACCGCCTACGTTTTGAGGCCGGACGTTTGTCTTTATGGGGATGGCGGCTGGAAACTTTCCAGTAGCGCCGACAATTCCTGGATGAGTAAGATATGCCTGAATCAATATGTGGTTCGCGAAATCCTCGGCATTGAATACGGAGAGGAAGCGCGGGCCGATGCGGCGCACGTCTATTGGGAGATCAATGGATCCAAGTTTCAGGCCTGTTCCGATCAATTTGCATCGGGCAAACCGATCGGCAGTCTTTACTATCCGCGCATCGTGACCAATATTCTATGGATGGATTCGGCAGCGATGAAATCCGGCGCTCCGGCATCTGCCGAGGGGACGGTCGCGAGTTGCAGCGCTTAGCACCCAACCCCAATCCCAACCACATCATTTATGCTACGCCCTCTGAAAAAGACAGAGCTCTTCAATTATAGTATTGGAGATCTCGGAATCAATCTGAACTTCCAACTCATTGGGTTCTTTCTCGCTTATTTTTATACGGATGTTTTCGGGATTTCTCCGGCGCACGTGGCGGGGCTTTTCCTGGCGGCCCGTATTTGGGATGCGGTCAATGATCCCATTATGGGTTATATCGCGGACCACACCCGCACCCGCTGGGGTCGCTTTCGTCCCTATGTCTTCTTTGGTGCGATTCCTCTGAATCTGATTTTATTAGCCTGCTTCTTTGTTCCGGACATTTCACCTTCCATGAAGGTGGTGTATGCCTATGTCACTTATATCCTGCACGGGATGGTCTTTACCGCGGTGGGTCTGCCTTATTCCTCCATTTCAGCGGTGATGACGCAGGACCAGCAGGAGCGCGCCTGGATTTCCACCCTGCGCATGTTCTTCGCGGTCATTATCGCGATGAGCGTCGTCAGTATCGGGACGCGTCCCTTCCTTAAGAATTTCGAGACCGAGGCCGAGGGTTTCTTTGCCCTCGCAGTCTGTTATGCCATTGCCTCCAGCGCGCTGTTGATCTACGCGGGTTTAAAATCGAAGGAACGCCTCGCTCCGCCTACGGAGAAGTATTACCTCAAGGATATCATACCGATCATCCTGAAGAACGAGTCTCTGTTAATTCTCTCGCTGGCAATGTTCCTGAACACTTGCATTTGGGTCATCGCGAATTCGGTGAGTTTGTATTACTTCAAATACATCCTTGGGAATGCCGACCTGCAATCGGTCTTCTTTCAATGGATGCTACCTGCGAATGTATTAGGGGTCGTCCTGACTCCGCTTTTAACCGGCAAATACGGGAAACGGAATATCTTTATTTTTGGAAGCGGGGTGGTGGTAATCGCAAATCTGACACGGCATTTTGTGGCGGGCGATTCCTTCATGCTCTTCACGGGTATTTCGATGGTGGCTTCCACCACCATGATGTTCTGCTCGATTTGCCAATGGGGGATGGTCCCCGACACGGTGGAATATGGACAATGGAAAAGCGGGATTCGCTCGGAGGGCATCCCCTTCGCCTTTTTCTCGTTTACCTTTAAGGCAGGCATGGCGCTCGGTGGTAGTTTTGCGGCGATCGTGCTTTCCTTTTCCGGTTATGTCGCGAACACCGAATTGACCGAATCAGCGCAGACCGCAATCGTGTGGCTTTTCAACATCGTACCAGCGGGTTTCTCGCTCGCCTGTATGGTGGCACTATTGTTCTACCGTTTGGACGGGGAGAAATTCTCGCAGGTGCTCGCCGACCTGGAGGCGCGTGAGTCAGATACCCGGCCCGCCACGGAAGCTTAGAGCGACCGGTAGGATTACAGGGACGGATCCTTTGCTTATCGCGCGGTCTTGGCTTTGTTGCGAGTGCCAATGCCGTGTTCCGAGCGTTTCTGTTGGCGGTATTTACCTGGGGTAGTCTTGTGTGTGTTCCGAAAGCTATTGATGAGGGAGTTGACGGAATAATAGCCGCAGTTGGCGGCGATATCCTCCAGTTTCGCGTTGGTAGTGCTTAGGAGGTGTGCCACCGCCTGCACCCGTTGATGGCGAATCTCCTGACCCGGAGAACGGCTGTAGGAACTGGCGAAGGCTTTTTGGAGACCCTGTTGCGTGACACCCATCGCTTCCGCGACGTCGGTCGCCTGTATGCCTTTGTAGTAATTTTTCTGGATCCAGTGCAGGGCACTGGCGACGAGGGGATTGCGAACCGCGAAGCAATCGGTACTGCGCCGCGCCACTACTCCAATGGGTTCATGGCGGTGGATCTTGGTTGAAATGGATTTGTTGGGGTCATCGAGCATGGTTTGCAGGAGGTGGGCAGCTTCCGCCCCCAGGCCTTCCTGATCGCTGTCAACACTGCTCAGTCCCATCATGAGACCGCTGTTGATCAAGTCATCGTTATCAACGCCCAAAACCGCAACATTTTCGGGAACCTTCAAATCTTGCCGCAGGCACAGTGAAATCATCTCGGAGGCCATTGTGTCCTGATAGGCAAAGAATCCCAGTGAAAGTTCATGAAGGGCATGGCCGCGCTCTGCCGCAAGTGCCTTCATTTCATGAATGATGTCGTGTTGGATCGCCACCGAGCTTTTTAAAACATGCACTCGACCACCATCGGATTCAAGGTGCTTGCGCAAACCCTCCAAGCGTTCCCGATACATCGCCTTCTTGCCCGGATCGATGGCGAAGACTTCCCGGTGCCCAAAATCCCTGAAATGCTCAGCGGCCAGTCGACCAATCGCGGCATTGTCGGTAATAACGCGAGGTACCTTGAGCTTGTGATTGCGCAGTCCGAGGTCCACCAGCGGAATTTTAAGTTTCCGGAAATGCTCGAGGGTTCCATCATTTTCGAGAAGGGCAATGCAGCCGTCTCCCTTCCAGTCCTTGAGGATGCCTTCATTGGCGGCGAGATCCTTGGGGCAATTCAATTGCCAGCCGTTTTGGCGCGCCACTTTCGCAACTCCACGGTGAATGCGATAGTCATACCATTCCAGGAGGAGCATGATGTGTTTTCTTTTGAGCATTAAGATAGAGGTTTGAGCTTATAAGGTGCCAATTAAAGGGGCTTAAGGGGGTTATGCAACACTCTTATTTTCATATTTTATGATTTTTTACTCAAAAAACACAATTGTTATATAAACGGTTTTAATGTTATTTTATACTAACTGAAGCAATTCACCAACCCATTACCCTATTATGAAAGTTAAAACTTTATCTCTTGCATTGCTGGCATCTGCATCATCGGCGCTGGCGCAAACCTCAATTGTAGACTACCAATTTAATGATACCAATGGTGCTTACCTTGGCGGGACAAACGCCTCGCAAATACAAGACGCCGGTACAATTAAAGGCAGCTGGAACAATGGTGTTCAAGCGCGAGTACAAAGCGGTAAATTAAATTATGGTTATACTGCAAACTGGCGCGGATCAACAGGCACAACTTTGTATGTTGACCAAGGAGCCGGCACACGTGGCCATCGTGAATATACTTTGACAAGCGGCCTCACAAATACGAGTTACAGTACTTATACATTCGAAATCGTCATCCCAACCTTTGATATTCGACAAAATTGGGATTCCAGCAACACATCAGATGCCGGCAAGGGAATTCAGTTTACATTGCGAAACTTAGCTCAAACCGAGGAAGTGGTTGTGGGTTACCAAACGACCTCTGGAGGTGGTGTGCAAGCGTTCAATAATTCAGAAGGCGGTTCTTTTGGAGGTCTCAATGGTAGCGCTTTTGACACAGATAACGATGCTAATACCAAAACACCCAGTCGCTTTGGTGGAAGTAATAATCCTGGTATCAGCCTGAAGATAACGGGTGATCTCACTGATGGCAGCTGGACCGCATACGCGGGTGATACGAATCATGGTTACAGCGAAATTCAAAGCGGCACCGGTTTGTCCGACATCGCAAGTATGCGCATCGCAGCAAAATCGCCATCGCTTGGTTCTTGGGGTGGTGTAGCGGGTGGTCCTTGGACTACTGATCCAATAACAAGTGGTGATTATTTTAATATTGATTCGCTTACATTGACGGCAAATGCAATTGTTCCCGAGCCGCAAACTATCTCCTTAATCGCTGGTGTGCTCGCATTAGGTTATGTAATGATACGTCGCCGCAAGTAATCTATTGGAAATCACTATATCACGGCGCGGCTTAGGCTGCGCTTTTTTTTTCAGATCTCATCATACCACAAATATCATTCTTTTGATTTCATGAAAGCGAAACTTATTCTATTAACTTTGAGCACTTTGTTTGGTCTTTTATTTGGGGAAACCAAACTCGAATACTGGACTTTTGAGACCGACACCGCCGGTGTCTCATTTGACGATGGAATGGGCGGTATTTTAAATAGCGGTACCAATTCCAATAATTGGAATTTTGGCAAAGTGAAGGGAATGGAAGCCGATGGTCTCGGGCATTTTGTGGTGTCTAATACCGGGAGTTCTTACCGTCGGGTGCCCGCGCAGGACTATGCCCCGACTCGTTACAATAGCGGACGTTATCGCCTCGTGATAGAATTTGCTTCCTGGAGTCTCGATCCAAGTAATGACGGCTCGATTGCTTTTGAGGTCTCCGATACGAACAACCGCCGTATAGCGGGTTTGAACCTCTACGCCGAGAAAGGCACCGACGCGAAGATCCGCTTTTCTGCGACCTCCGCGACCGGTTGGCAGGGCAAGGGCTTCGACTATGCCGGGTATTTGGCGGATCTAAAGGAGAGCCGTCCCATGCGTCTCACCATCGACTTCGACCTCGACAACGACACCGTCACTTACTTTGTCAACGGAACCGCGATTAAGACCATCTCCGATTTCAACGCCAGCAGCATCGCGCAAATCAAGTTCTTTACCGACAGCAAATGGTCAACACAGAGCACGGTGACGATTAAGGAGATGGGGCTCGTGCAATTACCGGCTGTAACTACTGCTGCGGAAATAACGCTTTAGTTATCGCCTCTTCTGGTTTTTGACGCCCCGATTCGCTTCGGGGCGTCTTGTATTTAGAGTTTACTAAGAAATTCATAAAATCCAAGTTTCACTTATTAATAGATTAAATTCAGCAATATATATTTAAAAAAACGGAACAGACCTTATAATAGAATTACCATGCGTTTACTTATAAGGTCATTGTGCTCATCGCTTCATCTAATTTTATTTTTGGCGGGAGGTCTCTCAGCCCAAAGCCTTGTTTCCCTGGAATACTGGGAATTTAATGATGTTGCGGGTAAATCCTTTGATACCGGTGCGAATGACGGGATGACCAATAGTGGTGATAATGGTACTCATTGGAATTCAGGTGGTACGGGCAGTAATTCAATGGAGACAGACGGGAATGGAAATTTTGTGATCTCGAATCATACCAGTCAAACCTACCGGAAGCTTCCGGATCCCGGTTACACAACGCCCTACAGTTCGGGGAAATACCGCCTCGAAATGAATTTCACCTCCTGGAATTTGGATAATAGCTCCAATGGCGCTATGGGGATGGAACTCGTGGATGCCAGCAATGCGAGAGTCTTGTCCTTCACTTTAGGGGTCGATACCAATGACACTTCAAAGGGTAAATTCCAGTTTGCGGGTATTTCAGAGGGGAGCACCCGGCAAGATAAATTAATTTACGGAAATCAGACAGTCGATTTGAGTCACAGCACCCGCTATGGTATCGCAATCGAATTCGACTTCGATAATGACACGCTCGAATTTTTTGCGGATGGGAACAGCATACGCACGGTGACCGATTTCAATGCGACAGAATTCAGTCAGTTGAAGTTCTTCACCAACAATCCCTGGACTGTGAACTCAACCGTTTCTTTGGATTCGATGGGTTTGCTTCAAATCCCCGAACCTGAAACTTACGCCCTCACTTTGGGTTTACTCCTGCTGCTCGCATTGAGTGCTCGCCGGTTATCCAGGGTTGGGTGAAGTGTAAGGTTTTTTCAGTTTCATGCTTTGATATAAGGTGTTCATTTGCATGCCTTGAGCGGGTGTTCATATTGAGGTATATTTTTGAAGTTATAGATGTTTGAAGCGTCTGCCTACCCTATGCAACCCCCTCAAGGAATTCCTCCCGGTCGCCGCCAAGTGCATTTGGATTTTCATACTTCCGAGCATTTGATGGAAGTTGGCAAAGAATTCAAGAAAGAGGATTTTCAAGCGGCCTTGCGCACGGGGCATATTGATTCGATCAATCTATTTGCTAAATGTCATCACAGTTGGAGCTATTATCCAACCGAAGTGGGACGGATGCACCCGAACCTCGATTTTGATTTGCTGGGTGCGCAATTGGAAGCCTGTCGTGAGATCGGGGTCAGGACGCAAATTTACTACACCTTTGGATGGTCTGCGAATGACGCGGAGGCGCACCCCGAATGGTGCGTGCGCGACCGAGAGGGCAAGTTTGTCACGAGCGGAAGCCGTTCCGAGGACTCCAAGGCGGAGGATCCGCTGCCGGATTATTACTGGAAGTTTCTTTGTGCCAACACCGCTTATCACGAGCACATCATGGCGCAGGTTGAGGAACTCTGCGAACGCTATGTCAGCGATGGCTTCTGGTTCGATATTTATCAGGTGGAGCGGCATTGTTTTTGCGAATCCTGTCGCCACGACATGAAAGCGGCAGGCATTGATTTCGAGGATGCGTCTGCGGTTGAAGGGTTCACTGCTGGTACGATGCAACGACATTGCAAGGCACTGCGGGAATTGATCGGGCGGTATCATCCCACCGCGCAGGTTTTCTTCAACGGAACCACTGCGATTGAGGGCGGCGCGAATTTTCGGCACTGGATGTTTGTAAACAACACCGTGCAGGATTTGGAGGACTTGCCAACGGTTTGGGGTGGGTATGATAAATTGCCGTTTCAATCGAAATACTTCCTGCAGGCGGGCTATGGCATAACCGCGATGAGTGGTAAATTCCACACGGCATGGGGGGAGTTTGGCGGCTTCAAGCACCCCGAGGCCTTGCGTTATGAGGCCGCTTCGATGATCGCTTGGGGTGCCTCTTGCAATTTTGGCGACCAGTTGCATCCGAGCGGGAAAATCGATTCAGCGACGTATCGTATTATCGGAGAAGCCTATGCCTATGTGAAGGAAATCGAGGCTTACGGGATCGGTGGGCAACCGGTCGCGCGATTGGGTCTTTGGCGCAGCTTCAGCGCCGCGCATGACGAGGGCCTTGTTAAAATGCTGCTCGAAAAACAGATCAACTTCGAGGTCGCGAATTTTTCGAAAGACCTGCGAGCATACGAATGCATTCTGATTCCCGGCGCGGCTTGCCTCGATGCGGCGACGGCTGATCGCCTGAACGCCTTTGCGAAGGCGGGGGGCAATTTGCTCGTATTGGGGAGCGGGGCGCTGGATGCGGAGGGCAAGGTCTTGCTCGATATCGGTGCCGATTATTTAGGGGAGGCGAACTACGACCGGGATTACCTCGCGGTGGAGGGTGCTTTGGCGGAGGGTCTCGTTGCTAGCCCGTTCTTGAATTTTAAACCGGCGCGGCGTTTCAAAGCACATGCAGATGCGGAAGTTTTGGCGCAGCTTCACGAGCCTTTTTTCAGCCGCACCGCGGAGCATTATTGCTCGCATCAAAACACTCCGCATCGGTTGGAACCAGCCGAGCATCCCGCGATTGTTCGCAAGGGAAATATAATCACGATTGTTCCGGAATTGGACTGGATGTATCTCAAGCACGGAGCGCGACTGCACCGCGACTTGTTCTACAATGTTTTGCAGCGCTTGCGAAGGCGTCCAATGGTAGCGGCAAAGCTCCCGAGCGCGGGGCGTCTGACCTTCCTGCATCAGGCGTGGGAGGGGCGTTATGTCGCGCATTTGCTCTACGCTCCGCCGATGCAGCGGGGGAATTGTGAAATTATTGAGGATATGCCGCCGCTCTATGAAGTGCCGCTGCAGTTTGATTTGCCCGAAAAGATCACGCGCGCGAGGCTCGTTCCGGATGGAATTGATCTCTCGATTGTCTGGGAGGGGGACCGGGGTTCGGTTGTGATTCCTCAATTTTCCTGTCATTGCGCGGTCGCGCTATATTACGAATGAAAAAGATTTGGATATTTTTGATGCTGATGGGCGCAATTGGTTCGGTCCTCGCGGAGCAGCACCTGCCATGGGAATTGCAGGGTGCGCAGGAACGGATTGAGGCGCACCGCAAAGGGGACTTGCGCTTGGAGTTACGTTTGCCGGATGGTTTGCCGGTCCCGGCGGGGACTGAATTTCACTTGGAGCAGACCGGACACGCTTTCAGGTTTGGCGGTTCATTGGCGGCGGATTGGCAGGTGCCGAAGCAAATATGGTATGGGGATTTTAAGGAACAGTTCGCACGACTCTTTAATTATGCGACGATTGATTTTTACTGGGCGGTTCACGAGAAGGAACCCGAACAATGGCGCTACAAGCCTGAATCGCGCGCAAAGTTGGACTGGGCAAAGGCACAGGGGATGACTCTGCGCGGGCACCCGCTCATGTGGCATGAGGTGCTGCCGGATTTCATGACAGATCCCGATCGCGATGTTAGCGCAATTGGAGCGGATGTGATGCACCACGTGCGGCGCTTGCTGGAGGCTTATCCCGAGATCGATGAATGGGATGTTTATAATGAGGCGGTTGGAATTAAATGGCGCGATGAAAAGGAGGGGGTGCGGCGTTGGTTTGAGTCAATCGGTGGTCCCTCTGAGGTGAGCGAAACGATGCTGCGCACCGCGCGGGCGATTCGTCCCGATGCCCGTTATATTTTAAATCATTACACCGATTTGGACGCGGCGTATGAGAAACAGATTGAGCATTGCCTGAAGGCGGGGGCTGATTTCGAGGCGATCGGGATTCAAACCCATATGCACACCGAGATGGATTCGATCGGGGAGGCGCGCTTGTGGGACGCCCTGGAAAGGTATGCTCGTTTCGGGAAACCGTTGCATTTATCTGAAATCAGCATCCTCAGTTGCGAACGATTTGGGGATTGGGAAACATACAAAGCCTGGATTGCTAAAGTAGAAGCTGCCGATGCAAAGGGGCTTCCCCGTCCCGTGATTCCAAGCCGTCCGGACTTGGAACAATATCAAGCCGAACTCGCGCGGGATTTTTACACGCTGGCTTTCAGTCATCCGGCGGTGGAGGCGATTATCTGGTGGACGATTACGGATTTGGAACCCTGGCGGGGAATGCCGGCGGGTTTGCTCAATGCCAAAGGGCAAGCCAAGCCGGTCTATAAGGTCCTCGACCAATTGATCAACGAGGAATGGTGCACGCGTCTGGAAGGCACAGTGGATGCTGCGGGCGGCTTGAGGGCGCGAGGCTTTTACGGGAACTATCGTCTGGAAGTGGAAGTAGGGGGTGAAGCATACTTTGCAAACATCGAGCACCACAGCGGTTCGAGCGAAACGCGTGTGCTTCAGTTAGCGAAAGGAAGTAAACGATGAAGCGGGGACTGTATGCCTTGGCTCTTTTCATGGGAGCCGGTTTGATCGCGGCTGGCGTGGATGGGGCTGAGCGTCTTCCGAATATCATCCTTATGATGGCGGATGATATGGGTTATGAATGTATTGGCGCCAACGGGGGGACATCCTATTCCACTCCGAATATTGACCGCTTGGCGGAGCGGGGGCTGCGTTTTGAGCATTGTTATTCGAATCCGGCGTGCACGCCCTCGCGGGTGCAGATCATGACGGGTCGTTATAATGTTTATAATTACACGCGATTTGCGCAGCTGAAACGGGGGGAGACCACCTTTGCGCATCTTTTGCGGGATGCTGGCTACGCCACCTGTATCGCGGGCAAATGGCAATTGGGGCAAACGCGTGATGCGCCGCAACATTTTGGTTTTGAGTCGTCCCTGCTCTGGCAGCACACGCGCAGTAACTTCAGCAATGCGACCGGGACCGATACGCGGTATGAGAATCCCCAATTGGAACGGAACGGGGTGGAGGTGGATTATCGCAACGGTGAATTTGGGCCGGACTTGATCGTCGATTTCATCGGGGAATTTATCGAGGCGCACAGGGACGAACCCTTTCTGGTTTACTATCCCATGCTCTTGCCGCACTCGCCTTTTGTTCCGAATCCGGACTCGGATGACTGGAACCCCGAGAGCCCCGGCGCGAAACGCGGGAGCATGGATCCCGAATATTTTGACGATATGGTGCGTTACACGGACAAAATGGTAGGGCGCGTGATGGCGCAGGTCGCGGCGGCGGGCCTGAGTGAGCAGACTTATATTTTCTTCACATCCGACAACGGGAGCCTGGGCAATACCGTCTCGGAAATCAAGGGGCGCAGGGTGCGGGGCGGGAAGGGCGAGACCACCAATGCCGGCACACACGTACCACTAGTGGTTGTCGGTCCTGGCATGGTAAAAGGCGCGGTGAGCGCCGACCTGGTGGATTTCAGCGATTTCCTTCCGACCCTCTGCGAGCTTGCGGGGGTTAAACCTGTTCCGGTGGAACGATTCAACGGACAGAGCTTCTTGCCGCAGTTGGAGGGCAAGGCGGGCGCGTCCCGCGAGTTTATCTATTGTTGGTATGAAATTCCCAACTTTATGAAGCGGCGATATCCCGGGGTTGTGGATGTATCCTTTGTGCGCAATGAACGCTACAAGCTTTACCGGAATGGCGATTTTTACGACCTCGCTCAGGATGAGCTGGAAGAAAAGCCGCTCGCTGCGGCCGAATACGGAGCCGAGCTTGCGGCGGTGCGCCTGAAAATGGAAAGGCTACTCCGGCAACACGATACCGCGCGTCTTAAATGAAAACCAAATTATTTATTACCATCATGACTGCTGCTATTTTATCCACCAATGCATCCGCCCCTGCCGATTCTGCTGCGGAGGGCCGTTTCCGTTTGGAGAAAATAGGCGCGCGCCACGTTTTATTTGATCCCGAGGGCGAGCCCTTCTTCACGCTTGGAATCAATCACATCAATGCGGTGCAGGAAACAGCCGAGCCCGATATTTTCGCAGAAAAATACGGGGGTGATTGGTCGCGTTATTCAGAAGCCGCGGCGGAGGACCTGCAAGGCTGGCACTACAACACCGCCGGTTATGGTTCGCCGCAGGAAATTTACCCCCGCATGCCCTACATGGAGGATTCCTTCCTCGAGCGAAATTCCAATTTCCTTTCCGATACGGAATTCTTTTACCCCGATGTCTTTGATCCAAAAGTGCAGGCGGAGAAGTTGAAGCAACTGCGCTGGATGTGCCGCAATACCGACAATTCCAATTTGATCGGGTATTATTGGACGGACACCCCGCAGTGGGACTTGGAGCGTTCACTACGAACGCGGGGCACGAATTGGGTGATTGCGATTCGCGAGCTGCCCGCCGATGCGCCGGGTCGCCTCCGCTACGAGCAATATCTCAATGACTGTGCGAGCGCGGGTAAAGCGGCCACGGACGAGGGATTCCTCGCGCTCATTGCGCAGGCACATTATAAATTGATTGGGGAGGCAACCCGTAGTCTGCATCCAGACGCTTTGATTTTTGGAGAGCGTTATCTTTTAGGTGATCACCCCGAGGTCGTGGTCCAGGCGGCTTTGCCGTATATTGACGTGCTTTCGATTCAGCCTGGTAGCGATCGTTTTGAGGCAGAATATTTTGATGCGCTCTATGCGAAATACGGAAAACCGATCCTCATTTGTGATCATCAATGCAGTTTCGCGACGCCGCAGTATGACAAGACGATGTGGAAACAGCTAGAGAGCGAGCAAGCAGTCGCGACAATGTATCGCAATTATTTGGCGGAGGCGAGTGCCAGGCCCTACATCATTGGCTATCATCGCTGTCAGTATATCGACCGCTTCAATAAACATCCGGGTGTTTTGAAACAGGGGATGCTGCGCGAGGACGGTTCGGCATATCCCGTTCTTCAAGAAGCCGTCATAGAGGCAAACCGCGCCGCCTTGGATTATTTCTCAAGCCAAACAAAGCACTAACCCTTGTTCTTAATCATGAAGTCAAATCTCGTATTCCATGCCCTTATCGTTGCGATTTTGTGGTGCCTCGCGCCGGTCGGTGCCAAGGATAGCCGCCCCAATTTTTTAATCGTGGTAGTCGATGATCTCAGTCCCCGCAATTTCAGTTGTTATGATGCCAGCGCGGCGGAGACCCCGCATATTGATGCGCTCGCGGAGAGCGGGGTCATGTTTCGCACTGCCTGGGCAACCCCGATGTGTTCCTCCTCGCGTGCCCTCCTGACGACCGGGCGCTATGCCTTCCGCACCGGGGTTTGGCACAATGACCTGCGCATCAATGAAAAAAGCAGCGACCGCTACAACTGGACCACGCGTCATCTGACCTTTGCGCAGGCCTTGCGCGACAACGGCTACCGCACCGTTTTGGTGGGCAACAATATGGCGCTGGGCGGGCGGGTCGATGGCACGGTTGGTTTTGATGAATTTTGTCATCGCGCCGATCATCCCAGCGCGATCCCCGCCGGCGAAGTCTTTACCGGTCTTTATGAGGGCCGGTATAATTTTCCCAATGCCCCGCGCATTCCCTCGCGCTACTGGCATCCCTGTGTCATTGAAAACGGGCGCTTAAAGGAAACCGGTCCTGAAGATTTCGGGCCGGACATTTTCACTGATTACCTCGTCGATTTTATCAAGCGCGAACGGGATCAGCCTTTCCTGGCGTATTATCCCCTGAACCTGGTGCACGACATTGCGGGTGGCGGATTGCCGACCATGCCGTTTCGCGGACGCCCCGGCACAAATAAAGGCGGCAGTTTGGAGGATATGTTTCGATATATTGACGCGACGATGGGGCGCCTTGTAGAAGCCCTCGAAGACGCGGGGGTGCGGGACAACACCATCGTTATTTTTACGGCGGACAACGGTGATTCGAAAAACGGGATGAAGATGCACGCCACCGAGGACGGACCGCGGGTTCCGCTTATTATCGATGGGCCGGGGCTGGTGAAGCCCCGTGGTTCCAGTGGCGAGCTCGTTGAGTTCTCGGATGTTTTTCCAACCTTAATTGATTACGCCGGCGCGCGATTGCCGAGTGGTCACGCCCTTGACGGTAAAAGCCTCCGTTCTTTTTTGAGCGGGGCGAAAGCGACGCACCGCGAATGGATTTTGAGCTACATTGCGACCGCCCGCATGGCGCGCACCAAGGACTGGATGTTGGAGGCAGTCGATCCGGTTTACGGTTCAGGCGAGGGACGCCTCTATCGCACCCATCGCGATTACCGCCGCTCGCACTATACTTTGGTGGGCGAAGCGAAAACCGAAGAGGAACGCGCCGCGCATGCGGAACTCATGGCAATCCTCAAAAAGAATCCCTGGCCCGATCGCGCCGACCCAAAGGTTGCGGCGGAAATCCGCAGTTATGACCGCATGCCCTACAAGCATTTCCTCGATACCGGAAAACTCGTCCAAAAAATTTACGCTGATTGATTAAAATACAAATCCCAGAAACAAAAAATGAAATCCACGCTTCTTATCGCATGGGTCAGCTTGCTGATCACGAGTCTAGGCTTTGCCGACAAACCGCATATTCTTTTTATCGCGGTGGATGACCTGCGGCCCGAGTTGGGTTGCTACGGCAACACCAAGATCCTTTCGCCCCACATTGACCGCCTCGCGGCGAGCGGCACGGTTTTTAAGGAGGCCTATTGCCAGGTACCGGTTTGCGGTGCCTCGCGTGCCAGTCTGATGACCGGGCTCTATCCGACGCCGCAACGTTTCCTGAGTTACCACACGAAGGCCGATGCGGAAGTGCGTGGCATTTATGACCTCCCCGGTTGGCTCAAGGAGCAAGGATATACCACCATTTCAAACGGGAAAATCTATCATCAAAAAGACGACTTCAAACGCTCCTGGAGCGAGATTAAACACCCCGGAACCTTCCGGCGCTATGTATTGCCGGAAAACATCAAGCTGCCCAATAACCAACAACCACCCTTTGAAAAAGCGGATGTTCCCGACAATGCCTATCCCGACGGTGAAATCGCGGACAAGGTGATTCGCGACCTCAAGCGTGCCAAGGCTGCGGGTACCCCTTTCTTTATTACGGCAGGATTCACCAAGCCGCACCTGCCTTTTAATGCCCCCTCGAAATATTGGGATCTCTATCAACGGGAGGATTTTTCCCTGCCCGATAATTACTTCGTTCCGGAGGGCGCGCCGCGCGAGGCACTACACCAGTGGAATGAATTGCGCGGCCAATACGGCGGTGTGCCGCAGGAGGGGCCTGTTTCCGATGCGCTCGCCCTGCATCTCATTCATGGTTACTATGCCACCGTTTCCTATGCCGATGCCATGATTGGAAAAGTGCTCGATGCGTTGGAACGTCTTGAGATGGCAGACAACACCATCGTCATCTTGTGGGGTGATCATGGCTGGCAATTGGGTGAGCATACCCTCTGGTGCAAGCACGCGCTCTTTAGGACTTCCTTGAACGCGCCCCTCATCGTCAGCGCTCCGGGTTATAAGGGCGGGCAAAAATCAAATTCCCTGGTTGAGTTTGTCGATATTTACCCAACCCTCTGCGATCTTGCGGGCATCGAAGCGCCCGCACACCTTCAGGGCAAGAGCCTGAGGCCCCTCCTCGAAAATCCGGAGGCGCCCTTCAAGATGGCGGTGTACAGTCGTTACCACAGCGGGGAGGCGGTCAAAACCCGTAACTTGAGCTACGCTGAATGGCGGAGTGGGGGACGCATGCTCTACAATCACCGCATTGATATCGATGAGAATATCAACCGGGTCGACGACCCCAAATACGCAGCGGTCCTGAGCAAGATTTCCGCGCTCTTGAAAACCCACCGTCAAAAAGTTCGCGAGGCGGATGACGCCTACGCCGCCTCGGTCTTCGGTAGTGAAATGATTAATAATAACAAACCGCCCACCTGGCGATCCGCCAACTTCACGCAAAAACCCGCCGTGGTCGGAGAAGCTTACAGTACCTATGTCAATTTCCGCGCTAGCGATCCCGAGGAGGATGGACTCGTCTATGCGAAGGTCTCGGGGCCCGAATGGATTCAGTTGACCAACACCGGGTATGGACGATTTCAGGGCACGCCGGGCGCCGGGGATGTTGGAGAGAACATTTTAAAGGTAACGGTCTCCGACGGGGTCAACGAACCGGTTGAAGCGACCATGAAAGTGGTGGTGGAGGGCGCCCCTTAAAGGAGGCTGGCATTGAGTTTCGGTGATTTGTATTACAGCATCAAAGCTTACCATTTACGAACCTTTCGATTTTCTGTAAACTGAAGGATTAATACTGCTGTCACCAATGATTATGAATACCCTACGCAAACGCTTATTTCTGATTCTCACTTCACTCGCGGTATGCGCACCCCTGGGTTTGTTTGGAGGGGAGAAGCCCAATATTTTGTTCATTGCGGTCGATGATCTGCGGCCCGAGCTTGGCTGTTACGGTAGCGAAGTGGCGCTCTCGCCGAACATCGATCGTTTGGCAGAATCGGGCACGGTTTTTGAGCGAGCCTATTGCCAGGTTCCGGTCTGTGGGGCTTCCCGTGCGAGCTTGATGGCCGGAATGTATCCCACCGCCGATCGTTTCGTGACCTACTACACCCGCGCCGACAAGGATGCCGCCGGGATTCCGGACATCCCCACCTGGTTGCGTCGCTCCGGATACACCGCTTTGGGCAACGGCAAAATCTACCACGATTGGGATGACAGCGTGGACTCGTGGGATGAATTTTTTCGTCCGAGTGATTTCAAGATTTACCACCTGCCTGAAAACCAGACCCTGCCCAATAACGACAAGCCTGCCTACGAAGCCGCGGATGTTTCGGACGATCTGTATTCCGGTGGCGAGATGACTAATAAAATCATCGAGGACTTACGCCGCGCCAAAGCCGAGGGCACTCCGTTTTTCATAACAGCGGGTTATGCCAAGCCGCACCTACCTTTTAATGCGCCCAAAAAGTATTGGGATCTTTATGACCGCGAGGCTATCGAACTGGTCGACAATCCCTACGTTCCGGCGGGTGCGCCCGCCGAGGCGATGCATCAATGGCACGAATTGCGCGGCATGTATGGCGGCATCCCCAAGGAAGGCCCGCTCTCTGACGATCTCGCCCGCACCCTCATGCACGGTTACTACGCCTGTGTCTCCTATACCGATGCGATGATCGGGCGCTTGCTTGATGAATTGGAGCGTTTGGAGATGCGCGACAATACCATTGTGATTTTGTGGGGTGACCACGGTTGGCAACTCGGTGAGCATTCCCTCTGGTGCAAGCATGCCCTTTTTAAAACTTCCCTGCATGCTCCGCTCATTATCAGCGCTCCCGGCATGAAGGCGGGGCAGCGCACGGCAGCGCTAGTCGAATTTGTCGACATCTATCCAACCCTTTGTGAACTGGCAGGCGTCGAGGCACCGGACCACTTGCAGGGCAAAAGCCTCGCGCCCCTGATGCGTGATCCCGAGGCTCCCTTTAAGGAGGCAATCTTCGGGCGTTACCACGGCGGCGAGAGTGTCCGCTCGGACCGTTATCAATATACCGAATGGAAGAGTGGAGCACAGATGCTTTACGATCACCGCTCCGATCCCGATGAAAATGTCAATGTGGCCAATCAGCCAAAATACCGGGAAGTCGTTGTGAAACTGCAGCAAATCCTGAAGCAACACCGTGCATCCCTTTAATCCCTATGAAAACGATAATCACAGCCGTACTCGCAACTTTTCTCGTTGCCTCCAGCGCAAATGCCATGACTGACGCAGGTGCTATCAATCCACCTCTGCACGAGCTTTATAAGGATGATTTCCTGATCGGGAACATTATGGCGGGTGGACTCCACCCCCAGGACCCGCCTTATCGTCAGGACGATCGCGAATTGGAAATCCTGGCGCGTGAATTCAACTGCCTGACTTCCGAGAACAACATGAAGATGATGTTCGTGCAGCCGCAGGAAGGGGTCTTCGATTTCAAGGGTCCGGACGCGGCGGTCGATTTTGCGGAGGCGCACGAGATGGATTACGTCGGTCACGCGCTGGTCTGGCATGCTATGGTCCCCGACTGGATCTTTAAAAACAAGGACGGCTCGGAGGTTAGCCGTGAAGTGCTCATCGAGCGGATGCGCACGCACATCAACACGGTGGTGGGACGCTACAGGGGACGGATCCAATACTGGGACGTGGTGAATGAAGCGATCGACACCAAGTGGATGACCGATCCCGAAACCGGTGAAAAAAAACAGGTGGCATTTTTACGGGACTCGCCCTGGTTGAGGATAATCGGGAAAGACTACATTGAACTGGCTTACCGTTTTACGCACGAGGCGGATCCCGATGCCTTGTTGCTCTACAACGATTACAGTATGTTCGATGAACCCAAGGCACGTTTTGCGGCGGGCTTGGTGCTCCATTTGAAATCGAAGGGAATCCCCATGCATGGAGTCGGCTTCCAGGGGCACTGGCATTTGAAATATCCCAATTTAAGGGAGGTGCAGCGCTCGATCGACCTAATGGCGGGGATCGGCGTAAAGGTTAGCATCAGTGAATTGGATGTGGGCATCCTGCCACTGCTGGATGATTATCAGGGCGCGGATGTCGATAAAAAGAATGAGTTAGATCCCGCCTTGAATCCATACGTTGATGGGGTGCCGGAGCGCGTCTTGAAGCAACAGGCCCGTCGCTACCGCGAGATCTTTGAGCTTTTCCTGCGCAACCGCGATGTCATTGAACGCGTCAGCTTCTGGGGGACGCTCGATCAGTATTCATGGATCAATGATTGGCCCGTGAAAGGACGCACCGCCGCGCCTCTGTTGTTTGGACGAGACTACGAGGCAAAACCTGCCTACCACGCCTTGCGTGAAATGAAGCAATAATGAGCGCACTATACCGGACCTTTATTTTTTGTATCAGCGCCCTTTGCTCTGCGATACCCCTTATCGCGGAAACTGCTGCAAGGCCGAACATCGTCATCATTATTTGTGACGACCTCAATGATTCCATCGCTGGGATGGGAGGCCATCCACAGGCCTACACTCCGAATATCGATCACCTCACCGCGCGCGGGGTGCGATTCCTGAACGCTGCCTCCAATAGTCCGATCTGCGGGCCTTCCCGCGCTAGCCTATGGAGCGGGCTGCATCCGGTGACCACCGGTCTCTATGGCGGAAAGCAGCATCAAAACCGTTGGTATAATAATCCCATCCTAAAGGGTAAGCCGACGCTCTTTGAAACCTTTACGCGCAACGGCTACCGCAATTTTGCCACCGGGAAAATTCATCACAACGGGCACGAACGTAAGGAAATTTTTGATAACCCCGACGGGTTTCGCGGTTTTGGTTCGCATCCGAACTTCGGTCCGCTGCCCAACGATGGTAAACCTGAGAACAAACGACAGGGGGTCCTGCCGCCCTGGTGGCCGGAAGCGCACCGTGAAGGCGGAGGGTGGGGCGACGGCTTCGGCCCGATTCAGGATTTGAGCGAGTATGGTTCCGGCTACGGTTGGTCGATGTTTTATACCGGCCACCCCTGGCAATACCGCGAAGGGCACAACCGCGATCCCATGCCTGATGAGGTGCACGCGCGTGAGGCGGTTGAGTTCCTCCAGCAGGAGCATCCTGCCCCTTTTCTCCTGACGGTCGGTTTCTCCCGTCCGCATTCCCCTTGGTATGCGCCTCAGGAATATTTTGATCGCTTTCCTCTGGAGACCGTTGAACTGACCCCAATCCTGGAAGATGATGCCGCCGATTGCGCGAAGATTTTAACGCGCCAGCAAGATCTCTCCGAGCCCTGGGGCTGGCATAAATACCAGAAGATTATGAAGAATGGCGGGAATGAGCAATTGCGTAAATGGACGCAGGCCTATCTTGCCTGTGTGGCCTTTGTCGATGATCAGGTCGGCAAAATCCTCGAGGCAATCGAGTCACGCGAAGATGCCGCCAATACTTTGATCATTTTTACCAGCGATCACGGCTATCACATGGGCGAAAAGGAATACCTCTTCAAATTTACCCCCTGGGAAGAAAGTGTGCGCATTCCGCTCGTCATTGCGGGGCCGGGAGTGGCGCAAGGCGTGGAGTGTGCCCGTCCCGTCGCCTTGCTGGATCTTTACCCAACCTGTATCGATTATGCAGGAATGGATTCCGCCTATGACTTGGACGGCTTCAGTCTGCGCTCCCTCCTGGAGGATCCGGTCGCTAATGAATGGGAAGGCCCTGCCATCTCGGTGGCGGCGTCCGGTTCAAAGGCACCCTTTGAAGTGGATCAGCCCGCGCGCTTGGAGGACCAGCATTTCAGTCTGCGCTCCGAGCATTTTCGTTATATCCGTTGCCGCAACGGCGAGGAGGAATTTTACGATCATCGCAGCGATCCACATGAGTGGCACAACGAGATTGAGAACCCCGCTTATCAACGGGATATAGAAGTGATACGAGCAGCCTTTCAGCGCTTCATTGAGGCTGCCAAGTCTTAGGACTTAAAAGGGAGTCGGCTGAGCGCCGGGTAGTATCATAATTTTACTTTTTTGGTTCAGGAAGTGGCATTGCTGAAACTTCTGCCGCATGCGATGATTAATCACTGTTTACTTATAATTACTATGCATAAAACCTCTGTTTACCTACCGGTGCTCGCGGCACTCACCTTAGTTTCTGCATCCCTCAAAGGTGCTCAAATTATCAATTTCAATGCGACCTCAATTTCTTCGAATGTTTTGCTCTCTTCGGATACGAATTTCAATGAATCAACCGAGACTTTGAATTCAAGCACGAGCTCCGGTTATACCGGTCAACCGGTGCATGGCGGATTTGAAGAGGGTGGCAACAGTTTATGGGGTGCCAATGATGTTAGCGGCAGTGGTCTTCGTTTGCGTTGGAATGGCGGTGCCGGTACCACGGGTGAAATTTGCTCCGGTCTGTTCCTCTTCAAGCAATCCGACTTCCTCGCACTTAACTCCGGTGCCGTTAAAATGGATGCGGCGAATGATACGATCAGCGGCTCATTTGGTAGCTTGAATGCCAATAACGCCACTTCTTCTGCTACGGTCCGAATTGTGATTAAAGACAGTTCCGGTTACCATATCTCCAATCCGCAAAATGTCACGTCAGGCGCATCCTTTTCGTATGAAGCCACCACCGGTTTGACGTATTCAAGCTTCACTCCCACCTCCAACGATGCACAGGTGGGTGCCGGTACGATTGGGTCTGGGTCAACACCTACCTTTGACGGAATTACCTGGGTCGGCTTTCGTTTGGATGCGGTGCGCGGCTCAAACCCGTCACAGGGCGTCAATATTGGAGTGAAGGAGTTTACCGCTCAAGCAGTTGTTGGAGCAACGACCAACAGTTCAACGAATGAAGTTTTGGAAATGCGCACCACCGTGGACACCTACACGCCGAGCTTTGAGGCGGGCAATACCACTTACAGCCTTTCCGGTGCCGATGCCTCGGATTTCAGTATTTCCAGCAGCGGGGTACTTAGCTTTAACAGTCCTCCGGTCTACGCCACGAAGTCATCCTACACGGTGGTAGTTGAAATGGTGGACGGCGCGAACCAGGAAAATGAGACCGTTACCATTTCTATTTTGGAGGGCGCCGCCCTTACCGGACGCACCCGCGTCCATGCTACCGATAGCTACAATGTCCTCTTCATCCCGATCGACGACTTGCGACCTCTGCTGAATCACTATGGCGAGGATGATCCCCTCCGGCCCATCACCCCCAACTTTGACCGCCTCGCAGCCTCTAGCGTGACCTTCCTCAATGCCCACTGCCAGCAGGCAATCTGCAATGCCTCCCGCGCCTCCATGCTGACCGGCTTACGTCCCGACACCACCAAATGCTGGAATTTGCAAACGACTTTCCGCGATACGGTTCCCAATGTAGTCACGCTCCCGCAACAGTTTGGCGCTAACAACTACACCGTTCATGGCATCGGTAAAGTTTATCACGGCATGACTAATGTGAAGCAGGACAATAGCGTCGGAACCTGGGGCGTCACTTCCTGGAACGATGGTTGGCAGAACCCCGGCAGTTCAGTTCTCAAGTATTACGAAGATGGCAGTAATAGCTCCGTTTATGGAACATACGACAAGGCCGCTCAGGAGGATGCCGGCAATGGTAACATTTCCGCAACGGATGTTGGTGAATACAAACGAAACGGTTCTGCAATCACGGACTCAGACTACAAGGACGGTGCCAATGCCGACGAAGGTGTCAATCGGATCGCAACCTACGCCGCAGCATACCAAAGTTCAGGTACGCCGTTCTTCCTTGCGGTCGGTTTTCAAAAGCCGCACCTGCCGTTCAATTGCCCCAAGACTTATTGGGATCTTTACGATCCCAGTACCATTGATTTGACCGGTTACGATGGCACGCGCACCATGCCTCAGGGCACGAATCGTTTTACCGCACCCTTTGGTGGCGAACCGTTTGATTACGGCGTGGGTGATCCAATAAATGACGCGGAAAATTTTGTACCGGAATTGACCGGAACCTGGGGGTCCACCGGTTTGGATTCCTCCGACCACAACGAACCGGCGCCCACCCAAGCGGAACTTCGCCATTTGATTCACGGTTATCTCGCCTGTGTTTCCTTTATCGACGCACAGTTGGGCAAACTTCTGGACGCGCTTGAAGATCCAAACGGAGACTCGAACACCAGCGACTCGATCGCCAACAACACGATCATCGTTGTCTGGGGCGACCACGGATTCCACCTCGGTGATCACGGCGGCTTTATGGCAAAGCATAACAATTTCGAAATATCGACCCGTGTACCGCTCATGGTGAGCACTCCGGATTTGAGCAATCTCGGAACCGCCGGAACAAGGACCACTGCTCCGGTGGAATTGGTGGATATTTATCCAACCCTTCTGGATCTCTGTTCCTTACCGGTCTCAACGACCAGTTCGCATAGTCTCGAAGGCACCAGCTTCCTGCCGCTCTTGGAAGATCCCAATCAGCCATGGAAAGAGGCGGCGTACAGTCAGTATCAACGCTCGATTTCGGCTAATAAATCCGGTGACACCGCTCTGAGCGCCGCCGGTTCGGGTTGGGGGATGGGTTACAGTATTCGCACCGAGCGCTATCGCTACACCGAGTGGTGGCGGACTACTGCAAACAACTATCCAATCTTCAACGGTGGAGAAACATCCGCTCAGTTAAACATCCACACGATCGATACGGGCGTGACGGAACCCAGCTTTATCGAGCTCTATGACTACGTGAATGACCCCGGTGAAACCGTGAATTTGGCGGTCATTCCTGGGGGAGAAGATTATAGTGCCCTCATGGCGGAACTCTCGGCGCTCTTGAATGATAGCAACGCCACTTACAGCGGAGACGGCTGGAGCGAGGCCGCATCGGATGCGCCGGCTACCTATCCAAATACCCAAGCCGACTGGCGGGCACAGTATGCTACGCCCGGGCGAGCCGCTTCCGACCTCCAGGATGGTCAGGATCCGGACAACGACGGTATTATGAACGAATTGGAATATGCCTTTGGCACAAACCCGCTAGTGAGCGACATTGTCCCGGTAACCAGCAGTGTGGTTTCCGGTCAACTCAAGATCACCTATCCCGTGGTTACGGGTCGTACCGATGTAAGCGTGGCGGCTGAAACCAGCACCACCCTTGATTCGAATAGTTTTACCACAACCGGAGTGACCACCAGTGATGGCGCGACTCAGGGACACAAGACCATCAAAGAAGCAACGATCGATACCACGAGTGCCCGGGGCTTCATGATTGTTGCACCGCAATAGCCCGTAGCTTTCTGAACGAGGCAAGTCCTTGGGGGCTTGCCCCGTTCACCACCTGATTTTCATGCTCCCAAGATGAAATACTTTTTTGGAATTGATGTCGGTACTGGCAGTGCCCGGGTTGGATTGTTTGAAATAGGGGGGCGTTTACTCGCGCATCACGCCGAGCCCATAGAGATGTGGCGACCCCAGGCAGATTTCGTGGAGCAATCGTCCGACGATATTTGGGCAGCAATTTGCCGTTGTTCCAAAGCCGTCTTGGAAACTTCCAGGATCGACCCTCAAGCGGTTGAGGGTATTGGATTTGATGCAACCTGTTCGCTGGTGGTCTTGGATGCCTCCGGTGCTCCGGTCACCGTTGATCCCGCAGGAGAGGACGCCCGCAATGTCATCGTTTGGATGGACCACCGTGCCCTCGAGGAAACGGCAAGCCTCAATGAATTGAGCGGCGAACATTCCATCTTTGAATACGTGGGCGGTAAGATTTCACCAGAGATGCAGATACCCAAACTACTGTGGTTGAAAAAACACCTGCCGGAAGCGTGGAAACGGGCGGCACATTTTTTTGATCTGCCGGATTATCTGACCTACCGTGCAACTGGATCCCTGACGCGTTCGCTGTGTTCCCTGACCTGCAAATGGACCTACCTCGCGCATGAAGCCGAGTCGGGTGGTAAGGGCTGGCAGGCGGATTTTCTGCGTGCTGCCGGTTTACAAGAATTCCCAGAGGAGGATTATGCCCGTATCGGGCAAACCGTGCGTCCGATGGGCGAGGCGATTGGGGAGGGTTTGAGCGGATCCGCCGCGAAAGAATTGGGACTGCAAGCGGGCACTAAGGTTGGGGTTTCTATTATTGATGCCCATGCGGGCGGGATCGGCATGATCGGTATGTCCGAAGGCGGAAGCCCGATAAATCTCGACCAGCGTCTCGCTTTGATTGGCGGCACCAGTTCCTGTCACATGGCGGTTGCGCCCGAGCAACGCGGCATCGCGGGGGTTTGGGGACCGTATTATTCTGCGATGGTGCCGGGTCTTTGGTTGAACGAGGGCGGGCAATCGGCGACGGGCGCGCTGGTGGATCATATCATTTTTAATCACGGTGCGACCACTGCCGCAGAGGAAGCCGCCAAAGAGCAGGGTTTGAATCTCTACGCTTTCTTGAATGCAAAGCTTGAGGAGATGGCGGGGGGTGAGGGCTTGGATAAGCTCACGATGCAATTGCACCTTTGTCCCTATTTTCACGGCAACCGTTCCCCCCGCGCCAATCCACACCTCACCGGAATGATTGCGGGTCTCAAGCTTTCTAACACTATTGAGGATCTGGCACGCCTTTATTTGGCGACCATTCAAGCGATTGCCTACGGGACGCGGCACATCATTGAAAGTATGAATACCGCAGGTTACGCTATCGACACGCTCATTTGTTGTGGAGGTGGCACAAAGAACCCCGTTTTTATGCAACAACACGCCAATGCCACCGGATGCCGCCTGTTGATCCCGGAGGAACCGGAATCGGTGCTCTTGGGCGCTGCTATGTTGGGTGCGGTTGCCGCTGGAGCATACGGAAATCTTGAGGCCGCAATGGCTGCGATGTCTCGCCCAGGATCTGTCATCGAACCTGACTTAGGGGTGCAAAGCTTTCACGGAGCAAAGTACACGGTTTTTCATCGGCTTTACCACGACCAAAAAGCCTATACTCAACTGATGTCCGGCGCAGCTATAGGCTAAGCGATTTAGGTCCTCAGACTTTTCCCAGTGCCTGTTTGAGGTCTGCTAGAAGATCTTCGACGTCCTCAATTCCAACCGATAGACGAACATAATCCGGGGTAACTCCTGCCGCTGCTTGTTGTGCTTCATCAAGTTGCTGGTGTGTCGTGGTTGCCGGGTGGATTGCTAGAGATTTGGCGTCTCCAATATTAGCCACGTGACTGAAGAGTTTCAGACTGTCGATAAAACTACGGCCTGCTTCGAGTCCGCCTTTTAGACCAAAACCTAAGAGTGCTCCATGGTGATCTTGAGTGAAGTATTTCTTAGCAGGCTCATGATGAGGGCTGTTGGGAAGTCCAGGATAATTGACCCAATCAACCTGTGGTTGATTGTTGAGGAATTCCGCAACTACTTGAGCATTTTGGCAATGGCGCTCCATTCGTAAATGCAATGTCTCGAGACCCTGTAAGTGTAAGAAGGAATTAAAGGGAGCGGCACAATTTCCAGTATCCCGGAGCCATTGCAGGCGCATTTTCATTATGTATGCAATGTTCGCCCCTCCAGCTGGTGGGAAGGATTTAAAGACATCCCAGTGAACGAGACCATGATAGCTGGTGTCGGGCCCGGTGAATTCATTGAAGCGTCCGCTGCCCCAGTCGAAGTTGCCACCATCGATGACGATACCACCAATGCTGGTTCCGTGGCCCCCAATGAATTTTGTGAGGCTATGGATGACGATATTAGCGCCGTGTTCCAGCGGGCGGCATACCGCTGGTGAGGCGGCGGTGTTATCGATTATCAGTGGGAGCTTATTTTCTTTGGCAATCAAGGAAACTTCCTCAAAGGGAAAGATGTTAAGTTTGGGATTTGCAACGGTGTCGCCGTAAATCGCTCTGGTCTTTTCGTCGATAAGCGGTTTAAAGCTTTCCGGATCTTCAGCATCTGCAAAGCGGACCTCTATGCCGAGCTTGGGTAAGGTGTATTTAAAAAGGCTGAAAGTTCCGCCATAGAGTTGTGCGGCTGAGACGATGTTATCGCCTACTTGAGCGATGTTAAGAATTGCGCTGGTGATAGCAGCTTGTCCACTGGCATGTGCTAGGCCTGCAACTCCACCCTCGAGGGCGGCGACGCGCTTTTCCAGCACGTCGGTGGTGGGGTTCATGATGCGGGTGTAGATATTGCCCAGTTCCTCAAGGCCGAAGAGCTTTGCCGCATGATCGGTATCGCGAAAGGTATAGCTAGTGGTTTGGTAAATTGGAACTGCGCGCGATCCGGTTGCGGGGTCGGGTTCTTGTCCTGCGTGGAGGGCACGTGTTCCAAATCCGGGAGTAGTATTTTGAGTCATCGTATATCCTTGGTGTGGGTCTGTTGTGGGTTCAATTCACCGGCAAGCCGGGCATGCAAAAGTCAAAGCGTTTAGTAAATCACAACGAGCGCAATATTCAAATGCGACTCAAATTTTTACCCTTCGGCGGACTGCAGGAGCTTTTCGAGTTTTTCCGCAGCGATATCGTAATGCCCGGGTGCGACTTTGGGAGTCAGGAGGCTATCGGATTGGGGAGCGCAGAAACGTTCCTCCAATTCATTGAGCGTCGCCTGACCGCTCTGGCAGGCGGCGCGCATTGCCGCACCAAGGGCGACCGAACCGCTGACCGCCAAGCGTTGTACCTGCACCTGAAATACATCGGCAAGGATTTGCGCGATAGCATCATTTTTTGAAGCGCCACCGGTTAGATAAATGGTATCGGGCTGGAGCTGCATCCACGCACTGCAACGTTTCATGTTTAGAAATTGACCTTCCACGCAGGCGCGAACTGCCGCTTCCGCTTCCTGCCAATCGCAGAAGGCCTCACCTCCGTCGAGGAGTGGTTCTTGGCGATCCAGCCGCGGACTGATCTCGGGGCGAAAGAAGGGGAGCATGACTTGTCCGCCGTTTCCGGTGTCGGTATGTTCCAGCGCTGCGGTGAATTGATCCCAGTCGAAGTGAAATTTGTCTTTCACGGCCTCGCGGGCAAGGGAACCGTTGACGAAACACTGCAGCGACATCGAGCCGCCCATGGGATTCCCGAAGACATGACCACAGCCATCGGGGTCGGCAACCACTTCCGGCATTGCCGCAAAGAAAGTATCAGAGGTGCCCAAAGAGACCACGATTTTCCCAGGCTGGCTGGCGCCCATCCCGACAAGACTGCTGGGGTTGTCTCCGGTGAACAGCGTCACCGGGATATTTTCCGGCAGACCAAATTTCTTGGTATAGTAAGGTGAGAGGGTACCCGCCTGCGTTTTTGCGGGTTTCACCCGTGGCAGTTTATCAACTAGATTCGGTGCGGTTGCGTGGAGGAGTTTTGGGTCCCAGTCCCAATGCTCCAAATTCATGAGATTCATGCCGGAAGCATCACCTGTATCAATGGGGGTGTCGCTGCCGCACAGTACCGAACAGATAAAGGAACTGACCAAATGAATGCGGGCGGTAGCGTCGTAGGCGGCGGGATCATTTTTATAGAAACGCCGGATTTGTGGGCCGGTGAAACGCTCGATCGCAATGGACCCCGAGCGTGAACACACCCCGGCGTCACCACCTGCCTCGGTCGCAATTTCGCGACATTCCTCGCCGGTGGAGCTATCCATCCAAATCGGAGCGGTCTCACGGGAGAGGCATGGCCCGATTTGTGCGGCGAGGGATTGATCCGTATCAAGTTCGGGAAGGGCTGTGAACCAATCCTCTTTTAGATAGACCGAGCCGTGTTGTTGTCCGGCTCCGGAAATCGCGCTGATCTTGGAAAGGTCGCATAGTTTACCGAGGTCCTCTAACACGAGTTCTAAGGCGTCGAGCCACATCCGGGGGTCGGTATGCACCTCGCCGTCTTCGCCGTTCGGGATAAAACCCTGCGGCGCGTTGTACTGCGGGAGGTGTTGCCCGAAGTTGATGGCGTGCTCTGCCACAATCGAGCCTTTCGCAGCATCGATGACTACCGCGGAAAAACTCTGAGTGGAGGCGTCGAGTCCAAGGGTATACATAGCGTGCTCGTCAAAAGCTTGGTTTACAGGAATTCGTTGACGAGATTTTCAAGCATTTCCTGACGACCGCTTGCGAGGACGGGTTCGCCATTTGCAAGCGCCGCTTTTTCGAGGGTTTCGAAACTGCACTTGCCGGATTCGATTTCCGCGCCGAGTGCACTGTCGAAGCTCGCATAGCGATCCTTCACGAACTGCTCGAGACGCCCGTCTTCACGGATGGCATGCGCGATCTTGAGCCCCCTGGCAAAGGCGTCCATCCCGCCGATATGGGCGTGCATGAGGTCGATTGGTTCGTGGGATTCGCGGCGACGTTTGGCGTCAAAGTTAAGGCCGCCGGTGGTCAAGCCGCCCATCTTGAGCACGCAGAGCATCACTTGAGTGGTGAGGTAGATATCGGTGGGAAATTGGTCAGTATCCCAACCGATGAGTTCGTCACCACGGTTCGCATCGATACTGCCAAGCATTCCGGCGTTCGCGCTAACGGTGAGTTCGTGCTCCATGGTATGACCGGCGAGGGTGGCGTGATTGGTCTCAATGTTGAGTTTGAAATGATCCATGAGGCCGTATTCCCGCAGGAAGTTTAGGCAAGCCGCCGCGTCGGAGTCGTATTGGTGAGTGGAGGGCTCGCGGGGTTTTGGCTCGATGTAGAAGGGGCCGTCGAAGCCGATCTTCTTGGCGTGATCGACCGCCATGTGAAGGAAGGCACCGAGGTGATCGAGTTCGCGCTTCATGTCGGTGTTAAGGAGGGTGGCATAACCCTCGCGACCACCCCAGAAGGTGTAACCGAGACCGTCGAGTTCTTTAGTGCATTCGAGCGCTTTTTTAACCTGCGCGGCAGCGTAGGTATAAACGGCGGCATGCGGCGAGGTCGCACCCCCTTGCGAATAGCGCGGATGACTGAAGAGACAGGCGGTACCCCAAAGCAGTTGTACCCCGGTTTCGGCTTGTTTCTCTTTGAGCTTTGCAACGACCGTATCCAGCGCGGCGTTGGAGGCATGCAGGTCGTTCAATTCCGGGGCAATGTCGCGGTCGTGCCAGCAGTAGTACTCAATCCCGATTTTGTTCAGGAATTCAAAGAAGACGTCGACGCGATTGAGGGCATTTTCAACGGAGTCGGAACCATCATCCCAGGGCATCTGGGCAGTGCCGCCGCCGAAGGGGTCGGAGAGGACGTTGCGCATAACGTGCCAGTAGGGTGCCGCAAATCGGAGGTGATCCTTCATGGATTTTCCGTCGATGAGTGCCTCCGCGTCATAATGTTTGAAGGCGAGCGGGTTTTTGGAATTGGGGCCCTCGTATTGAATTTTGTCGCAGTCGAAGTATTGCATGGTGATTGAGTTGATCAGTTGATGGTTTAAAGGTGGATAGTATCGCACAAAGCGTGGACTGAAAACCGCAAAATGCGTATCAATTCTGTTGATTTGCGTCAAAAGCTGCTACAGTCTGAAAAGATGAGCGAGCGGGTGGCTATCGTAATGTCGGAGGTGTTTTTGCGGCGCCTGACTCCGTCCCTGATGCCCTATGTACGTCGGAGGCAGGATTTTCAGATCCTGAGTATTCACCGCCCGATCGAAATGCTCTGTGAACGTTTGCGCGAGATGAAGCCGAGCGGTCTGATTACGGAATGGTTGCCGGAGGTGACCGATCAACTTTTGGATCTGGGCATACCGACGGTGGTGGCGGACACGGATTTGAAATATTCTGGTGCGGTCAGTTTGGACGTGGATGATTGGGCGGTGGGGCGCGAGGCGGCGGATGCTTTTGGGCAGGCGGGTTATGAAAGCTTTGCCTGCTTGGGGAATGGCACGCCTTATTCGGAGCAACGCATTGAGGGCTTCCAAACCGCCTTGGGCAGGAAGGTTCCGATCTTTAATGAAGCCGGTTTTTCCGATGCGCGTTACAGCGAGCAATTCATCGAACCCGGAAAAGTCCTTTTGGAATGGTTGTCGGTTTTGCCGAAACCGGTGGGGGTTTTTGCGGTACACGATCCGCTGGGTCGATTCTTGTGCAGTGCTTGCCAAAAATTGGAGCTCGCAGTTCCGGAACAGGTCGCGGTTATTGGTGCCAATAATGACGAACTGGTCTGTGGTTTGAGTTACCCGATGTTGTCGAGCGTATCGATCCCCTGGGAACAATTGGGCGCGCTGGTGGGGGAATGGATGCAGCGTTTGCGGAATGGCGAAGCACCGCCGTCAAAGCCCCTGTTGATCGCGCCGGGCTCGGTGGTGCTGCGGCATTCCGCCAGTCATTTGGTGGTCGACGATCCCGCCCTCCGCCGTGCCATGTCCTATCTTTCCGAGCATTTGAGCGAACCGGTCAACGTGGGCTTGCTCTGCGCGGATTTACGGTTGGCGCGGCGCACCGTGGAGCGCAAGTTTCGGGAATACTACCGTTGCACGCCCTGGGAAATGCTCTGCCGGATGCGGGTAAACCGGGCCAAGGATCTCCTATCAGGGGGCAACCAACCCGTTGCGCGGATCGCAGAGTTGTGTGGCTTTAACGATGCGGAGCGTCTGGCGGTGGTTTTCCGCCGGGTCACGGGACGATCGCCCACGCAGTGGCGTAAGGCCAGCGCTGCGCGGACGAACCCTTGAAACCATCCTTACCAGAAGCAGACGTAAAGGGCGAGGGTAGCAATGACGATGCCGATGCCGACCGCCTTTGCGCCACTGGAAGACTCCAATTCAATGGCATCGTTGACCGGCATCGCGACCGGTTCCTTCATGGGCTTGAGCAGCGTAAGGATAACCCCTGCGAGCAGGACAATGAAGAAGCAGATCGCCATGCGATCGAGGAAGGCGATTTGTTCCGCATACCACCAACCCTTGGAAACGAGCCAGGGACCGATGAGCCATTTGAAACCAGCGTAGGACACGACATTGAGACCAATGCCGACCGCTCCAAAATAACGCGGGGTGCGCGGCGAGAAGAATCCGAAGATGAAGACCGCGAGAATACCCGGCGAGATGAAGCCCTGGAATTCCTGAATATAGGCAAAGATGCTGGTGAAATTATCGAGCTTCGGCGCGACAATTCCTGCGAGGATCACAAAGAGAACCACAAATGCGCGACCGACTTTGACGAGTTTAGCGGGGTTCTTTTCGCCGCTGAACTTGGAATAGAGATCCATCGTGGCAATGGTCGAGGCGGAGTTCAGCATGGAGGCGAGGGAACTGATGACCGCACCACTGAGTGCCGCGAGCACAAACCAGGAGATGAGGGGGAAGGGCTTGATGAGGTTGCGCACCAGCACGGGGAAGGCACGGTCGTAGTCGTATTCGCCGGTGGCGGCGTTGAGAAGGTCGCCGGAAAAGAGGTTGTAGGCGAGGATTCCGGGAATCACCACCAGGAAGGGAATGAGCAATTTAAGCCCCGCCGCAAAGACGATACCCTTCTGACCCTCCGCGAGGGATTTTGACCCGAGGGTCCGTTGCACAATGTATTGGTTGAGACCCCAGTAAAAAAGGTTGGGAATCCACAACCCGATCAAAAGCGCGGTCCAGGGAATGTCGGAGTCTTCCTTGGGGCGAACCATGTGAAGTTTGCCGCCGGATCCATTGGGACCGTTGCGTGCCTCCGCTTCGCCATCGACTCCATCATTGAGCAAGATGAAGCGCTCCCATGCCCCGGCCTCCGCGATTTGTTCAACGGTGGCTTCGGAATTGGAGACTTTGGTAAGGATCAATTCCTCGGCAGGTTTTTCTGCAAGGACACTGAAGGCAAGGAACATAACAATCGCACCACCGAGAATGAGCGCCGAGCCCCAGATGAGGTCGGTCCAGGCGCAGGCTTTGAGGCCCCCAATGAAGACATAGATCGCAGCGAAGGCGGCAATGAGCCAACACACCGCGGTGAGGTTGTTGAGAACCGGGACGGTGTTGTAGTATTCGGAGACGAATTTCGCGCCGGAGAAAATCACGGAGGAGGTTGTGACAAAGACGAGGGTCACGATCGCGGGGATTGCCATGGCGAGACGCGCGACGCCGTCGAAACGATACTGGAGGAATTCCGGAATGGTGTAGAGCCCCGCCTTGAGGAATTTGGGCAGGAACCAGAACGCCACCACGATCAGCGTGATTGCCGCGATCCATTCATAGGAGGCAATCGCCATGCCCAACCAGTTGGCGGAGGCGCCCGACATGCCCACGAATTGCTCGGTGGAAATGTTGGCGGCGATGAGCGAGAAGCCCACGAGCCACCAGGTCAATCCGCGGCCGGCGAGGAAGTAATCGCTCGCGCCTTTTTCGCCGCTCAATTCTTCGTCGCGGCTTTTCCAGATTCCAAGAGCAATGACACCGACAACGGCGATGATAAAGAGGCTAACTTCAATGATGTCCATGTTTTCGGGGTTGGGGTGAGTTTATATTAACACAAATATATACGAACAACTTATGCAGTAGGCGCGACTTAACCCTTATAGACGGTAAGGAGGGCGTCGGCGATTTCAGAAGGGTTGCGAGCGATCGCGACTCCGGCGTCTTCCATCGCGGCAAACTTCGCTTCGGCGGTGCCGGCACCACTGGCTGAGACAATCGCGCCGGCGTGTCCCATGGTGCGACCCTTGGGAGCGGAGGCCCCCGCGATAAATCCGGCAACGGGTTTTTTGACGTGTTCTTTGATGTATTCGCAGGCTTCCTCTTCAGCGCTGCCGCCGATTTCACCAATCATAATAATGGCGTCGGTATCAGGGTCTTCGTTGAACATCCGTATCGCGTCGGTTTGAGAGGTGCCATTGATGGGATCACCGCCAATGCCGATACAGGTACTTTGACCGTGGCCGCGCTGGGTGAGTTGCCAGACCGCCTCGTAGGTGAGGGTTCCGGAACGTGAGACCACTCCGACCCGTCCGGGTTTGTGGATGTAGCCCGGCATGATGCCGATCTTGCATTCCCCCGGGGTGATGATGCCCGGGCAATTCGGGCCGATGAGGCGGGTGCGGGTGTTTTTGAAAAAGAGGCGGCGGCGGATTTCTGCCATGTCGCGCACGGGGACGCCCTCGGTAATGCAGATCACGAGCGGGATTTCGGCCTCGATCGCTTCGAGGATGGAGTCGCCCGCAAAGGCGGGTGGCACATAAATGACGGAAACATTGGCGCCGTGTTCGCGAACCGCTTCCGCCATGGTATTGCAGACCGGGACTGAATCCTCCCAGACTTGTCCGCCTTTGCCGGGGGTCACGCCTGCGACGATTTTAGTGCCGTATTCGAGGCATTGTGTGGTATGGAAGGTGCCGGTTTTACCGGTGATACCTTGAACGACGACGCGGGTGTCTTTGTTGACGAGAATGCTCATAATGAAAGGGTCCTGCGTTTAGGCCTTAGCGCTGACTTGCGTGGTGATAATTTCTGCCGCATGGGCGAGGCTGTCGGCAGGGGTGCAGGCGATCCCGCTTTCCTTGAGGATCTCCTTGCCGGCTTCGACGTTCGTGCCTTCGAGGCGAATCACGAGGGGGACTTGTATGTCGACGTTACGGGCGGCGGCTACGATGCCGCGGGCAATGACATCACATTTCATGATGCCGCCGAAGATATTGACGAGGATGCCTTCGACTTTCGGGTCGGAGAGTATGATCTTAAAGGCGGCGGTGACCTGGTCTTCATTGGCGCCGCCACCCACGTCGAGGAAGTTGGCGGGTTCGCCGCCAAAGCTCTTGATGATGTCCATCGTCGCCATGGCGAGACCCGCGCCGTTCACGAGGCAGGCGATGTTGCCGTCGAGTGCGATGTAGCTCAGGTTGTGCTTGGAGGCTTCGATTTCCTTGGGATCTTCTTCGTTGAGATCGCGGAGCTGCTGGATTTTCGGGTGCTGAAAGATGGCGTTGCCATCAAAGGTCATTTTGGCGTCGAGCGCCATGAGGTCGCCGCGGTCGGTCGTGATGAGCGGGTTGATCTCAACCAACATGGCATTGTTTTCCCAATAGAGATTGTAAAGGCCGGTCAGGAGGCGGGCAAATTGCTTCACTTGGTCTCCGCTAAAGCCGAGTTCGAAGGCGACCCGTCGGCAATGATGGTGGCGCAGGCCCATGGTGGTCGAGATCGGGACGCGGATGATTTTCTCGGGGCTGCTTTCAGCGACTTCCTCGATGTCCATGCCGCCCTCGGTCGAAGCGATGATAACGGTTTGGGCGGTCTCGCGGTCCAGTACGAGAGCGAGGTAATATTCATGCTGTATTTCGCAGGCTTCGGTAAAATAGACAGTCTGCACCTTGCGTCCGGCGGGGCCGGTCTGCTTGGTGACGAGGGTGTTGTCGAGCATACGATTGGCGGATTCCAGCGCGGCCTCGCGGCCTTCAACCAGTTTGACCCCACCCTGATAGCCATCGGTAAAGCTGCCCTTACCGCGTCCTCCGGCATGGATCTGCGCTTTCACTACGATCTTCTGGCTCTCGCCCAAGTGGGCAATCGCGGTTTCAATTTCACGACTCGTTTGGGCGGCGTAGCCTTTGGGAACCGGGACGCCGTAGTCGCTGAGAAGTCGTTTCGCTTGATACTCGTGTATATTCATTGAAGTTTTGGGTAAAGATAGTAGCTAGCGACATTCACTTGAGGGTGCAATTCATTTTCCCTGCTATCCCTCAAAAAAGCGATGGCTCGGATTCAAAGCGAGCAACCCTGCGCAGTTTCGCAGTTTGGGCGGGCAACGAGCCCCTCGAGGGGTTCATCGGCAAAAGCTTGCTCAGCGAGGTCATCGGCGAGGAGATGGCGGTGGCAGACCGTGTCGAGTTCCGCCTTGGTGGTGGCGCGTCGCGCTTCGTGCAGGAAACGCCCCTCGGGATCGACGCCGAGGCCGATGAAGTTGAGGAATTTCTTGAGGTGATTGATGTGATGACGTTCGGCGCGATCCGCTTGGGTAGTGGCTTGATAGAGGTCATCGATATAATGAGCGACATCGGCGAGGGTGGGCCGGTAAACGTCGGTTCCGGCGAAATGCTCGCGGAGTTGGCGAAAGATCCAGGGGTTGCGGATGCAGGAACGCCCAATCATGAGGCCCGCCGCTCCGGTATTTTCGAGCACCCAGAGGCCTTTCTTGACGGAGGTGACGTTGCCGTTAGCAAGAACCGGAATGGGGAGGGCTTCTGCCGCCCGTTGGATATACTCGTAATGAACGGCGCTGCGGTAGGCCTCCTTGACGGTTCGGGCGTGCAGGCTCAGGAGGTCGACCTTATGTTTCTCGATGAGTTTCAGGATCGCCTCGAAGTTGCGGTCGTCCTCAAATCCGATGCGCATCTTGACGGTGAAGCGCCCCTCGACCGCTTCGCGCAGGCAACCCAAGATACGGTCCACCACTGCGGGGTCACGCAGGAGTCCACCGCCGACGTTTTTTTTGTAAACCTTGGGGGCGGGGCAACCCATGTTGAGGTCGATGCCGGCAACCGGCAGCTTGGCGGCATGAATCGCGCGGACGGTGCGTTGGAGGTCGGGGAGGCTTTCGCCGATGAGTTGGGCGAAGACCGGGCGACCGGTGTTGTGCCGCTCGATTGAATCGACGATATGGGTTTCAAGGGTGGAGTGCCCGTGTACGCGGAAATATTCGGTAAAGAGAAGATCCGGTGGGCCATATTTACCGAGGAGGCGCATGAAAGGCAGGGTGGTCACATCCTGCATGGGGGCGAGGGCGCTCCAAGGCTGGCCGGGGATCATCGCTTCCGGAAGCGGCAGGGTCGCAGGGCCGTCGCTCATGGACTAGCTCTTGTCCTCCTTGTTCTGATCTAGAATCTTCTCGAGAATCAGGCTCATGTCATCGACCGTATCGAGGACCTTCTGCGTGGCGTAGATCGGTTTATCCGCAAGGAGAGCGAAGATGATCGAGTCGCTCGGGCGGGCATCGACCTCCACGATTTTTTGACTCAATTCGTTGTCCATTGAAACCACCAATCGGGCGTAAAAGGTACTCTCAGCGACATCGTTGATGATGGTGCGCTCGACCTCCGCACCCATCCCATCAAGGAGGCTGATCATGAGCTCATGACTTTGTGGGCGCTCAAATTGCACATCATTAATGGCGTGCTGGATGGCGGTGCCAATACTTTGGTCGACGTAAATCACAAAGGTCTTGGCTTCGGTGCCCAGAAAGATGGCGCAACCGCTGGAGGTCGGCATGACGGCTTTGACTGTGATTCGTGAGACTTGGTTTCCCATGTTTTAAGGTGTCGGTGGTGGAAAGAGTGGTTAAATTCGTACGCGCATACAGGGAGGGTTATTTTTTGATCGCCTGAAATCGCTGCGCTGTCTCAGACTATGAGCAATGAATGGGATGAACGACAAATCCAAAAATCTTTACCTCGTGGGATTCATGGGCGTTGGCAAGTCTGTTATTGGCCGACGGCTTGCGGGTGAGCTGGGTTTGCGGTTTGTTGACACCGATCATGCGATCGAAAAAGCGCAGGGGTGCAGTATTGCGGAAATTTTCAAAAAGGAAGGGGAGGCGCGTTTTCGCGAATACGAACGGTCTTTTATTGAGTCGGGACACGCGGTGACCGGTCATGTGGTGGCTTGCGGCGGTGGCTTGGTGGTGCAACCCGGAATGGTAGATTTGCTGCGCGCGCGCGGGGTGGTGGTCAGTTTATTTGCTTCGGTGGAGACCATTATTGAACGCACCGTGCGCAACAACAAGCGGCCCCTGTTGAATGTGGAGGATCGGGAGGCACGTATTCGCGAACTCTTGAATGCGCGTGAATCGGTTTACCTTGATGCCGGACCCGCTATCAGCACCGAGGGTCGCAGTCTGGCGGACATCGTGGAGCATATTATCCGGATTTACCGTTCGCACTGCGACTGAGGGTCCGGTGTCTGGGTGGTCTGCGCGGCTGAAAAATCTTTCAGGCGTTGCAGGAAAGTATCGGGCGGACGGAGGGCTTTGCCGGAAGCATCCATGAAGGCGTGCACGGTGTAGCCGGTGGTGAGCACGGTGGATTCTCGGCGCACGGTATAATCGAAGCGAAAGCGAGCGCGGGGAGGTTCGGCGAGTTGAAGGTCGATGGTGAGCCGGTCATCAAAATGCGCGGGGCTTTTGTAGCTGGCTTGTGCCTCAAGTACCGGAATGAAGAGGCCTTGTGCTTCAAGGTCGCGGTAGGGCAGGCCGAGGTGATCCAGTAATTGAATGCGCGCAGTTTCGAACCAAACGAAGTAATGACTGTGGTAGACGACATTCATGCGGTCGGTTTCCACGTATCGCGTGCGAATCTGTGTGCTGAAATTCAACATGTTGCTTAACTTGATTGACTGTGTTTAAATGTGAAGCCGGAATCACATGATTAAATCTCGATTACGGGTGAACTTGCTATCCGTGTCGATTCCACTTTGATGTCAGGGTTTATAGACCTATGTTCAGGATTTTAAAAGTTATATTACGCTGGTTCATGGACTGGCTTTATTTCGTGTGCCTCGTTTGCTTTTCCGGCGCGACTTTGGGAGTCCTGTCGCATGTGCTGTTCGGTCTGTTTTTTGTGGACTCACCCGACTACGCGCACCTCGCGGCGCTGGGTTTCCTGCACGGTTTGAAATATAGTAGTTTGTGGGCGGGTGGGCTTGCCATTGTGCTGTGTGCCATGCGTGCGCACCGCGAGTTTCAAACGGCTCAAACCCAAATCTCCCAATGAAAAACACCGAGCGCCTCTTCGTTTTCTTCGTTGGCTTCATGATTGGACTCGCGATCGTTTCCCTGATTTTGATGCGGCGCGCCGCTCGCGAGGATGCCGTGGTGGCGGATCCCTGGGCGTTTCATATAGAGGCCGCGGCGGCGGTTGACGCGGAGCCGCTCCCGCAGACGGTCGAGCCTGCCATGCTGAAGGGAAGGGTGCTTCGTTTTGGATATTTACCGGCGGAGGAGGGCGCGACTGAACGGGTTTGGATCATCAATTTTGACGACAGCTATCCCTATGTCCGCATCGTGGAAGATCTCAAAAGTGGGTCTTTGCATTACATGGCGGCGGATCAGGTGAAGATTAAACTGGCGGAAGGAGTTGATGTTGTGGCGCTCTCGCCCGCGCTGGAGGATCTGGGTCTGCGTTTGCGCAATTTTAACCGCAAGCACGGCGTTGTGGTGGTCGGGGTTCTAAATACCGGTTTGGAGGCGGTACCCCAAACGCTTGCCGCTCTGGAGCCATGGGCAGAGCTGATTGAGCTGGCGGAACCGGACTACCTCCAGTTCCGCAAGCTCCACGATTGAGCCGTCCATCAAGACCGCGCTGCGTAATATGGGATTGACCACAATTTGCCTTTCCCCTTTGCTACGCGGTTTTCTTTAAGTCCAGCGCTCACTGAGCGCACTATCACCCAGATCCAACAGTGAAAACCGAATCAAACGACATAAACTCAACGCGCAAAGCGATCTCTGTTCATATTTCTGCCGAGGAAATCAATGAACTCGAGGCGCAATTGGTCCGTGACTTCCAGCGTCAGGCCAAGATCCCTGGCTTCCGCCCCGGTAAAGCCCCGGAAAAAATGGTGCGTACCCGTTATGCCAAGGATTTGAACAAAGAACTCGCCAACCGCGTGGTTTCCAAAGCCCATGAAAGCGGCGTGCAGGCTGCCGACTTTGAGGTCTATGGCATTGTGGATTTAAAAGAGGGCGAAATTGCCGCCGGTCAGGACGCTGTCATTGAGTTCACGGTGGATATTATTCCGTCTTTTGAATTGCCCAGCTATGAGGGCTTAAAGGTGACCAGCGCGCCGGTCGAGGCGAGCGATGCGGAAGTCGATCGCATGCTCGATCAAATTCTCAGCCAGCGCGCGGAATTCAAGGTGGTTGAAAAGGCTGCGACGGCGGGTGACTATGTCCGTTGTGGTTACGAAGGCAGTCAGGATGGAAAACTGCTGACCGAATCCCACCCCGAATTGCCCGCGATGTTTGGCACCCAGAAGACCACTTGGGAAGAAGCGGGAGCTCAGGAATCACCCGGGGTGCGCGCCATTATTGACGGCGTGGTTGGCATGAAGGCTGGCGACGAAAAAACCGTCACGATGAAATATGCGGAGGATTTTGAACCCGCCGAGCTCGCGGGGAAATCGGTTGACTACACCATCAAGGTGGAGGAAGTCCGCGAAAAGGTCATGCCGGAAATGGACGCCGCTTTCTTTGAAGCCCTCAAGGTAAAGGACGAATCCGAGCTGCGTGAGCAAATCTCCAAAAACATCAAGAACCAGAAACAACAACAAAATTTCCAGGCGGAGCGCCAACAAATCACCGACCAACTCCTGCAGGCGGTGAATTTGGAGCTTCCTCAAAGTGGAGTTGAAAACGAAACGGAAGCGCTGCTTCGGGATTTTATGCAACGCAATATGCAACAGGGAGCCAGCGAGGCCGACTTTGAGAAAAACAAGGCGGAACTGCATGCGGGCGCCAGCAAGGCTGCGGTCGATCGCATGAAATCACGCATCATCCTCGGCAAGATTGCCGAGAAGGAAAAGATCAAGGCGGAGAGTCAGGATTTCAGTCAGATCATCATGCAGGAAGCGATGCAGACCGGTCAAAAACCGGAAAAGCTCGTCAAGGAAATCCAAAAGGATCAAAGCCGCATCAATCGTATGCGTCTGGATATCCTGATGGGTAAAACCATGGACAAGCTGCTTGAAAAAGCTGAACGCGAGACCGTGGAAGCACCGGCAGCGGATGCTTAGTCGTAGCCCTTGCATAATCCCGCTTTGCGTTTGCTAAAGCATTCATTTTCGACATTTTATCAGTATGAGTTACGTACCACTTCCCACTGTCTATGAACGCGAGGGCCGCACTGAGCGCGCCTGGGACATCTACAGTCGATTGCTCCGCGACCGTATCATCTTTATTGGCACTCCCATAAACGATTTCGTCGCAAATGCCGTCATCGCGCAAATGCTCTTCCTGCAAATGGAGGATCCCAAGAAGGACATCAGTCTATACATCAATTCCCCCGGCGGCAGCGTCACCGATGGCATGGCGATTTACGACACCATGAATTTCCTGGAGTGCGAGATCGTGACCTATTGCGTCGGACAAGCTGCCAGTATGGCAACGCTTCTTTTGGCAGCAGGCACCCCCGGCAAGCGCTACGCATTGCCCAATAGTCGCATCCTTATGCACCAACCCTCCGGTGGCGCCACCGGGCAGACCTCCGATATCTCAATCGCCGCCCGCGAAATCCTCCGCTGGCGCGAACGCATGAACACCCTTATCGCCCAACACACCAAGAAAACCGTCGCTGAAATCGAGGCGGATTCCGACCGCGACTTTTACCTTTCTGCCGAGGACGCGCTCGCATACGGCATCGTCGACCAAGTCATTCAAAACAAGCTTCCCGCTTGAACCGCACCATCATAATATATGGCTAAGGCAACCCGCATGACCTTTTGTTCCTTCTGTGGTAAGGCTCAAAACGAATCCCGAAAAATGATCGCGGGGCCGTCCGGGGTCCACATCTGCGATGCCTGTGTCGCAGTCTGTAAGACCATCATCGAGCGCGAGACCAGTGATGAGCTTGACTCGCAACAGGCAAAAGAAGCCAGCGATCCCAACAAAAGCCCCTTTGAGTTGAAAAAACCTGCGGACTTGAAGGCATTCCTTGACGAACACGTCATCAGTCAGCAGTACGCCAAACGCGCCCTCGCCGTCGCGGTTTATAATCATTACAAACGGCTCCAGTCCGAGGCGCGCATTGATGCCACCGATGATTTTGTTCTACCGGACAAAGAACTGGCGGATGTCGAAGTGGAAAAGAGTAACATCCTCCTGCTCGGCCCAACCGGTTCCGGTAAAACCTTGCTCGCCCGCACCCTCGCACAAACGCTGGGGGTACCCTTTACGATTGTTGATGCCACTACTCTGACCGAGGCCGGGTATGTTGGTGATGACGTCGAGAACATTGTCCTCCGCCTCCTGCAGGCTGCCAATTACGACGTCGCCCGCGCCGAATGCGGCATTATTTACGTCGATGAGATCGATAAGATCGGCCGCAAGACCGACAACGTCTCGATTACCCGCGATGTCTCAGGGGAGGGCGTCCAGCAAGCCCTTCTCAAAATCATTGAAGGCACCGTTTGCAATGTGCCGCCGCAGGGGGGCCGCAAGCACCCCAATCAGGAATATATTCAGGTCAATACCGCCAATATCCTTTTCATTTGCGGTGGTGCCTTTGTTGACCTCGATAAAATTGTTCAGAATCGCATCGGTTCCAAGGCAATGGGTTTTGACACCCTTCATAACCGCCGCACCAGCGAGGTTCCCGTGGGCGAAATCCTCCGCGAGATCCAACCCGAGGACCTCGTTCAATTCGGGATGATCCCCGAGTTTATCGGACGTCTCCCCATGGTGGCAGTGCTCGATGAACTTTCGGTCGATGACCTCGAGCACATCCTCCTCGACACACAGAACGCGCTCGTGAAGCAATACCAAAAACTTTTTGCGATGGACGGCGCCAAACTTGAATTTACCAAGGATGCCATTGCCGCCATCGCTCAAAAAGCGATTCAGTTAAAGACCGGCGCCCGCGCTCTCCGTGCCATCATGGAAGGTCTCATGCTCGATGTCATGTATCAAATCCCACACGAGGAAAACCTCAGCAAAGTCGTCATCAACGCCAAGGTGATCGAGGGAATACAAACACCCAAATTGCATTATAAAAAGACCACCCGCTCCAAAAGAGCAAAAGTGGCCTAAAGCTAGGAGACCGGGGATTGCCCGCGAAGACCCGCGAAGCAGGGGATGAAGGGCTGTGTAGGAGAACTACGAATCACACCGATCACGCGAATGGGTGCCTCCTCCGCGTTTAAATATAAAACGCAGAGATCCAGAGCACCTCTGATCCTTCGCTTCTCCGCGTTAAACCATAAAACGCAGAGATCCAGAGCACCTCTGATCCTTCGCTTCTCCGCGTTAAATATAAAACACAGAGTTTCAGAGCACCTCCATCCCTCCTCTTTAAACTATTGACCTTGCCCCATAGAACTGGACCACAGGAGTGTTAGTATTTTGATTGTTCGGCTTGGTAAAAACGAAAGGAACCAAGCCAATGAAAAAGAAAGGTAAACGTTACAGTGAGGAGCAGATCATTTATGCGCTGAGACAAACTGAAGGCGGTCGCAAGATTGCCGAGGTCTGTCGTGAGCTCGGTGTGACTGAGCAGACTTATCACCGCGACTCGACTGAGCTCGCCGAAGTCTGGAAACGGCAATATGCGGGGATGGGCGTAACGGAACTACAGGAGCTCCGAAAACTACGGGAGGAAAACAACAGCCTGCGCAAGTTGGTCGCAGACCTGAGTCTGGATAAGCACATCCTGCAGGAGGTGGTCTCAAAAAAGCCCTAAGGCCTGCATACAAGGCGAAGCTGGTCAAAAAGGCTTCCGATGTCTTTGACATCAGTTTCCGCAGAGGATGCAGGCTGTTACAGCTGAACTGGTCAAGTTTCACCTACAGGGCAAGAGAACGTCCCGACGAAGGGGCTCTTCGTGTTCGCATCCGCGACATTGCATCCGTTCGGGTGCGATATGGCTAT
>JBELLU010000008.1:0-45684 GCA_042096455.1 Opitutia bacterium
GTGACGAGGGAGCGGACGCGGAAGAAGCGTTTGGCGCGACCTTTGCCGTAGGAGCCGGAGTCGGCGGGGGTCCAGGTGATGAGGTCTTCGCTGGATTCGAGGATGATTTCAACGGTGCCGGAGGCATCGGCGGGGATCACGACGGTATTTTTCGGGATGACCTCGCTTTGACTTATCTCGGTGATTTTGAGGACGGTGAAGGCTTTGGATTCGCTGCCGGTGTTTGCCCAGAGACGAATATCGAGCGGACCCGCAAAGGTGGGAAGGGAGGCAAGCGGAATATCATCGGCTTCGAGGGTAATAGAGAAGGGGTATGCTTCGGTGAGCCCGTCCATTTGGATATAGGCGCTTTTATGGGGCGGGGTGCCTGCGCCGTCTTTGATTTCCAGCACGATCATTTCGGCGAGATAGCCTTCCGGGATATGGATTTCGGAGATTCCCTGACTTTCATAGCCCGAAGCGAGGGTGAGGTAGGGCGGCAAGGTCTCGTCTGCTTCCGTGCCGGTGGCAATTCCTAGCGTGCCAAAGAGCATGCCCAAGAGGAGTATCGCGCTGCCTGTCCTTTTCATTATACGGTTTTGTTACTTAGGAATTAAGTAACTTATATGTATAAGGTAAATAAGAAATAAAAAAATACAAGCACTTAATATGTAAAATTACGTAATAAACGTAATTTTCTATGCACAGACGCGCTCAAGCCGCACTGAGGCTGCTAAGCTTGGAACTTATCGGCGGCAAAGAACTGCGGGTTGGCTATATGCTACTCGACCGTGACGGACTTGGCGAGGTTGCGGGGTTTATCGACGTCGCAGCCGCGCTGGAGGGCAATGTGGTAGCTGAGGAGCTGGACGGGGATGCTCATGAGAATGGGCTGGATGATTTCATGGCATTCGGGAACGCGGATGATTTCGTCCATGAGGTCCTCGGGGAGTTCGCAGTCCTGGGAGGCGACGCAGATGACTTTTCCTTTGCGGGCTTTGACTTCTTGGATGTTGGCGAGGCTTTTTTTGAAGATTTCGCCGGAGGTGGTGAGGAAGACGCTGGGGCAGTCTTCGCTGATGAGGGCGATGGGGCCGTGTTTCATTTCGGCGGCGGGGTAGCCTTCAGCGTGGATGTAGGAAATTTCCTTGAGTTTGAGGGCGCCTTCGAGGGCGATGGGAAACATGAGCTGGCGACCGAGGAAGAGGCAATCTTCGTAATGGGCGTATTTTTTGGCAATCGCCTCGATGTGCTCGTTTTGTTTGAGGACCTCGCGCACCTGATCGGGGAGGGCTTTGAGGGCTTTGACGATTTTGGTGCCGTCGGTGAAGCTGAGGTCGCGGAGGCGGCCGAGGTAAAGGGCGACCATCGCGCAAAGCATGATCTGTGAAGTGAAGGCCTTGGTGGAGGCGACTCCGATCTCGGGGCCGGCGTGTTGGTAGATGCCGCCGTCGGTTTCGCGTGCGATGGTGGAGCCGACGCTGTTGTTGATGGCGAGGGTGCGGTAACCTTTGCGCTTTGCTTCGCGCAGGGCGGCGAGGGTGTCGATTGTTTCGCCGGATTGGCTGATGGCAAAGACGAGGGTGTTTTTATCGAGGGGGGCGTTGCGGTAACGGAATTCGGAGGCGTATTCGACTTCGACGGGGATGCGGGCGAAGCGTTCGATGAGGTATTCGGCGACGAGGCAGGCGTGCCAGGCAGTGCCACAGGCGAGGAAGAGGATGCGGTCGACGCCGAGGAGTTCCTGGGGGTTGAGGTTCAGTCCGCCGAATAGGGCGGTGCTGCCGTCGTCGGAGAAGCGGCCACGCATACCGTTTTCAAGGGCGGCGGGTTGTTCAAAGATTTCCTTCTCCATGAAGCTGGAAAAGTCGCCGAGTTCGGCGGCGGTGGTGTCCCAGTCGACTTGTTGGATGACGGCTTCGACGCTGGCGCTGGTGGCGGTGGTGATGCTGAAGTCGTCGGGGCGGAGGTGAACCACTTCGTTGTCGTTGAGGTACACAACGTTGGTGGTGCAGTGGGTGAGGGCGCTGACGTCGGAAGCGAGGAGGTTTTCGCCTTTGCCGAGTCCCACGATAAGTGGGGAGCCACGGCGCGCGCCGATGAGTTCACCGGGGTAATCCTTGCAAATGACTGCGATGCCAAATGTGCCTTCTACGTGGCTGAGGCTTTTGCGGACGGATTCGAGGAAGCGGCTTTTGCCCTTGGTCTCGGGTTCCTTGGCGTAGTGATAGGCGATGAGGTTGGCGAGGGCTTCGGTATCGGTCTCGGATTGAAAGGTATAGCCCTTCTCCAGAAGGAATTTTTTCATACCGAGGTAATTTTCGATGACCCCGTTGTGGACGATGGCAATGGTGTTGTCGCTGCTGGTATGGGGGTGGGCGTTTGCCTCGGTAACATCGCCGTGGGTGGCCCAGCGGGTATGGCTGATGCCGAGTTCCCCGCCGAGGTCTTCGCCGACCGCGGTCTCGAGTTCAACGACGCGCCCGGTGCGCCGGATAGAGTGGAGGGAACCTTCGCGCAGGGTTGCCAGACCCGAGGAGTCGTAGCCCCGGTATTCAAGACGCTTCAATCCATCGAGCATCACGCTTGCGGCGCGATCTTTACCAATATAGCCAACTATTCCGCACATAAGGTTTTACAGAGTACACAGAACGCTTATGAATCAAGGATATTCATTGATCCTAAAACCTGATTAAAAATATGAAAAAGCGTCGAATTATCTGCATTATTATGGGTGGAGGACGTGGAACCCGTTTGGTTCCACTGACTAAGGAACGTTGTAAACCGGCGGTGCCGCTGGCGGGCAAGTTCCGCTTGGTGGATATTCCGATCAGCAATTGCCTGAATTCGGGCATGAACCAGATTTACGTGCTGACTCAATTCAACACCGCCTCGCTGCACCGTCATATTCAGGAGTCCTACAAATTTGATCCTTTTTCCGGGGGCTGCGTGGATATTCTCTCGGCGGAACAGACTCAGGAGGGCGAGAGTTGGTATCAGGGAACTGCGGACGCGGTGCGCCAGAATATTCACCATTTTGGTGCGACGAATGAGGATGACCTTTACGTCATTTTATCGGGCGACCAATTGTATCGGATGGATTTGCAGGCGGTTGTGGCAGAGCACGATGCCTCGGGTGCCGACGTAACGATTACGGCGAAACCGGTCAATTTATCGGAGGCCTCCGCTCTGGGATTGATGCGTATCAATGAGCAATTGGAGATCACGGAATTTGTTGAGAAGCCCAAGGATCCCGCAGTGATCGAGGGTTTGAAAGTGGGGGAGAACGTGCGCGAACGGATGATGGACCCGGGCGATCAAGACTACTGCCTCGCCTCGATGGGGATCTATGTTTTCAATGCGAATACGCTAAAGGAGGCGCTGAAAACCGATACAACGGATTTCGGCAAGGAGATCATTCCTGGTTTGTTGGGCAATGTTAAGCTGCAGAGCTATGTCTTTGATGATTACTGGGAGGACATCGGGACGGTGAAGGCATTTTTTGAGGCGAATTTGCGACTCACGGATGCGGTGCCGCCCTTCAATTTTTTCGATGAGGAGGCGCGGATCTTTACCCGGGCGCGTTATCTGCCGGCGACCAAGATCCACGGTTCCTATATTGAGCGCGCCGTGATCGGGGATGGTTCGATTGTATCCAGTGCGCGATTGAATCGCTGCACGCTGGGGGTGCGCTCGGTGGTACGGGATGCCTCGACGCTGGAACATGTGGTGATGATGGGAGCGGATTCCTATGAATCTCTGGATGACATGGTGGAGAATCGCGATTTGGGGCGTCCGGATATCGGGATTGGACAGAATTGCCACATTAAGAACGCGATCATCGACAAGAATGTGCGGATCGGGAACGACGTCATTCTGGATCCGGAAGGCTTGCCGGACAATTTTGGCGATGGGGTAGACATTGCGATCCGGGACGGCGTGCTGGTGGTGTGCAAGGACGTGGTGGTGCCCGACGGATTCGTCATGAAAGCTTAGGCGGCAGGGCTGATATTTCGCCGCCGTTTAATTTTTACTTTGTAATTATTTAACGGCGATATATAGTTCTATGCATAGAAAGTAAAAATTAGCTTATGAAAAAAATCCTGATATGTACGGATGGTTCAGGTTATAGCATGGAGGCCTGTCGCACGGGTGCCTGTTTGGCAAAAGAAACGGATGCGGTGCTGGATTTGCTCTATGTGAGCGATGTGCGGCAATTTGAAATACCGGCGGTGGCGGACTTGAGCGGCAGCATCGGCGTGCAACCCTACGATGGGATGTTGGCGCAGATGCATGAACTGGAACGCTTGAAGGCGGATTTCATTTGGAAAGAAAGCCTAAAGATATTTGAAGCGGCGGGGCTGGCGCAGCGGGTCAGTTATCATCACGAAGTGGGTCTGCTGGTCGATCTGATTGGTCGCTATGAAGCCGAGGCGGATTTGGTTTTGTTGGGGAAGCGCGGGGAGAGTGCGCAATTTGCGAAGGAGCACATGGGTTCGATGTTGGAGCGGGTGGTGCGTGCCGCACAGCGGCCTTGTTTGGTGACCAGTCGTAAATTCAAACCCATCGAGCGGGTCGCAGTGGCATTCGATGGCGGCGCGAGCACCCTCAAGGCGCTTGATTTTATCGCCTCGGTGGAACCCTTTCGCTCACTTGAAATTCATCTCTTATCGGTGGCGGAGGGTTATCCCGAGACGCCTGCGGTGAAGGCTTTGTCGAAGGCGAAGGAAATACTGGAGTCCAAAGGTCTGTCGCCGAAGTCGCAGTTGTTGACGGGGGAGGTCGAATTGGCGATTGCGGATTATGTGCGGGATGCGGAGATGGATCTGCTGGTGCTGGGAGCCTATGGGCACAGTAAGATTCGCGAATTTCTCATTGGCAGCACCACCACGGAATTGCTGCGCTCCTGCCACGTTCCGGTGCTCTGTTTCCGTTGATTATTTGCGGCGGGCGAGACGAATGACGAGGGCACCCGCCAGTATCAGGAAGATGGAATAGAACTGTCCGCGGCTCAAGCCGAGGAGCAGGCTGGCGTCCGGTTCACGAAAGCATTCGCCGATGATACGGAGGACCCCGTAGCCCAGTAGGAATTCGCCGCTCAATTGGCCCACGGGAGGGCGATGCTTCCAGAAGCGCCATTGGAGGTAGGCAAAGAGGAGGGCGCCTTCGAGGAAGGCTTGGTAAAGCTGGGAGGGATGGCGTGGTTCCGGCGCAAAGACGCCGCTGGCGGGGTCATAGACCGGAGGGCTGGCGGGAAAAATAACAGCCCAACTGACGTTCGTGACGCGTCCCCAAAGCTCGCCGTTGATGAAATTTGCGATGCGTCCAAAGCAGAGTCCGAGCGGGGTAATGCTGGCAATTGCGTCACTCAATTCAAAGAGGCGGTAACGTTTGCGCGCAAACCACACAAGGGCAAGGGAGACTCCCAATATTCCGCCGTGGCTTGCCATCCCGCCTTGATCCACCCGGAAGAAAAGGAGTGGATTTGCGGCAAAGGCAGCAAAGTCGTAGAGGATGAGGTAGCCCAGGCGACCGCCCACCAGAACACCAAAAATGACAGCGGTCATGAGGGTGCTGCGGTTGTCGGCATCGATCAGGAAACGTCCTCGGGCGTTGTAACAGCGCAAGAGCCACCAGGCCCCGAGAAAGCCGAGCAGGTAGGAGAGCCCGTAGTAACGAATGCCCTCCAGTCCGAGGGGATTCTCGGGGAAGCGCAGGAGGAAGGGGCTCAAGTCATGAATCCAATACTGGGGATCGCTTGCCATCGTTGAAAGGTATGTGGCGCGTTGCCTCTAGGGCAACACACAAGTGCGGGCTATTTTCTGGCTTTGACATTCCGCGCGCTTCACAAATTCTTATACCATGCAGTGGAGAATATTCATGATTATGTTTTGGGTGGCGGGTTTCGGCACCTTCGCCGGGCATATGACCTTGGAAGCCGCTGACTCGGTACGGGTGGCGGTGGCGGATTTGACGCAGGACGTGAGTAGTATGAAGCAGGAGGTGCGCGCCCTGCGCCTCGAAGTGGAGCAATTGCGCCGCGAGAATGAAAGCCTCCGCTCCGCGCTGAATTCGACTGCGGCGCAGCAACAGTTGGCGCAATTGGCGGCGGATCATCAAAACCTACGGCAGGAATTCAAACAGGCGGACAACGCGCAGGAGCGTGCCATCATGGCGAATGTGAAGCGGCAGATGGAATCGCTGGCGAGCCAGATGCAGACCGCGCTGGAGAGTGTTTCCAAAGCGGTGAGCAGCCAGCCTAAAATTGCGCCGCCGGTGCGTTTTACGGAGGACTATCCACAGACCGGTGTGACCTACTCGGTGCGTTCCGGCGATACCTTGACGAAAATTGCGCGCGAACACGGCTCCACCGTTAAAGACATTCAAAACGCCAACAAAATTGCCAACCCCGCACGGGATCTGCAGGTCGGCCAATCAATCTTTATCCCGATAGCCCAACCCTAATGTCCAGTAACAAAAGCAGACTCGGCCGCGGACTCGGTGGCCTCATCGCCGGGGCGGGAAGCGCCGCCCCCAAACCCAAACCCGCGACGCCCGCCACCAGCCCCCAAAAGGATACCGTTGCAAAAAAGGCGACCGCCGCTGCCGGGAAGCCCGCCGCTCAGAAGAATGCCGCTCCGAATGATGGGGATGGTTTTCGGGAGATTGAATTGAGCCGGATCGTTTCGAATCCGCACCAGCCGCGCCGTGAGATCAGTCAACTGCAAGTCGAGGATCTCGCTCAAAGTATTCGCTCGGAGGGTTTGATTCAACCGGTGGTGGTACGTCCAAAGGGGGACGGGTTTGAATTGATCGCGGGGGAACGCCGTTTGCAGGCGTTTAAATTCCTGAAGCGCTCAAGAATTCCGGCGCGGGTGATGGAAGTGAGCGATGCCTCCTCGGCGGCGCTTGCCTTGATTGAGAATATTCAGCGCGAGAATCTGAATCCGATTGATGAGGCCGCGGCGTATGCGAGCCTGATCCGCGATTTTGACCTCACCCAGGATGCGACCGCCAAGCGGGTGGGGAAGAGTCGGGCTGCGATTGCGAACGCCCTGCGCTTGCTGAGCTTGAGCAATGAAATCCAAGGTTTTCTGAGCCGGCGTTTACTTTCGACGGGTCACGCCAAGGTCTTGCTGGGGGTGGAGGATGCCGCCCAGCGGAGTTTACTGGCGCGCCGGGTCATTGAGACCGGGATGAGTGTTCGCGAGGCGGAGCAGGAGGTGCGACGTTTGAAGAACAAGAAGGGCGGGGGGAACAAACCCGGCACAAAAATCAGCACTGCCGAGGCGACTGCGATTCGCGATCTCGAGAAACGCCTGACCGAACATTTGAGCGCAAGCGTGAAGGTGCAGCATGGCGCCAAGCGCGGTAAGCTCACGATTGAATATGTGGGCAATGACGATCTCGAGCGCATCCTGGAGCAACTGGGTCTAAATACCTGAGGATTTTTTTGATGCAGTACTGGTTGATGAAATCCGAGCCGGACGTTTTTTCGCTGGACGATTTAAAGAACCGACCCGGGCAACAGGAACCTTGGGACGGAGTACGGAATTATCAGGCGCGCAATTTTATGCGAGACGCCATGCAGGTGGGGGATGTGGTGCTCTTTTATCACTCCAATACCAATCCGCCGGGGATTGTGGGACTCGCGGAAGTCGCGACCGAGCCTTATCCGGACCCGACCGCCTTTGATAAAAAGTCCAAGTATTATGATGCGAAGAGCGACCCGGATAATCCGCGCTGGATTCTGGTGGATGTGCGGTATCGCTCGACCTTTGCGCAGATGGTGAGTCTGGAGGCGATGAAGGCGATGCCGGAACTGGCGGAGATGCGGGTCTTGCAACGCGGGAACCGCCTCTCGATCACTCCAGTGACAAAGGCGGAATTTGACGCGATTTGTCGCGCGGGCGAGGGTTAGGAGAGACGGTCGCGGAAATCGGAATAGCCGAATTCACGGATGGTTTGGAGCCCGGTTTGTTCGCTGTAGGTGCAGATGGCGGGTAGGGGCACGCCGTTAAAGGTGCTTGTTTTGACCATGGTGTAGTGCGCCATGTCGAGGAAGACGAGCCGTTGCCCGACCTGCAGGGCTTCCCGGAATCCATAATCGCCCATCACGTCGCCCGCGAGGCAGGAGAGTCCGCCGAGGCGGTAGCGGTGGGGGAAATCCGCTCCTTCGCCGGCGCCCAGGATGTTGGGGCGATAGGGCATTTCCAAGACGTCGGGCATGTGGCAGGTCGCGGAGGTGTCTAGGATGGCAAGCTGCAGGTCACCGCTTTGATGGATGTCGAGCACGGTTGAAACAAGGACGCCGCTGTGCAGGGCGACTGCTTCCCCGGGCTCAAGGTAAACCTCCAATGCGTGCCGTGCCTTGAAATCGCGAATGACGCGAATGGCACGCTCCAGATCGTAGCCGGGCCGGGTGAGGTGGTGACCGCCACCAAAGTTGACCCATTTCAGGCGCGGCAACAAATCGCCGAATTTTTCCTCGAAGGCGTGTACGGTTACTTCGAGGGCATCGGCGTCCTGTTCGCAAAGGGTATGGAAGTGCATGCCATCCAGTTCGGCGATGAGGTCGCGGTTGGCAGATTTGCAGGCGGCATCGAGCACGGCGCGGGTTGTGCCGAGGCGCGAACCGGCCAAGCCGGGGTCATAGAGCGGGGTTTCGACGGTGGAACATTCCGGGTTCACGCGCAGGCCGAGGGTGGGGCGTTTGCTCGGGAGTCGCTCCAGGGCGCGAATCAGTTGCCCGGGTGAATTAAAAATGAGGCTGTGAGCAAATGCGCTGAGGGTCTCAATATCGGAGTCTTTATAAGCGGGGGAGTAAACGTGGATTTCCCCGCCAAAGGTTTCCTTCGCGAGGAGTGCTTCATGGAGTCCGCTGGAAGTGGTGCCGCTCAGGTAGCGTCGGAGGGCGGAAAAACTGTGGTGGCAGGCAAATCCCTTCAGGGCGAGCAATACGGTTGCCTCCGCCCGCTTGGCGAAGTCCCGGAGGAGTTGGGCATTTTCGACGAGGCGGTCGAGGTGCACCACGTAGGCAGGCGAGGGGGTCTCGTTTGCGGGAATCGCCTGCAGGGCTGCGAGTCGCGCATCGGTCAGCGGTGGTGTCGGGTCTTGGGACATTAAAAAATTGGGTTGTGAACTCTGAAAGCCTAGCAATTATTAGGGGTTTTGTGCAAGCGGGCAGGAGGTTGAATTTTAAGAAACTTAGGGTTGCCTTTCACTAAGGCTATTTTAATTTCATCGGTTTCTCAAATCTCCGGCATGTTCCGGATTTAACATTTGCAGCATTACTTTTTATGAATCAACTCAAGCTTAAAGTCGTAACCCGTGAGGGTTCTGGAACCAGCGCGGCCCGCCGTGTTCGCGCCGCAGGATTTATCCCCGCCAATGTTTCCGGACAGGGTAATGCCCGTGCTATCTCCGTTGGAAAGATGGATTACCGCAAACTCAGCCGTGAACTCGGCGAGGAGGCCTCCCTTATCGAATTGACCGATGATAAGGGTGAATCGATGCTCACTTTGATCCAGACGGTACAGCAGGATCCGATCAGCGGCGTAATCAATCACATCGACTTCCTCGAAGTGCGCCGCGGTGAATCCTTTGTCACGCGGGTACCCGTTCACCTCAAGAACGAGGACATCTGCGACGGCGTTAAAAACGGCGGTGGTGTGATTGACTTCAAGTCGCATGACGTCGAAATTCGCTGCCGTCCGTCCAAATTGCCCGAGCACGTGGTCGCGGACATCGCGGCTCTCGGAGTCGGCGATGCCGTCCACATTAGCGACCTGCCTGAAATTGAAGGGGTGGAATACCTCGGCAATGAGGTGCAGGTAATTGTATCTATCCAGCCGCCGACAGTGGCCGCGGTCGAGACGACTGAGGAAGTCGTCGATCCGGCTGATGTTCCGGCGGATAATATTAAATCCGAAACACCGGAAGAAGGGGAGGCAACCGAGGGGGAATAAATCCCCGACGGTCTGCATTGTCATTTTCCGGGCGGGCTTCACAGCCCCACCTTTGTTCTTTCACACATGTCCATCGCGGTAATTGCCGGCCTGGGAAATCCAGGCTCAAAATACCAGCACACCCGCCACAATATCGGCTTTGAGGTGATTGAGGCGCTCGCTGACCGGCTGGGAGCCAAATGGAAAGCGCAGGCTAAATTCGAGTCTGAAATTGCGGAGACCACTCACGGCGCGCAGCGGCTCCTTTTGGTCAAGCCTCAGACTTTCATGAATAACAGTGGTCGCGGGCTTGGGGCGCTGATGCGCTACCGGCAGCTCGATCCTGCAAACCTCTTGCTGATATTTGACGACATCACCCTCGATCTGGCGCGCTGTAAGCTCAGCCTCACCGGCAGCGCAGGGGGCCACAATGGCGTCGCCGATATCCTCAGCCAACTGGGACCCGGATTCGGGCGCTTTCGGGTCGGGGTGGGTGCGAAACCCCACAAATCGATGGATCTTGCCGATTACGTCCTCAGTCAATTTTCTACTGAGGAAAGAAAACTTTTAGCGGAACAAATGCCCACTTACGTGGCGCACCTGCTTCGCATTATTGACAGTGACTTCGACACTGCCATGAATACTATAAATCAACGCAACGCATCAGAGCATGAGCGCAACCAAAACCAAAAGCTATAACATCTCTTTCATTTTTGACCTTCGTGATTCGGAAGACGACACGCAGAAAGTCATTGATGACATTCAAACCATCGCGACCAGTCTTGGCGGCGAGGTAACCGGGAGTGAAATCCTCGGCATGCGGGAGTTTGCCCGCGCCGCTGACCAGCGTTTCACTCAGGGGCATTACGTGCAAATGCAGGTCAATGCCGGCCCGGGTTTACCCGCTGAGCTCAAGGAAAAGCTGCGCCACGACCGCCGCGTAGACCGCATTTTTGTCGAGGCCTAAGTCCGGCCTCTTCTTAATCCGTCACCACCTCAACCCCTCAGCGTTATGGCCTCCTTCAATAAAGTAATCCTCATGGGCAACCTGACTCGCGACCCCGAAATGCGCGTGACTCCCAACGGGCATACCATTTGTAAGTTGGGCCTTGCTGTTTCTCGAACCTATTCCACGCGTGAGGGCGAGCGCCGTGAAGAGACCACCTTTGTGGACATCGATGCCTTTGGAAAACAAGCGGAGGTCATCGCTAAGTATATGCGCAAGGGTCGTCCTATCATGCTTGAGGGGCGTTTGAAATTTGACCAATGGGAAAGCGAGGGTCAAAAACGTTCGAAGCTCGGCGTGATTCTTGAAAACTTCCAATTTGTAGGCGGCCCGCGCGAAGAAGGCGAAGGCGGCGGTTACGAACAAAGTTCGCCTCCCGCCCGCAACCCGGGATCAGCTCCCGGTTCAACCGCCGAGAACGTCGGGGATGCCGGCGCCCTCGACGAAGACGTCCCCTTTTAAAAGCGGGGCAACTCCACTTTAACACAATCAACACTAGATAAATTCCAATAAATTATGGCTACCAATCAGGTACTTTTACTCAAGCCCGTTGAGGGACTCGGCGCCGAGGGCGACACCGTGACGGTGCGCTCCGGATATGCGCGCAACTTTCTCTTGCCGCGCAAGATTGCCCTGCCCGTCACGCAGGCGAACAAAAAACAAATGGAGGCGTTGCTCAAAGCTCGTGAAGCCCGCGAGCAACAAGAACTGGAGTCTGCCCGTGGACTGGCGCAACGCATCGAAGCCATCACCATCGCAATCGCAGTCAAGACCGGTGAAGGCGGTAAGATGTTTGGCGCCGTCACTGCCAATGATTTGTTGACCCGCCTGAAAGAGGAGGGCGTGGAGCTAACAAAGAAGCAATTGCGCTTGCCGGCTCCGGTCAAGGAATTGGGATCACATCTCGCCAACGTTAAATTGCACGGCGATGTGGAAACTGAACTGAAATTTGAGGTGGTTTCCGAAAACCCGATTGAGGAATCCGCAGACGCGGCAGCAGAAGAGGAGACCCAGGAGGTCGCTGACTAAATCGGCGACTCCGCCAACATGTTCCGCTGATGCCATCCGAACCCACGTCGAAACCAAGGAATCGCGGTGGTCGTGATTTTGAGGGTGGGCGTGCGGCGCTCCCGGGTGGGGACGAATCCATTACCCGCGCCCAACCGCACAGTATTGAGGCGGAGGAAGGCTTGCTGGCCGCCTGCCTGATCGATGGCGGGCGCGAGGTCTTGACGGATTGCATCGAGGCGAAAATCCAACCGGATTTCTTCTATAAGGAAACGCACAAGCTCATCTTTCAGGCGCTCATTAAACTTTATGAAGTGGGCGACCCCATTGATGAGATCCTGCTTTATGAATACCTGAAAAAGGAAGGGCTGGATGAAAGCGTCGGCGGGATTGCCACCATTTATGCGATTCAAGACCGGATTGAGACCGCCGCGCACGCCCGTTATTTTGCCAAGATTGTTCATGAAAAGTATCTGCTGCGGCGCTTGATCCGCACCTCGCGCGAGGCGATTGAGGCCTGCTATTATCAACAGGAGGATATCAGTGGCTTTATTGAAAAGATTGAGCAGGACATCCACCAGATCAGCAGCGGTCGCATTACCGAGGGAGCGGTGCCGATTAAAAAACCGCTGGATCAAGCGGTGAATAATATCCAGGCCCTGCTGAATGGGCGTGATGATTTGGAGGGCGTGTTGTCGGGCTTTCGGGATTTGGACGGCATGACTTACGGTTTTCACCCCGGTCAGATGATCGTTCTGGCGGCGCGGCCCTCGGTGGGTAAAACCTCGCTTGCGATGAATTTTGCAGAACATGCGGTGATTCCGGACGGCGGCCACAAGCCCTCGGGTGTCTTGGTCTTTAGTTTGGAAATGACGGCGGCGGATTTGGCAATGCGTTTGATTTGCAGTCGGGCCCGGGTGGACCAGAAGCGCATTCGGGATCGGGTGGCTTCGGCGCAGGATCAACGTGAGATTTTCCAGGCTTCAAAGGAATTGGAGACGGTGCCGCTATGGATTGATGATGCTTCCAGTTCCTCGATTCTCGATTTGCGCGCAAAGGCGCGGCGGGTGGATAGCAAGCACCGCTTGGGTTTGATCGTGATTGATTACCTGCAGTTGGTGCGTGGGACGGATCCGCGGATGCCTCGGGAACAGCAGATTGCTGAAATTTCCCGAGGGGTGAAGGGAATGGCAAAAGAATTGAATGTTCCGGTGGTGGTGCTCAGCCAATTGAATCGTGAATCGGAGCGCGAGAACCGAGATCCGCGCTTGTCGGACTTGCGTGAATCCGGTTCTATTGAACAGGACGCGGATGTGGTAATGATCCTGCACCGCCCGAAGAAACGGGACGATGACGAGGGTGTGGACGAAGGCCGCATGGCGGGTGATGTGGAACACATCAAGTTAATCATTGCCAAACAGCGGAATGGGCCGATAGGTGAAGTGGACCTCACTTTCATGCGGCGATACACCCGATACGAGAATTTCCAGCGTTAACGATCGAATTTCATCCAATCTATTCTTATTATGTTTATCTCCAGGCTTCAAAATTATGTAGGCGTATTGCTACTTGCCTGTGTGGGGTGGGTGATCACATTGCCCGCTCAATCCGAGCAAACTGCCCTGCCGACCGTTGAGTCTGTTGAAATTGAGTTTGAGGGGTTCCAATCTGTCAGTGACGGTTTTGTGATGGGTTTTGTGCAACTGCGCGAGGGCATGGCTTACAGTTCGGTGCTCGCGGATCAGACGATTCACGCCTTGTATGCGACCAACCGGTTTGAATTTGTAGAGATTAAAGTCGAGGACGGGGAGGGTGATGCCGTTAAGGTGATTCTGCGTCTTGTTCCAAAATACACTTTAATGACAATCCGTTTTGAGGGCGCTAGTCGTTATTCTTACGACCGTCTCATGGAGAAGGCAGAGCTCACCGAGGGCGTGCCCTTGGACGAATACGCCATTGCGGCGGGTGCGCGGAAATTACAGGAATACTTTGTTGAAAAAAGTTACCCCGATTCCACGGTTGAATACAAAATCGAAAAGGACGGGGAAAGCGGGTTCGCGACCGCGATTTTTGATATAAACCAAGCCCGCAAGCTCCATATCAAGTCGATCGAGTTTGAGGGCAACAACGCGGTCAAGACCAAGCATTTGCGCCGTGCAATGGAAACCAAGCGCCGGAACTGGATCTCCTGGCTTTCGGGTACCGGAAAGTTTATCGAGGCGGATTTTGAGGAGGACTTGGTAAATCTGCGCCAAAAGTATCTGGACGAGGGTTTTCTGGATGTGGAAATCAATGCTGAATCGGTCCGTTTTGATTATCCTCGGAAGAAGAAAATGGCGATTACCATCCCAATCGTTGAAGGCGCCCCCTACTTTTTGGGTAATTTCTCGGTTGAGGGTTTAACGGTCTTTACGAAGGCGGAAGTGATGCGCATGGTGCGCCTCAAGGCGGGCGATCCGTTTTCTCCCAGCATGGTCGATGCGGCCGCAAATGCGATTCAGGAATACTACACCTCGCGTGGCTATCTGAATACCTACGTGCGTGCGGAACGGATTTCGACCATGGAGAACCGCACCATCGATGTAATTTTCCGCGTACAGGAAAGTGAGAAGTTTTACGTGGAATCCATCAATATTGAAGGCAACACCAAGACCAAGACCCGGGTTATCGTGCGGGAACTGGCATTGCGCCCCGCGGATGTCTTTGACCTCACCCGTATGAAGACCAGTGAGCGCCGCCTGCAAAATACCCGTTTCTTTGAAGAGGTGCGATTGAATCCGGAAACAACGAACGTCCCGGGGCGCAAGGATTTGAATGTGACGGTCAGTGAAGGGCACACCGGGAACCTGAGCTTTGGAATGGGCTTTGGCTCGGTGGAGAGCGCCCAGGTTTTCTTTGAGACCCGCCAGGGCAACTTTGATCTGTTCAACCCCTCGAACGGATTCCAGGGCGACGGTCAGAAATTCCGCCTGCGCTTTTCGATTGGTAATCGCAGTAATCAAGCCCTCCTGACTTTTGAGGAACCCTGGTTGTTCGAGCAGCGCCTTGCCTTCGGGGTGGAGTTGTTCCGGACGGAATCCGACTACCAAAGTAGTGACTACAATGAATTGCGCACCGGTTTTGAACTGTATCTCCGCCGTCGTCTCTTTGAATTGGTGGAGGGGCGTTTGTCCTACCGCCTTGAATTCGTCGATATTTTTGATGTGGCGGGCGATGGTGTCGATCCGAACGACAACGTGGCAGACGTCTTCCAAGCGGCGGAGGGGGAATCCACCGTTTCCAAACTGGGCCTTACCTTCTTGCGTGACTCGCGTGATTCGGTGCTCTTCACACGGCGCGGCAACCGCACCACCCTTGAGACCGAGCTCGCGGGTCTGGGGGGCGATGTCAATTACCTGAAATTTGAGGGGCGCACCGCGCACTTCATCCCCACCTTTGAGACGCTGGAGCAAACCCTCTCGATTCTGGGTCGTCTGGGGACGGCGCTGCCCTACGGTAATAGCGATACGGTTCCCTTTTATGACCGGTTCTATCTGGGTGGCCCGGAAACCTTGCGCGGTTTTGAATACCGCGATGTCGGGCCGCGCGATGAGGACGACCCCACCGAGCCCATTGGCGGTAACACCTACGGAATGCTTTCGTTTGAGTATGGTTTTCGACTTGCGGAGCCCTTTGGTGTCGTGGTTTTCTACGATATGGGTTTTGTAAATAGCGACGATTTTGATTTCAATTTGTCGGATTATGCCTCTAACTGGGGAGTTGGAGCGAGAGTCATGCTCATGGGTTCACCGCTCAAGCTGGATCTCGGCTTCCCGATGAACGATCCAGCGGGTGACGCCGATGGTACACAATTTAATTTTTCATTTGGCACGCGCTTTTAACTCTACTATCTATTCAATTATTAAACATCAGAATATATAAAGATTATCATGAAAAAAACAATAGTACTCGCTCTGGTAACGCTCATGGCTGCCGGTTTTAGTTATGCACAGGAAGCAAGCCGCGTTGGCACGGTCAATATGGAGCGCCTAATGAATGACTACGTGGACTACCAAAGTGCGGTGAAACGCGTGGAAGGTGCCGCCCAAACTGCTCAAGAAGAAGTGGATGCCTTTAAAGCCAAATTAGGCTTGGACGCGGTTGAAGCAAAGGTTCAAGAGCTCCAACAAACGGCTCAAAATCCGGCAACGGCAGACATCGCCCGCCAAAATGCCGAGAGCGAAGCTCAAAAATTGATCAATGAGAATCAGGCCAAGATTCAGCAATTGAACGCTTACGGCACGCAACTCCAACAGCAAAACCAGCAAAACCGCAACCGCATCCTCAATCCTTACCAGTTGAAAATGCGTGAAGCCATCATTGAAGTGGCGAAAGACAAGGGCTTTGATTTGGTTGTACCCATTGCACCGCAGAAGGTCTCTGTTCCCGTCGATGAAGAAACGACCGAGGAATATGACGTCTTTATGGGCAATATCCTGTATGCCTCTGATAACATTGAGATCACTGATTCGGTCATCGCAGTGCTCAACGCAGAGTAACACGGATGCGTTTTTTAAAACCCTGTTCTCGCCAAGAACAGGGTTTTTTCTTTTAAAGATCCCATCATGCTAAATTATTCCATTGATCGTATTCTCGAGATAGTCGGGAAGGGTGCCGTGACGGTTGGCACTTACGGCGGTGAGATCAATGGTATTGCATCGCTCGCGGAGGGCGATGCGGGGGATTTGTCTTTTTTGGGTAACGCGAAATACCGCAGTCAGGTGGCAGATTGCGGGGCATCGGTGCTCCTTTTGCCCAAGGACTATGAGGGTCAACCCAGGGACGCGCAGCTTTTCATCCTGCTGGAGAATCCCAGTTACGCCCTCGCCTTGATTTGTCGCGACATCGAAAACAATCTCTATTCCCGCCCACCGGCTGGCATTCATCCGACCGCGTATGTCGAGGATTTTGCAGTGGTGGATCCAAGTGCCAGTATCGGTGCATTTTGCTATGTTGCGGCGGGTGCTCAAATTGGGGCGCAGGCGGTTTTGGAAAGCCATGTTTCAATCGGTCGCCACGCCCAAATCGGTAAGGAATGTCATTTGTTTCCGCAGGTTATCGTAGCAGATCGATGCATCATCGGTGAACGCAACCGTCTCCTTGCGGGCTGTGTGATTGGTGCGGATGGTTACGGGTACGCACCGGTGGAGGGTCAGCACCAACGTTTGCCGCAAATTGGGAACGTTGTCACTGAAGCAGATGTGGATGTTGGAGCCAACAGTACGATAGATCGGGCACGTTTTGGGACCACTCGAATCGGGACGGGCACTAAAATCGATAACCTCGTGCAGGTTGCACACAATGTCACGGTGGGGAAGCATTGCCTGCTGGTTGCCCAATGTGGGGTCAGTGGGAGTACGGTCTTGGGGGATCGCGTCATTCTCGCGGGGCAATCCGGCGTGACCGGGCATGTCACGATTGGTGACGGAACCTTGCTTTATGCAAAATCCGGCGCAATGCGCTCCACCGAAGCCAACGAGAAAATTTCTGGCACGCATGGTCAAAATGCCAATTTAATGAATCGCATCTACGTTCTACAGCGAAAATTGCCCGAGCTTTTCAAAAGGTTTGAAGCGCTGGAAAAATTTGTAGAATCTCAAAAATAAGCACCACGATAAATTAACTCTATGAATTCACTCAAGATTTTCACCGGCAACTCGAATCCAGTCCTCGCAAAAAAAATATGTGATTATTTAGGCACCAGCTTGGGCGCCGCCACGGTGGAGAGTTTCCCGGATGGAGAGAGTTTTGTGCGGATTGATGAGAATATACGCGGGGCGGATGTCTTTATCATACAGTCCACCTGTAATCCCGCGAACCAGCACCTGATGGAACTGTTCATCATGATCGATGCCGCCCGCCGCGCCTCGGCAAAACGGATCACGGCAGTGATTCCATTTTACGGCTACGCCCGGCAGGATCGCAAAGATCAGCCGCGGGTTCCGATTACCTCAAAACTGGTGGCCAATCTACTGGTGTCTGCCGGTGCCAACCGCATCCTGACGATTGATCTACACGCCCAGCAAATCCAGGGCTTCTTCGATATCCCGGTCGATCATCTTTACGCCTCCCCGGTGCTCTTCCAATATTTGAAAGACCTGGATCGCGACAACCTTACGCTCTTCTCGCCGGATGTGGGAGGGATGAAGATGGCCTCGGCCTACGCCAATCTTTTGAAGGTTCCGCTTGGGTTTATCGCCAAGCGCCGCACCGATGCCGAAACAGTGGAAGCGGTTTCTTTGGTAGGCGAAACAGCGGGACGCGACATTTTGTTGATCGATGATATGACCGAAACTGCGGGTACGCTTTGTGCCGCCGCCGAGCTTTTGAAAAAGAACGGCGCCAAAAGTGTCATGGCGGCGGTTAGCCATGGAGTGCTGAATGAACGCGGCTACGAGCGCATCGGCAAGGGCTTGCTCAATCAGTTGATCACCACCGATTCAACCCCGATCGAGCAGCGCGACGACTTGCCGATTACGGTGCTGAGTGTGGCGGAATTACTGGGAGAGGGCATCAACCGGATTCACAGCAATTCCAGTGTGACCGGGCTCTTCGATGTGAAGGGTTTTTAATGGTTTGAAGAAGCAAGTTGCGGAACTTGCAATTGTTCAATTTGTCCTTAAACAAATGAATAAAATTATGCGTCTATTAATCACATTATTATTGGCCGCAGCGATCACCGTGGTCGCGCTCTGTGGCTCTGAAAATCCTCAACTGAATATTGTGCCGGATGATCAGCCCATTGAGGCGACGGAGGAAATCACGGTGGTTTCCTACGCAGGGGTGCTGGAACGTGCGACCCCCTCGGTCGTGGCGGTTTATACGACCCGTCTGGAAACGGTGCGCAGCAATCCTTTCTTTGGCCCCCGTGGTATAGAGGATATCTTTCGTCAGTTTGGAATGCCAGTGCCCGATTCCGGTGGCACGCAGGAACGTGAGAGCACCGGGGTCGGTTCCGGGGTAATCATTTCAAAGGATGGTTATATTGTGACGAATCGCCATGTGGTCGCGGCGGAGCGGGGTCAAAAGATTGATGAAATCCGAGTCCGCTTGGCGGATGACCGTGAATTTACGGCGGAGTTGATCGGGGAAGACGCCAAGACCGATGTTGCGGTGCTTCGAATTGAGGCAGAGGACGATTTGCCTGCGATTCAAATCGCCAACAGCGACCTCCTGCGGGTGGGCGATGTGGTCTTTGCGATTGGCAACCCCCTCGAAGTGGGACTCACCGCCACCAAGGGAATTGTCTCCGCCACCGGTCGCGATTCCCTCGATATTCTCGGCAAGGGGAGCTATGAAAATTTCATCCAAACCGATGCATCGATCAATATGGGTAACTCCGGCGGTGCCTTGATCGACGCCTGGGGTCGCTTGATCGGAATCAACACTGCGATCTTATCACGTTCGGGCGGCAGTATTGGTATCGGCCTCGCGATTCCCTCCAATCTCGCCCTCGGAGTCGCACACAAGCTGGTCAATAGCGGCGAGGTGCAGCGCGGCTTGCTTGGAATCATACCGGGCGATTTGAATCAGGAACTCGCGGAATCCTTTGATCTGGAATCAACCAAGGGTGCGATTGTCAATCAAGTGCAGGAGGATTCTCCTGCCGAGAAGGGCGGCTTGAAACACGGCGATGTCATTATTGAAATTAATGGCGCTCCGATCGAATCGGCACGCCAATTGCGCCTCACGGTCTCACAAATGGAGCCGGGTCGCGAGGTTCAGGTAAAGGTGATTCGGGCCGGCGAGACCATGATGCTACCGATCACATTGGGTGACTTGAACGGCACTGCTTCGAGCGGCAAGGCCGGCGTAAAGGAATTGCACGGGCTGGATTTGGAACCGGTCGATGACGAACTGCGGGAATCCGCTTCGATCCCAGACCGGATTCAAGGTCTTTATGTGAAGTCCTTGGATGCCCGTTCGCCTTTTGCAGACGTCCTGCGCCAGGGTGTGGTTATCATTGAGGCGAATGGGGTGCGGGTTAAAACCATCGAGGACTTTACGGAAAACCTACGGGTGGGCATCAACCGTTTCTACGTTTGGTATCGCGGCAATTTTGTTTACGTCGGCGTTCGCCTCAAGGCGGAGGAATAAAGCTCTCGCCTAGGCTGCACCCACGCTTTGCCATAGCGCTTCTATCACGGCGGTTTCGACCCCCTCGGTCGTAACCGCCTCACCCACCGCCTGAAGGCTAACAAACCGCAGGGAACCGCTGCGGTTTTTCTTGTCTCGTTGCATGGCGGCAAGGAGGGCGCTGGTCTCGAGTGGTGATTTCAGGTGCACCGGCAAGGCATGCGTCTTCAGTAACTGAATCACGCGCTCGACCCAGGACGCCTCAAGCTGACCCAATTCTACGGACAGGCGCGTCGCGAGGACCAGACCGATGGCGACCGCTTCCCCGTGTAGGTAATCGCCATAACCGGCGGCGTTTTCAATAGCGTGGGCAAAGGTATGACCGAGGTTCAAGAGGGCACGACCACCGCTCGCGGCGGTTTCGGTTTCGTCGTCGATCACGATTTGGGCCTTCAGTTCACAGCAGCGTCGGATGATGGCGGGCAGTGCCTCTGATTGAGGGCTCAGTGCGCCCAGCGTTTCCAATTCATCGAAGAGGGCGCGGTCCGCCAAGAGACCGTATTTAATGACCTCTGCCATACCCGCCGCAAATTCCCGTGCGGGTAGGCTTCCGAGAAGGTCGGTATCAATAAAGACGGCCTTGGGTTGCCAAAACGCCCCCACCAGGTTTTTGCCCTCGGGCAGGTTAATGCCGGTTTTACCACCTACCGAACTGTCCACCATTGCGAGCAGGCTCGTAGGGATTTGGTAGAAATCAATCCCGCGCAGATAGCTGGCGGCAACAAATCCCGCGAGGTCGCCGATCACGCCTCCGCCAAAGGCGAAGACGACGCTGTCGCGGTTGCGATTGCCCTGTGCGAGAAAGCTCAGCGCAGTGGCGTAGGGTTCGATCGACTTTGTGTTCTCGCCCGCGGGAAGGCTCAGAATTTCATCTTGGGCGAAGCCTGCGGCTTTCAGGTAATCGGCGCGGCTCGCGAGAAGGTTCGCATCGCAGAGAACGCAAACGGCGCGCTGGGCTTGTCTTAATTCGGCGAGGGTCGCGCTGAGCGCCTTTGAACCGTCAGTGAAATGGATGGGGTAGGCGCGGTCGCCGAGGGCTACGGTTAGGGCTTCATTCATGACTGGCTACGGGTTCTTCGAGACCAAAGATGGCATCGGTATAGTTTTTGATTGAAAAGGGCTGGAGGTCGTCGGCTTGCTCGCCGAGTCCGACAAAGAAGATGGGAAGCTTCAGGGCGCGATAGATGCCCACAAGGGCGCCACCGCGGCTGGTGCCGTCCAATTTTGTAATGATGAGCCCCGTTAGCGGAAAGCTTTCATTGAAGACCTTCGCCTGTTCGATGGAATTGGTGCCGAGGCTACCGTCCACCACAAGCCAACTGTGGTGCGGGGCTTCCGGATCCTGTTTGCGAATGACGCGGTTGAACTTCTCCAATTCCTTCATGAGGTTGCCCTTGGTGTGGAGGCGTCCGGCGGTATCGAGAATGAGGGGGTTGCGGGCGCGGCTTTGAGCGGCGGCGTAGGCGTCAAATGCCACTGCGGCGGCGTCCGCGCCGTGTTGGCTGGCGACGAGCTCGATCTTGAGTTTCTCCGACCAATATTTGATTTGCTCGTTGGCAGCGGCGCGAAAGGTATCACAGGCACCCAGGAGCGGTTGGTAGCCCTCCTGTTGATAGCGGTGGCCCAATTTGGCGGCGGTGGTGGTTTTGCCGGAACCATTGACCCCCACGAGGGCAATGACCTCCGGTTGATGCGCGCCCAGATTTACCGAGCCTTCCGCGCCCTCAAGCACGCGACTGAGGACCTCCGCTCCGATGCGGGCCGCCGATTCGCTGCGGAGTTCCTTATCGGATTGATAGGCGGCTTGAATAGCGCCCATGATTTCCTCGACCGTTTCGACTCCGAAATCGGCGGTGTAGAGGGTTTCCTCGAGGGAATCGAGGGCTTCCGCGTCCATGCGTGGACCGGAAAAAACGCGCTCGAAGGCTTTGTGAAAAGTGGGGGTGTGCTTCTTGAACCCTTCCTTGAATTTTTTGAAACGGCTGAGCATGGCTGGGGACTAATCGGCTGCTTTGCGCAAGGGGCGGTCGATCTTGTTCTTCATGCGATCGAGGAGGCCGTTGATGAAGCGCTTGGAATCGGGGTTGGAGAAATCCTTACCGAGGTCAATGGCTTCATTGATGGTGACGATGGGGGGGATGTCGCTGCGGTGCAGGAGTTCATAAATCGCGAGGCGCAGAATGGAGAGGTCGACCTTGGCAATGCGCTTGAAATCCCAGTTTTCAGCGAGTTCGACGATCTCCTGATCCAAGGCATCAATGACCCGAATGACGCCGTGGATTAACTCCTCGGCAAAGGCGTAGTAGTCGCGGTTGTGATCGCGATCCTCGAGGAAAGTCGCGACCGCGTCGTTCAATTCCTCGGGTTTGTTGAGTTCCCATTGGTAAAGGAATTGAATGGTGGCGATGCGGTTTTCGCGGCGCTGCGAGGGTTTTTTTACGGTTGGTTCGTTGTTTTCCATTTGGATTTAAGATGTGCCATTTCGAGGGCCGCTTTGGCGAATTCGCGACCCCGGTTTAGGGAACCCCGGCAGCGCGTCTCGGCCTGTTTCAGGGTTTCGACGACGAGAATGCCGTTGATGACCGGAACCCCGGTCTGAATGCTGATTTGATGGAGGGACGCAGCGGTGCTATCTCCGATGAGGTGATGGTGTTGGGTATCGCCCGCGAGTACAAGGCCAAGCGCGATGACGGCATCGTATTTGCCGGAGCTCGCGAGGAGGTTCGCGGCATAGGGCAATTCATTGGAACCCGGGACACGGATGATCTCCGGCTCGGGGGCTTTGAACTCGGCGAGGGTCAGGGTGGCATTTTCAAGGAGCGCCGCGACCAGGTTTTCATTAAAGCGTGCCGCGGCGATGCCGACACGCAGTTCATGTCCTTTAATCGATAGATCACTTGGGTGGTGCTGGCTCATACTGCAACCATACAGGTCAGAAGCGTTGCCAATGGCAAGAGCGGGTTTTTAGGTGGATTCCGTTATCGACCTGCGGCAGGAGATCGAACAAACCTTTAAATATGTTCAAACTTGGGGCAAAAAGCGGCGATGCGCGGTGCGGGGTTTTATCCACCCGGCACGGGGAGATTCAGACTCCGATTTTCATGCCGGTCGGCACGCAGGCGACGGTGAAGGGCGTGACCCCGGATCAATTGGAAGCGATCGATGCGCAGATCATTTTGGGCAACACCTATCATTTGAACCTGCGCCCGGGTTCGGGTTTGGTGCAGGAAATGGGCGGGCTGCATCATTTTATGGGCTGGGATAAACCCATCCTTACCGACAGCGGCGGGTTCCAGGTTTTCAGCCTCTCTGAATTGCGCAAGGTGCGGGAAGACGGCATCGAATTCCGTTCGCATCTCGATGGCGCACCGCTTTTTCTGGGGCCGGAATCCTGTTATCGGATTCAGGCGGAACTGGGGACCGATATTGCGATGGTGCTGGATGAATGTCCGCCCTTTCCCTGTGAACGGGACGCCTGCGCCGCAGCGGTCAAACGAACCGTTCGTTGGGCGGGGGAATTTTTAGAGCATGCGCGCCGCGATGGTTTTCTCCAGCGCGGGCATCATGTCTTTGGGATCATACAGGGTTCGACTTTCGATGACTTGCGGCAGGAGTGCGGCGCCGCTCTCGCCGGGATGGATTTCCCAGGTTACGCGGTGGGGGGCGTCAGTGTGGGTGAGCCGGAAGCGGAAATGCTGCGGCAGGTGTCAATTTGCGCGCCGGTCATGCCGCTGGACAAGCCGCGCTATGTCATGGGGGTGGGCACGCCGCCCCAGTTGTTGAAAATGATCGGGATGGGGATGGATATGTTTGATTGCGTGATGCCGACGCGCTTGGCGCGCCATGCAAATGTCTTTACCCCCGATGGCCTCATCAATCTCAAGAACGAACGCTTCAAACATGACGCCGCCCCTATCATGGAGGCGAAGAATTATACCTGTCGCCATTTCAGCCGCGCCTATCTGCGCCACTTGATTATGGCAAAGGAACTCCTCGCATCCACTTTGTTATCCATCCACAACCTGCATTTCTACCTCGATTTAATGGCGCAGGCGCGGGCACACATTGAGGCGGGGGATTACGGACAATGGAGCGCTGCGTGGATCGGGCGTTACGAAGCGGGCGAAGCGTAATTCAGGGCAGGACGAAATCGGTCTCATGCTGCAGCCAGTTGCAAATCGATTCGGTGAGAGCGATGGCGGTTTTGATTTTGTCCTCGTTCGCCTCCTCGGGGGTGGGTTGATTGAGCAATTCCGTAGCGGGGGCTTTGAGACCCGCAGCGAGTTGCGGCCACCAGGATTCGCGGACGGGGTAACCCTCGGCCTGGAGGAGGCGATAGAGGCTCTTGAGGTGGACGATTTCCGGATGGGGGCGCTCGGCGAAGGCATCGAGGCTTTGCTCGGTCAGTTGAAAGAGGAGGGGGTAGTCGCCCATCAGGGGGGCGTTGCGGGCAATGAGCTTAACGAATTCCGAGGCGCAACGGAGGGTGCGGTAAGAAGTCCCGAGTTGGCTGCGGCGATGGAGGGTGCGGTAATCGCGCACAAAGCGGGTATTTCCGTTGCGGGTGGTTTCGAGTTCGATCTCGGCGGTGTCGAAGAGGTCGGGGGCGTTCTTGAGGGGGTTCTTTTTGGAGGCGCGTTTCAAGCACAGGAAGCAACCGGACTCCGCGGAGAGCGCGGTGATTTTTTGATAGGACTCCCCGGAGGGGGCGAGGCTTAGGACGAGGGCCTGTTCGCTGGCGGCGGGTTGGCTCACTGAGGTGCTTCGGCGGCGGGCGGGTTGTTGATCGTGACGGCTTCGCCGGTCTCGTGTTTTGGCACGACCGCGCCGCCGGAGATGATGAGTTTCATGCCCTCGGCGATGCTCATATCAAGGCGGGTGACGTCCTCTTGTGGGAGCATGAGCAGAAAACCGCTGGTGGGGTTGGGCGTGGTGGGGACGAAGACGTTGACGATTTCCTCCCCGGTCACGGATTGGGTTTCCCCCCGCGCTTTACTGGTCAGGAATCCGAGGACATAGGATTTCTTGCGCGGGTATTCGAGCAGCACCACCTCCTGAAAGACCGCTTTCTTTTGTTGGCTGAAGGTGTCGACGATTTGCTTAACGGTGCGATAAACGGTGTTGATGAAAGGGAGGTTATCCAGAATGCGCTCAAAACTGCCGAGAATCATGCGCCCCAGGACGAGGCGAGAACCATATCCAAAGAGGGTGATCAGCAGGAGCACGACGAAAATTGAGAGCACCTCGAGCCCAAGCTGCACGACCGGCATATCCCGCCAGGCGGGATCGAGGTAGAAGAAAAAGAAATTGCTCGCGGGGGTTCCGACCCGGTCCAGAAGGACGTTGATAACTACAATCGTCACGCTCAGGGGTAGAATGACAATAACCCCTGTCAGGAAAGCGTTTCGTATTGAGCGGAGGATCTGTTTCATTAGGCATCTAATAGAAAAGTCGGTAGGATGGCCCCGCAACTGTAATCGAATCAACTTTCTATTACTTACTGAAGCGGTGAAAGGCGCTTTCGATTAGGACTTGCGGAAACTTGTATTGGAATTTAAATTTAATAATTATCGGTAAAGCACTAAATAAAGTAGTTACTAATCGAAGAAATATAATATACTGTTGTGATAAAAGTGCGACAGTCGGACTGCTTGGCAAGCAACTGGAGGCCATCGAAGGGGAAGCGTATGAAGTCCGTCGTGTAGGCGATGTAAAGGCTTTGCAGGAATTGGACATAGGGAGCGATTGCGATGCCCTCTTGGTGGATTATACTTCTTTTGCGCGTAAATTTGATTCCATTCAAGGGTGGTTGAAGCGTGAGAAAATCACGCCCGCGATTCTGGGGATCTTTCAAAGGCAGGAGGATTTGAGTGATGCTGCGGACTTTGTAAGCGCCCTCGATGAATTTGTATTGCTGGATTCAATGGGCTCTGCTGAGTGCTTGCTGCGAATCGCGCGCGCCATTGAACGCTGCGAGCGCGAGCGGGCTCTCGTGATGGACCAAAACCTTTTGCAATCCTTGCTGGAGAGCATTCCTGATGCGGTTTATTTCAAGGATGATAAGAGTCGGTTTACGCGGGTCAGCCGGGCCATGCTCGTGAAATATGGCAAAGATTTTGAAAGCATTCGGGGGATGACGGACTTTGATCTCTTTACCGGTGAACACGCGCGTCCGGCTTACGAGGATGAAATGGAAATCATGCGAACCGGGAAGGCACTTGTCGGGAAGCTTGAAAAGGAAACCCTGAAGAGTGGACACGTGAAATGGGTGAATACCACGAAGGTGCCCTTGAGTGACGAGCGCGGGCGGATCATTGGCACCCTGGGAATTTCAAGAGATGTGAGTGATTTACAGGAAGCGCAGGAGGAACTACGGACGGAACGCAACCTTTTGCGTTCTATCCTAAATAATCTCCCAGATCGCATTTATGTTAAAGATCCGAAAGGGCGCTACTTGCGGGCGAATCCACCTCAGATACAGTTCTTGGGGGCTCGCAGCGAAAAAGCGGTTATTGGAACGACCTTGTGCGATCACCTAAGGGATGAAGATTCACGCCGTGCCTTTGCAGTTGAGGCAAAAATCATCCGTGAGATTAAACCGGTTCTAAACAAAGAAGACACACACCTAAAAGGAAATGGTGAGTCGGTCTGGTATTTAACTAGCAAGGTGCCTTTCTTTGATGAAACAGGTGAACTGGTCGGGACGATCGGGATTTCACGCGACATTACTTTCCAGAAACAAACCGAACTGAAATTGCGCGAGGCGATTCAAACCCTCGAGGAAACGAAGTTGCAGATGATCGAAGTCGAGAAATTCAATACCATTGGGCGCATGGCGGCTGGGATTGCCCATGAAGTCAAAAACCCCCTCGCGGTGGTGAGCCTCGGTCTGGAATTTCTTGAGGATAAACTCAAGGCTGACGCCAAGCTTTCAGATTTGGTCGTCGATATGAAAACCGCCATTGAAAAGGCGAACACCATTATTTTCGATCTCATGGATTACTCAGCATCTCGCGAAAATTCGATGGTTGCGCAGGACATAAATACCCAGATCAAGCGGATCTTGAAACTGATGCAGCACAACTTTGAGAAGGGCGGTATTATCGTTTGCCCCGAATTCTCTGAAGAAGCCCTCTGGGTTGAAATGGAGCCCTCGAGAATGGAGCAGGTCTTCCTGAACCTCTTTTTGAATGCGCTGGCAGTGATGCCCCAGGGTGGCGATTTGACGGTGCGCACCCGAACCGAACGCTTAAAAAAAGCAGGTGCGAATGTTTCCGCAAAAATAACGGAGCGCTTTCGGATCGGCGACCACTTGGCGATCATCGAGGTAGAGGACAGCGGTTCCGGAATCGATCCGGCCCACGCTGATAAAATCTTTGATCCGTTTTTTTCAACCCGTTCTACCGAGGACGGCACCGGGCTCGGACTTTCCGTGACCCGTAACATCGTAGAAATGCACCGTGGTTGGATCACCCTGGAAAATCGCCTCGATCAACGCGGAGCCTGCGCAACCCTGATTTTTCCAATGACCCCAAAACCATGAAAAAAGATAAGAAAAATACTCCTTGTCGTGTTCTCGTTATTGACGATGAAGCGGCATTCACCCGTATGCTCAAAATGAACCTGGAGGACGGCGGGGACTACTGTGTCGAGGTCGTCAACGAAAGCCCGAAGGCCTGCGCGATAGCCCGTAGCTTTAAGCCGGATATCATCCTGCTTGATGTCGTCATGCCGGAAGCGGACGGCGGAGATGTTGCGGCGCGCATCCGCGAACACCCCGCGACTGCCGGTATTCCTATAATCTTTGTCTCCGCGATGGTCTCTCGCAAGGAATCGGGTACGGGGCTCTACCAAAGCGGTGGAGAGCATTTTCTCGCGAAGCCGGTGAGCCGTAAGGTTCTCACCGAGAGCATCCGCCAGATCCTGAGGAAGGATTGAAACAAAAAAGCCCCACCGGTGAGGGTGGGGCTTTTGAAATCGGTTTTTGCCGGATCTATTTGAGCGCGGCCTGCGCGGCGGCAAGACGGGCAACCGGAACACGCGGCGGTGAACAACTGACGTAGTCAAGGCCGACGTTGTGGAAGAAGGCGATGGAGGCGGGATCGCCACCGTGCTCGCCACAAATGCCAAGCTTGATGCCCTTGCGGCCCTGTTGACCTTTCTTCACGCCAATTTCGACGAGTTGTCCCACACCGTTCGCATCGATTGAGGCGAAGGGATTCTGCGGGAGGATGTCGAGTTCCTTGTATTTCGCGAGGAAGGAACCGGCGTCGTCGCGGCTCATGCCGAGACCGGTCTGGGTGAGGTCGTTGGTACCGAAGCTGAAGAATTCTGCGGTTTCGGCGATTTCGTCGGCGGTAAGGGCGCCACGAGGTACTTCGATCATGGTGCCGACGAGGTATTTGAATTTAACCTTCTTGGCGGTCATGACTTCCTCGGCGACGCGGTGGACGACTTCAACCTGATTCTTGAGCTCGTCGGCGAAGCCAACCAGCGGGATCATAACCTCAGGGATGACCTTGACGGGCTTCTTGAGTTTATAGCATGCCGCCGCCGCTTCGAAGATGGCGCGCGCCTGCATCTCAGTGATCTCGGGGTAGGAGATTCCGAGACGGCAACCGCGGTGACCCAGCATGGGGTTTGCCTCGTGCAAGGCGTGGACGCGGTTACTGATGATCTCGATGTCGACCCCGAGGGCATTGGCGAGTTCACGCTTGGAAGACTCGTCGTGCGGGAGGAACTCGTGCAAGGGCGGATCGAGGAGGCGCACCGTGACGGGGCGGCCACCCATTGCCTTGAAGAGACCGGTGAAGTCCTTGCGTTGGAAGGGCAGGAGCTTGCGCAGCGCGGCGCGGCGTTCCTTCTCGTCGGTCGCGAGGATCATTTGACGCATGAAGTTGATGCGGTCGCCCTCGAAGAACATGTGCTCGGTGCGGCAGAGGCCGATACCTTCGGCACCGTAGGCTACGGCTGCCTTGGACTGCTCGGGGGAGTCGGCATTGGTGCGGACGCCCAGCTTGCGGTATTTGTCAGCCCACTTCATGACCTGATCATACATTTGATAGGTGTAGCTCTTGTTGGGCTTGAGCTTACCGGTAAGGACTTGGTTGACCTCGGAGGGGGCGGTGGCAACCGCGCCGGCGTAAACGTCACCGGTGGTACCATTGATCGAGATGTCATCGCCTTCCTTCAGGACGGTGTTACCGACGGTAAGGGTGCGGGCGACGTAGTTGATAACAACCTCGGAGGCGCCACAAACGCAGACTTTATTCATCTGACGTGCCACCAACGCGGCGTGAGAGGAAACCCCGCCACGAGAGGTGAGGATGCCCTCGGCGGCAATCATACCACGCAAATCCTCGGGGGTGGTTTCAACGCGGCAGAGCACGGCGTGACCACCCTTGGCGGCAACTTCCTCAGCGCGGTTGGCGGTGAAGCAGATTTTACCGGAGGCGGCGCCGGGTCCGGCGGGAAGACCGCTGGTGAGGGTCTTGGCCTTTTTCTCGGCGGCCGCGTCAAAGACTGCAACGAGCAGGGATGAGATCGAGTCTGCGGGAATCTTCGTAAGGGCGGTCTTCTGATCGATGAGTCGCTCTTTGTTGAGTTCCACCGCGATGCGAACTGCGGCGAGTCCGGTGCGCTTACCGTTGCGGGTTTGCAACATGTAGAGTTTGTGATCCTCGACGGTGAACTCGAAGTCCTGCATGTCGCGGAAGTGCTTCTCAAGTTTGGCGCGAACTTTCTCAAGGTCATCGTAAACCTTGGGCATTTCGTCCTTGAGTTGGGCGATGGGGTTGGGGGTCCGGATTCCGGCCACCACGTCTTCGCCCTGGGCGTTGATGAGGTATTCGCCGTAGAAGACCTTTTCGCCGTTGGCGGGGTCACGGGTGAATGCCACGCCGGTGGCGCAGGTTTCGCCCATGTTGCCAAAGACCATTGCCTGAACGTTCACGGCAGTACCCCATGCTGCGGGAATGCCGTATTTTTGACGGTAAAGGATGGCGCGCTCGTTTTGCCAGGATTTGAAGACCGCTCCAACCGAACCCCAGAGTTGCTCGTAGGCGTCCTGCGGGAAGGCGGAATTGGTGCGCTTCTTGATGATGGCTTTGTAACGCTTGATGAGTTCCTTGAGATCCTCGGCGCTGAGCTGGTTGTCGAATTCAACGCCGACTTCCTTGCGGAGTTTTTCAAGGGCGCCCTCGAAGGGGCAGTGATCGTTTTCGGTGACGGCCTGCACACCCATGACGACATCGCCATACATTTGGATGAAGCGGCGGTAGCAATCGTAAGCAAAGGCTTCGTTGCCGGACTCCTCAGCGAGGGCTTTAACGGTTTTGTCGTTGAGGCCGAGGTTAAGGATGGTGTCCATCATACCGGGCATGGACTCCCGGGCACCGGAGCGAACCGAAAGGAGGAGCGGGTTCTTGGCGGCACCCAGTTTTTTGCCGAGTTGTTTTTCAATCGTCGCGACCGAAGCCTTGAGTTCCGCAGCAAGGGTCTTTGGGTAGGTGCGACGGTTGTCGTAAAAGTAGGTGCAGACATCGGTGCTGATGGTAAAGCCCGGAGGGACGGGGAGACCAATGCGCGCCATCTCTGCGAGATTGGCGCCCTTGCCGCCCAGCAACTCGCGGAGCTTGGTGTTGCCGTCGGTCTTTTTACCGAAGTCATAGATGTATTTCACTGCCTTTTTAGCGGCAGTCTTTTTGGTTTTGGATGCTTTTTTAGCAGGCATAAGTTGAGACTTTTGAGTCTGGTTGGATGGTTAGATCTGCGCCAAGGTTCTTTATGCGCGCAGTAAAACAAAAACACAAAAATGAATCCGTCGCGGCTGTCAACGGATTAGCTCAGCGGGGTGGACTAAACCAACCCAAGGACCATTTTGCCGGTCTCGCTGATCATCTCCTGATGCCAGGGGGGATCCCAGACGATTTCAACGTCTGCGGTGGCGACACCCGGAACCCCTTCGAGGTGGGTTTTGGCGTCTTCCGCGATAACGGGGCCCATGCCGCAACCGGGGGCGGTGAGGGTCATTTCCATGCTGACTTTTTGGCCACCCTCGGGGTGGGCTTCCAGTTCAAGGGTATAGACCAGCCCGAGATCGACGATGTTGACGGGGATTTCGGGGTCGAAAACTTTCTTGAGGGCTTCCCAGAGTTGTTCTTTTTCAACGGGGACATCCGCGTTTGAACTTTTTTCGGCCTGTGCCTTGGGGTCAACTGTTTCGCCGAGGGCATCGGCATTGGCACCGCTGATGCGAAACATTCCGTTCATGGTCATCACGGTGAAGTTGCCGCCGAGGCGGTGGGTGATGGTGACGGACTCACCTTCGGCGAGCGTCATGGGCGTACCTTGTGGAATGAGGGTCGCTTCCACTTCGCGGGTGAGGGTGCGTTGGTCTTCAGACATGGTGCGAGGCTAGCTTATTTGATTTTGGCGTCAAATTTCTTGTGAATGAGTTGACGGAGGTTTTCCGCGAGTTCCTCGCTATCGACTTTTTCAATGACTTCCTCGAAAAAGCCGAAGACCATGAGCTGCATGGCGGCGCGGCGCGGGATCCCGCGTTGCATCATGTAGAAGAGTTCGTCGGGGTCGAGGTTTCCGGTGGTCGCGCCGTGGGAACACTTGACGTCGTTGGCGAGGATTTCGAGGCCGGGCAGGGCGTTGGCCTCGGCAGTGGGGTCGAGCAGGAGGTTGCGGTTGGTCTGGTAGGCGTCGGTTTGCTGGGCTCCCTCCGCAACTTTAATGAGGCCGGAGAAGATGCTGCGGCTGTTGTCGAGGAGGGCGTTTTTATAGAGGAGATCGGAGACCGCGTTGGGGGCGTTGTGGGTCTGGAAGGTGCGTTGGTCAAACTCCTGCGTTTCCTCGGCGACGGTCAGGGAATACATTTTGACATCGGCGCCCGGACCTTCAATGCGGGTTTGGTTTTCGTAGCGCGCGCGCTCCGCGCCAATGTTGACGGCGAGGTTCTTGACCTGGGCATCGCGCCCCGCGACGGTCGTATCGAGTTGAAAGGAGGTCGTTTGCTCGTTCCAGTCCTGCACGACTTTGCGGAAGACCTGAGCTCCGGCGGCGGCGTGCAGATTGGCGACCGCGATATTGAGGGCTTGGTTTTCGGTACTCTCAGAAAAGAAGATATCGACCACGGAGGCCTTCGCGTTTGCTTCCGCAACAATGAGGGTGTGCGGAAAGACCGCTGCCTTGGAGGCGCTGGTCCAGTAGTAATTGACGAAGGGTTTTTCTATTTCAACGCCCGCGGGAATGAAGAGCACCGATCCCGCGCAGACCGAGGCGGCGTGGAGTCCGAAGAATTTTGCGGAACCGAGTTCGGTGGATTCCTGCAGGAAATAACGCTCCATGAGTTCAGGGTATTGCTCAATCGCCTCGCGAAGGGAGCAGTAGCGAACGCCCTGGGAGTGGAGTTCTTCGCTGAGGCCTTCAAAACCGACGGCGTGGTCGTCAACATAGACGGAGCGTCCGGCGTAGTCCGTGACAAGATTGGAACGCGCAAGCAGGGCGGCGGCGGTTTCCTCAGCGGGAGCCTCGACCGGGGCGAAACCGTCAATATTCAGACGCCCCACCGAGGCGAAGCGCCAGAGCTCATCATTGGGAGCCGGAGCGGGGAGGGCTTTGAATTGTGCGAGTCCAGCCTCGCGGCGATCGGCGAGCCATTGAGGTTCGTCTGTGGAGGAAACCGGGTCTTGCATGGTGTTTTGGGAAAGCGTGTTCATTTTGTTGAATCCGGGATGGATGGATGTGGATTATCCGACGGAGCCTTCCATCTCCATGTCGATAAGGCGTTTCAATTCAACGGAGTATTCCATGGGGAATGCCTTGAGGAGTTCGTTGACGAATCCGTTCACCGCGAGGCTCATGGCTTCGCCCTCGGAAAGTCCGCGTTGCATCATATAGAAGATTTGCTCGGCGCTCACTTTCGAGACGCTGGCCTCGTGCTGCACGGTATTATTTTGCCCGCGGGTGGTAATGGCGGGGTAGGTGTCGGTGCGGCTGTGGGAGTTGATGAGGAGAGCGTCGCACTCGGTGTTATTTTTGCAGTTTTTGAGATGCTTGGGCATATGAACCTGCCCGCGGTAAGTGGAGCGACCTTCGCCAATCGAAATCGATTTGGAAATGATGTTACTGGTGGTGTCGTCAGCGAGGTGGATCATTTTCGCGCCGGTGTCCTGATGCTGGCCGTTGTTGGCGAGCGCAATCGAGAGGACCTCACCGCGCGCGCCGCGACCCTTGAGCACCACGCCGGGGTATTTCATGGTAAGGCGCGAACCGATGTTACAGTCGATCCATTTGACCTCAGCGCCCTCGTCCGCCATGCCGCGCTTGGTGACCAGATTAAATACATTGCTGGACCAGTTCTGGACCGTAATGTATTGGATCTTGGCGTTTTTGAGTGCGACGAGTTCGACCACCGCGCTGTGCAGGGTGGCGGTTTCAAATTTCGGAGCGGTACAACCCTCCATGTAGGTGATCTCGGAATCCTCGTCAGCGATGATGAGGGTGCGCTCGAACTGTCCGAAGTTTTCGGCGTTGATCCGGAAATAGGCCTGGAGGGGCTGTTTGAGTTTCACGCCCTTGGGGACGTAGATGAAGCTGCCGCCGGAGAAGGTTGCGCTGTTGAGGGCGGCAAACTTGTTGTCGGTGGAGGGAATGACTTTACCGAAATAGGGCTTAAATATTTCCGGGTATTTTTCCAATCCCTCGCTGGATCCGACGAAGATCACTCCTTCTTTTTCGAGGTCTTCCTTCATGCGGGAATAGGCGGCCTCGGAATCGAATTGGGCTTCGACCCCCGCGAGGAATTTGCGTTCCTGTTCGGGAATCCCGAGACGCTCGAAGGTTTCCTTTACGTCGTCGGGCACCTCGTCCCAGGTGCGGCTGGGTTGCTGGCCTTTTGAAAGGTAGTAGCGGATTTTATCGAAATGGATGTTTTCGAGGTCCTGGGTCGCCCAGTTGGTGGGCATCGCCTTCTTGTTGAAAATTTCAAGGGCGCGCAGACGGAATTCGCGTACCCAGTCCGCTTCTTTTTTGACGTCTGAAATATAACGGATCGTGTCCTCGCTGAGGCCGACTCCGGCGTCGTAGGCGTAGTCCTCCGGATAGGAGAAATTGCCCTTCTCGGTATCGACGTTGATGGCGTCGTCGTGTACTTCGGTATTACTCATGGTGTGCGAGGGTGGAGGTTTAGGCGGTGGTGGCAAAGGCTTCTTTGACCCAGTCATAGCCCTTGGCTTCCAGTTCGCGGGCAAGTTCGGCGCTGCCGCTGTGAACGATGCGTCCGTCAAACATAACGTGCACGACATCGGGGACGATGTAGTCGAGGAGGCGCTGGTAGTGCGTGATCACAAGGAAGCCGCGCTCAGGCCCGCGCATGAGGTTGACGCCCTCGGAAACCGTTTTGAGGGCGTCGATGTCGAGACCGGAATCGGTTTCATCCATCACGCAGTAAGCGGGATCGAGCATGGACATTTGGAGTATTTCGCAGCGTTTCTTTTCGCCGCCGGAGAAACCGGCGTTCAGGGAACGTGCCGTGAATTTGCGATCCATTTTGAGGGCGTCCATTTTTTCGTAGAGTTCTTTATAATACTCGACGGCGTTGATGGATTCGCCTTCGGGGAGACGGGCGGCACGCGCGGCGCGGATGAAGTTGGCGATGCTCACGCCGGGGATCTCAAGGGGGTATTGGAAGGCGAGGAAGAGTCCCGCGTGGGCGATCGCATCGGGTTCCTCGCCAAGGATGTTTTCGCCATCGAGGGTAATGCTGCCGCTTTCGACCTCGTAGTCCTCATGACCCGCCATCACTTTGGCGAGGGTGCTTTTGCCGGTTCCGTTGGGACCCATGAGGGCATGGACTTCACCTTTCGGAATGGTAAGGCTGAAGTCCTTGAGAATGCTTTGCCCCTCGATGGAGACGTTGAGGTTTTTGATTTCGAGTGCGTTCATTATATAGCTGGATAGGTTTTGAAAGGGTTATAATTTTGGGCTCAGTTGGAATGACCGTTAAAGGCGATGTCGATCTGCTCGGCGCGGTAGCCTTGTGGCAGGGCGGCTTTGAGTTCGGACAAGATGTTTTCGTTTAATTCGATGTCGATGACCTCGCCGGTAGCCTTGCAATAGAAATGGGCATGTTGGGTGAGGTTCGGGCAATAGCGGGTGGGCTCGCGCTCAAAATTCACGGCGCGGATGAGGCCGCTTTCGGTGAGTGTTTCAAGACAGTTATAGACGGTGGCGAGCGAAATGGAGGGCATTTGGCGGCGCGCGCGGGCGTAGATTTCCTCAGCAGTGGGATGATCGCGCTTGTCCAGCAGGACCGAAAAAACCTGCTCGCGCTGTTTGGTGGCGCGCAAGCCGGAACGCTCGAGCGCATCTTCGAGTAGGGTCTTATAATCGGCGTTGAGTTGCATCTTTAAGGGTTTTTCGCGACTGAGGCTAAATCTCAATTAGGAAATATGTAAGAAACAAGGCTTGGGAGATTTTTCAAGTATTATTAAGAATTATTCTAAATAAAGGCAGTTTATTTCAAACAAATGGCATCCGGGCTTGTGTGAGGGGGCTGGAATCGCCATTTCAAAGGGATGGCAGGATATCGTTCATTTTTGTTTCCGGAAGCTGAACTGGGAACGGAGCATGCGGTTTTGGATGCGCGTGAGAGTCATCATCTGGTGCGGGTTTTTCGCGCGCAGGCGGGTGATTCGGTTGAATTATTGGATGGGCGGGGTCGTCTTTACGCGGGCCGACTGGTTGAGGCGAATGGCAAGGCGGCGCGGGTTGCGATTGAATCGGTGACCGAGCACCCGCGCGGGACGCCCCCGGTGACTTTGGTGCAGGCAATTCCAAAGGGAAAGGCGATGGATTTGATCTTGCGGATGGCGGCGGAATTGGGCGCGGCGGCGATCCGGCCGATTTTCACCGCGCAGGGAGAGGTGCAGCTTTCGGGTGATCGTTTAGCGGGCAAGCTGGAGAAATGGCGACTCGTGATGGTCGAAGCCTGTAAGCAATGCGGCTTGCCCTGGTTGCCGGAATTACATGCCCCGCAAGACTTTGGCTCCTGGTTTGCGACGGGGGAACCGGACGATCGCTGCCTGCGGATGGTGGCGAGTCTGGGCGAGCATTCGCGTCCCCTGCAGACGGTTTTGGGAGAACGGACCGGTCAGGTTGAAGCGATTGAAATTGCGGTGGGCCCGGAGGGCGATTTCTCGGCAGCGGAATACGCCGCCTTTGAGGGCGCGGGTTGGGAGGCGGTGCGACTCGGGGCGAACGTCCTGCGTGCCGAGACCGCCAGCGCGTACGTGCTCAGCGTGATTGATCAGGCGAAGCAAGCCTAGGACAGTTCAAAGGCGAGACAGGTCATGTCATCCTGTTGATCGGGCATTTCGGTAAAGGTGCAAACCCGCTTGTGGATGGTTTCAAGGGTTTCCTTGAGGGGTTGCGTGGCGAGTTCTTCGAGATTTGCGATGAACGTATCCAGTCCGTATTCCTCCCCATTTGGTTTCGAGGCTTCAATCAAACCATCGGTGAAGGCGTAGAAGCGGTCGCCGGGATGAAGCGTGATAGAGGTGGGCTTGGAGGCTTTGCTGCCCTTGATGCCCATGACAATACCCGGCGGCATTTGCAGGCGTTCGATTTTTCCGGTGGCGGCGCGCCCGATTAAAACATAGGGATGCCCCGCATGGGCGAGGATGAGTTGGCGGCTTCCGTCTTCTTTGCGCTCACCAAAATGTCCCGCCAAACCGGTGACGAACCCGTTCTCGATACGGCCCGACAGTTCTGTGTTCACGCCGTCGAGATAGTTCTGAGGGTTGTTGCTGTAATGTTCCGCCTCGTGCGAAGACAGATATTTGAGGAGCACCGTGTAGAATGCCGCGGTGATGCCGTGTCCCGAAACATCGCCGAGGAAAAAGAGGAGTACTTTGTCGGGATTGCGGGGAAAACTGAGAATGTCGCCGCCAACCGAGGACATCGGTTTCCAAAGATATGCGAGCTGAATGCCTGGAATAAGGGGCACACGGCCGGGGATCATGACTTCCTGAACGTGGCGGGCGCTCTGTAAATCCTCGCGGAGGATTTCATTTTGTTCGCGCAGGCGTTGTTCGTTCTTCATTAATTTTTCCCGGGCGATGAATTCAGCGGTCACGTCGCGGGAGATTCCGATGATGCCGACGCATTCAGAACCTTTCAGTCTGAGCGGTGCTTTGGAGGAGGAAACCCAGGTGCTGGAGCCGTCCGTCCAGGTTTCCTTTTCAATCTTATTGGTGAAAGGAATCCCGGTTCGAATGATTTCCTGCTCGTCTTCATGCGCCTGTTGCGCGTGTTCCTCCGTGAAGAGATCAAAGTCGGTGAGTCCCTCGATTTCATGTCGGTTTTCGTAGCCGTGCATTTCTGCGAGGGCGCGGCTCGCGGCAATGAAGCGTCCCTTGTCGTCCTTGATATAGATACGATCCGCGCTTTGCTCCATGAGCGTTTCAAAAAGCTGTTGCGCCGAGGCCGTGAGTAAACCGGGCGAGGCCTCATCCGCAGAATCTTCGCGAGCTGTCATGGTTAGAGCATGGAATCATATTTGAGCGGCTTGGCAATCATTCCCGTAGGCAAATTTTTCACATTGCGCTGGCGTATTTGGAAGGGACGATTTTCGTAAAAGGGATGCGGGCAGTAATACAACGCGTAAGCAAAGCGCAGGTACGGGTCGTCGGTAGCACAGTCGGCGCGATTAAAACGGGCATGGTGGTTTTTCTGGGAGTGTCGGCGCAGGATGATGCCGCCGCGATTGCATGGTTGGTGCCCAGGGTCGCAAAGTTGCGGATTTGGGAAGACGCGGAGGGGCGGATGGCGCGATCTGTTCAGGAGATCGGCGGCGAAGTCATGGTGATCAGTCAATTCACGCTCTACGGCAGTTTGAAAAAAGGAAATCGTCCATCCTTCAATCGAGCCGCGGAACCCGGCATGGCGCGCGCCCTGTATGAACAATTTGTCGCGGAGCTTGAGTCGGAACTGGGGCGTCCCGTTGCGACGGGTCGCTTTGGGGCGGACATGGCGATCGAGGTCGAGAACAACGGGCCGGTCACGCTGGTGGTGGATACTGCCCAGAGAGACTTCTAATGGCACGTGTCTTGAAACAGGGATTTTATGGGCGTGACACTCAGGTTGTTGCGCAGGAATTGCTGGGCAAGCAGCTTTGCCGGCGTCTGCCTTCGGGGCGCATCATTCGCGGGCGGATCTGCGAGACGGAAGCCTACGATGGTTTTGAGGATCGCGCTTCGCACGCCCACAAGGGACCGACCACCCGCAATGTCGTGATGTTCGGTCCTCCGGGGCGCGCCTACGTGTATCTTTGTTATGGAGTGCACTGGATGTTGAATTTCACCACCAGGGAAAAGGGTTATCCTTCGGCGGTGCTGCTGCGCGGGGTCGAGGGAATCGAGGGCCCCGGTCGCACAACCCGACATTTTCAAATCAATAGCCGCCACAACGAACAGGTCCTAAGCCGGGTCAATGGGCTATGGGTCGAGGATGACGGCTATGAAATTTGCGCGGAGTCGATACAACGCGCCCCGCGGGTCGGGATCGACTATGCGGGGGCAGAGTGGGCCGCCAAACCCTGGCGATTTATTTGGCAGCCAAGTCGCTGAGTTTTTGGCGGAGGAATTTCAGACCGCCATCCACATCGGTGAAGGTGCCATCCAATTGAGCTTCGTAGGCCTCATCCAGAATCTCCCCGAATTGCCGCCCCGGTTTGGCACCGAGTTCCATGAGGTGGCGGCCCAGCATGAGGGGTCGCGGCGCCTTTGCCTCAATCTCAAGTTTGCGGGTCGACTCGAGGAGCCATTCGCCCTCGGGAAAATCATCGAGCGGAATGGGGGGGCGTCCGCATTTGTCGGCATACGCGACCCGCACCAGGCGGTCGATCCGTTGCACCCGCGCTGCGAGGCGCCGGATCGCGGAAGGCCCGGCGCCGTCGCGGTAGAGCGCGAGGGGCCGCATATGGTGCTCAACCAAGGGCAGGACTTCCTCGAAGATTTTCTTTTGGCGGGTCAGGCGCTGCAGGAAACGTTCGGTGGGCGGCAGTCCCAGAATGTCGTGGCGGGGGCTACGGATGCGCCCGTCAGTATCGACAAAGGTGGTTTCGGGTTTGCCGAAGTCGTGACACAGGACCGCGAGGCCAACGATGAGGTCTTCCCATTCATCGCCGGTGCGCTGCCCGGCATAGGCGTTGAGGCAATGCCCGGTGTGGGTCCAGACGTCGCCCTCGGGGTGCCATTCCGGATCCTGCGGGCAGTCGACCAGCGCCTCCAATTCCGGGAAGTACTGCAACCATTCGCAGGCTTTCAGGAATTCAAGCCCCGCGCTGATGCGTTGGCCCTTCAAAAGCAGTTTTTTCCATTCTTCCCAAAGCCGTTCTGCGGGCAGATGCTCCGGGTTTAAGCGGGCGCACAGTGCAATGGTCGACGGCTCGGCGACCCAATCAAAGCGGGCGATGAATTGCATGCCGCGCAGGACGCGCAGGGGGTCCTCGATAAAGGCGGGTGAGACGTGACGCAGGCGACGAGCGCGCAGGTCGGCGCGGCCTTCGCAGGGGTCAATCCATTCGCCGCTGAGGGGATCGCAACTGATGGCATTGACGGTAAAGTCCCGACGGCTCGCGGCTTCTTCGGGGCTCATTCCGGGATCGCCCTCGACCTTGAAGTCGGTGTGCTTGGGGCCGGTTTTTGACTCGCGCCGAGGCAGCGCCAAATCGATATTCAAACCCTTCAGGATAAAAACTCCAAAGGTGCGACCCACCGTATCAAGGGCGAATGAGGGGCGCAGACAGGCCTCCACTGCCCTGGCATCCAGTCCGTAGACCTCCATGTCGACGTCCTTGCTTTCGAGCCCCAGCAGACCGTCGCGGACACAACCGCCGACCAATAGCGCGCGGCCACCGGCTGCACGGATGAGTTGGGCGACTTTGAGTACCGCTTCTCTTTGAGTCGCTGGAATATGCTCGGCGCTGTCCACCTTTTGAAAAGTTTAGCTGAGGGAATCGCGAATGGCAGGAGCGCCCCAGTTCAGTTTGTCGCGCACAATCGCGAAATGTGAATGGTCGGGGTTTTGCATGAGCCGCAGTCGCGCCTCCGCGAGGTAGATCTCAAGCGGCAGGCTGTCCGAGGCTTCATCGAAGTGATTGCGCCCGTCGATCGTGACGCGCGGGCTGGGGCCGCTTTGTCCGCGCTCCACGAGGATGCGGGTATCATCTGAGAAAATAACGGAACGGTTACCGAAGGTGTGTGGACAGATGGGGGTCATTGCAATGGCGCTGACTTTGGGGTCAACAATCGGGCCTCCGGCGGAGAGATTATAAGCGGTCGATCCGGTGGGGGTTGAAAAGATGAGGCCATCACAATGATACTCCGAGACGTAATTATCATCGGCCTTCACTCGGAGGCGCACGAGCCCGCTGCCTTGGGTTTCCTTAAAGACGATATCATTGAGGGCATGGATGCTGTGTCCCTGCGCATTCGTGCCGCACAAGACGCTGCGTTCGGCGATGTGGTAATCGCCTTTGATAAAGTCAGGCAACTTGTGGGCGGCCTCTTCCTGTGAAAAAGTGGCGAGAAAACCGAGCTTCCCGAGGTTGACTCCCAATAGCGCGCACCCGCTTTGAAGGGCGGCGTCGAGCACCCCGAGCAGGGTGCCGTCTCCACCGATTGTGATGCAAAGATCAAATCCTTCCAAAGCCTCAGGGGGGAGGGGATAACTATCGAAGGATTGCGTGCGCACCCCTTCACAATCTGCAATCCCGCCGAGGTAGCACGCCACATCTCCCGCGCCGGGCTTGGAGCGGTTGATCGCAAAGGCTATCGATTCAATGGGATTCATGTTAGGGTAAGTAAGCGCAAAGCCCCGCAAGCGCAAACCGATTCAACAACCGCAGGCGCGCTCAGCTTTTGCGCAGGCCGATCAGGTATTCCAGGTTGCCGTCGGTTCCTTTGATGGGTGATTCCATTGCGCCGATCAGTTCCGCTCCCTCGAGTTCGCGAAGGGCGAAGGTGGTGATACCTTCGAGGATGCGGGTTTGGATGGCGGGGTCCCGAATGATCCCGCGCCCCGCATCGACCTCCGATTTCTCGGCTTCAAACTGCGGTTTCACAAGGGCGATGAGGCATCCGCCGGATTCACAAAAGGGCCAAACTGCCGGGAGCACCTTGGTGAGGGAAATAAAGGAGAGATCCATCACGATGCGGGGGTAGTGCTCGCTGGGGAGGTCGCCGGGTTTGAGATGGCGGGCATTGGTCTTTTCGAGGTTCGTGACTCGGGGATCCTGCAGGAGTTTATTGTGTAATTGCGCGCGTCCCACGTCCACGCAGGTGGCGCTCACCGCCCCGCGCTGCAAGCTGCAATCCGTGAAGCCCCCGGTCGAGGCGCCCACATCCAACAACTCACAAGCCTGCATCGATATGTTGAAACGGTCCAGGAAGCCCTCCAGTTTGTCGCCGCCCCGGCTTACAAAGCGCGGCGCTTGCTCCACCTCGAGCGGCAGGTTAGCGGGAACGGTTCGCCCGGGCTTGTCGAGCCGTTCGCTGCTGCTGTGGACCTTGCCCGCGAGGATCAATGCTTTGGCTTGCGAGCGGGACTCCGCCAGGCCGCGCGCCAAAAGCAATTCATCGAGCCGAATCTTTTCAGGTGATGCCATGAGAATTTCAGTCAAAGCCTTGGGCATGGAATGCCCTGCTTGCAAGGGAAAGCGGCTCGCTTTCCATCGTTACCCATAACCTTAGCGGTATTCAATCGCTTCCAGCAGCTTATAAATCACCGGTTCATCCCGCATGTAGCGCAAGCGAATCACTTGCCCTTCCACCGCCGCTTTTTCCTCGTCCATATAAATCTGCCGGATCGGACCTTCCGCCAGCACTCCCTCGCTGTTCATCAATAGCCTAACTTCATAAACCAGCTCAAAGCCATAGCGACCGTTGTCCATGACCTCGACCCCTTCAATCCTTCCATTCGTCGTAATCCAGTCCGAATCCGCGCCATGCTCTACACAGGCAGTTAGGCTCAGTAATAGTGCCAAGAGGCAGGCGCGCAGACTTTTCATTGTTATTGTTTTCATCGTATTATTCCATGGACTAAAGGTTCTTTTTCCGGGCGGTCGCCAAAACCTGACTATCCACTTGAGTCGTATCTTGCTCAAAATTGACTTGCGACCGAACCAGGTGCTCAATGATGTAGGTGCGCGATCGATTCGTGAGCTTCGCGATGAGGTCGATTCGCGTGACTAAATTCCGTGGGATAGATATGGTGACGGATTGTTTATGCGCTGCTCTTCTATTGGGCATAAGTGTAAATAACTAATAAATATAAAAAATTCAGCAAAAAACTTGACGTTTATTTTAAGTTACTTATACCTAATAGGTATGACAATATCCGTTTCACTACCAGAAGATCTAGTTTGTAAAATAAAAGAAGCGGCTCAGCGCGATCATCGTTCTATATCCGGGCAGATCGCTTTTTTTTGCGACCGGGGTATGAGTAACATGCTTGAACCCAGAGTGGAAGATCCAAAAGGCTCGACCGCATACGGCAGCGTGTCCAAGAGAGCGGCCAGCGCCGGCAAGGCCAGCTCGAAGAGCTAAAGCTCTGTGCCTTGTGGTGCAAGATGAACCTCGAATGGGGAGGTAAGGTAGGAAGGTATGAAGGTGTGAAAGTGGGAAGGTTGGGATTACCCTGAGTCTTAATCTTACTCCTACTCTTAGGAATATCTAACGTCCAAAGTCCAACGAACAACCAGCAACCACAAAAAAATTATTTCCCGGTTTTGGCGAGTTTGCGGCGTTTGTTGGCGTCGAGTTCGCGCTTGCGCATCCGCAGGAAATTCGGGGTCGCTTCCACCAGTTCATCCGGCGCGATGTATTCAATGGCGCGCTCAAGGGAAAATTTGATGGGTGGGGCGAGTTGAATGCCCTTGTCGGAACCGGAGGCGCGCATGTTGTCGAGTTGCTTGGCTTTGGCGGGGTTGACCGGCATATCCTCGCGGCGTGGATTTTCCCCCACGATCATCCCGTTATAAACTTCCTCGCCGGGGCCTATGAAGAGCTTGCCACGGTTCTGGATCGCATCGAGGGCGTAGGGCATCGCCTTGCCGAGCTCCATGCTCACGAGCGTTCCCGTCAGGCGCGTCGAAATCTCGCCGCAATAGGGGCGGTATTCCAAAAAGGAATGGCTCATGACCCCGTGGCCCGATGTCATCGTGACAAGGTCGCTTTCAAATCCAATCAAACCTCGGGTCGAAACTTCCGCTTCAACCGTGACGCCGGCATTGTGGTGTTCCATATGGGTGACCTTGCCCTTGCGCTTGGCAAGATTCTCCATGATCCCGCCGAGGTGCTCCTCCGGGGTTTCCACCCAGACCTTTTCAAAGGGTTCACAGCGTTTCCCGTCGATTTCCTTGTATAGAACCGTCGGGCGCGAAACCAACACTTCAAAGCCTTCCCGCCGCATTGTTTCCACCAATACCGCAATCTGCATCGCACCCCGGGCATTCACCCGGAATTTCGTCCCCTCGTCGGTGTCTTCCACCGAAATCGAAATATTGGACTGCGTTTCGCGAATCAGGCGTTCCCGAATCTGGCGCGAGGTCACCTTTTTCCCATCCTGACCCGCCAGCGGACCGTTGTTCACCGAAAATTCCATCTGCACGGTTGCAGGGTCGAGTTCCACAAAGGGCAGTGCTTCCGCGTTTTCATTCACTGCAAGGGTGTCGCCGATATCGACATCCTCAAATCCCGCCAGGCCTACGATATCACCTGCCACCGCTTCCGTGACTTCGTCCGTCGCCAGACCGGAGAAGGTTTTCATCTTGGTGATCTTGACGCGTTGACGGCGCCCGTCCTTGCGGAGCGCAAAGATGCCCTGGCCTTGCTTTACCTCGCCGGAGAGCACGCGCCCAATCGCCATGCGGCCCACGTAATCATCCCAATCGATATTGGACACCAGCATACGGAAATCACCCGCCTCAATGGTGGGAGGAGGGATGCGCTCCACGATCGTTTCAAAAAGATCCGTCATGTTTTCGCGCGGGCCCTCGGGGCTGCGGTCCGCAAAGCCCATCTTGGCAGAGGCATAGAGAAAGGGCGCGTTGAATTGATCATCGTCCGCTTCGAGATCGAGGAACAATTCCAGCACCTTGTCGTGCACCCAATCCGGGCGGGAAGTGTCGCGGTCGACCTTGTTGATAACACAAATCGTCTTGAGGCCCGCATCGAGCGCCTTGCGGAGTACCCAGCGCGTCTGCGCCTGCGGTCCGCCCACTGCATCGGTGAGAAGGAGTACCCCATCCACCATTTTCATGACCCGTTCGACTTCTGCTCCGAAATCCGCGTGCCCGGGAGTGTCGACGATATTGATGGTATAGGTGATCCCGTCCTGCAGGTTTTTCCAGCGCACTGCGGTATTCTTCGCCTTGATCGTGATGCCCTTCTCACGCTCGAGATCCATGGAGTCCATGGCACGTTCCTCGACCTGTTGATTCTCACGAAAGGTGCCGCTCTGTTGCAGCAGGCAATCCACCAGGGTGGTCTTCCCGTGGTCCACGTGGGCGATTATAGCAATATTGCGGATGTATTCAGCGTTCATGGTCGCGGCGTAAAAATAAAAATCGCCCCGGCGGCAGGTTGCGGCGGGGCGGTCAATTGCACGCCGCGATAAGGGCGGCGCGCACGCGGGAAGTCAATGCGAAAGGGCGGGGACCTCGTGGATCATTTTTCCTGACTACACCGTGTAGCGCTCCCCCGGGGTGGGGTCGAGGATCTCGCTCCCGGGCATGCGCTCGCGGAGTTCTTCGTTGAACCAGCGGCGGGCTTCGGCGTCGCCGTGGGTGAGGACCACCGCCCGGGCTTCGGATTGGACGGCGTAGTCGGCGAGTTCTTCGCGGTTGGCGTGTCCGCTGAGGTCGAATTGCTCGACCGAGGCGCGGATCGGGGCGCGGTATTCGAGGGTGTCGAAATAGAAATGGGAGGCTTCGGGGTCGGCGAGGAGTTGTCCGCCGGGGGTGTCGGGATCATTGTAGCCGACGAAGCAGACCCCGTTTTTGGGGTGTGGCAGGAGCGCCGCCGCGGTTTTATAGGAGGGGGTGTGTTCGACCATCATGCCACTGCTGAGGAGGTAGATTCCTTTTTTTGGGAGGTCGCGTCCGGGGCGGAGGTTGAATTCAAGGGGTTTGACGCGCATCCGTTCGAGCATTTGCAGGTCGAAGTCAATGAGGCGGGTCTTTTTACGGATTTTATCGAAGTAATTGCAGAGGTCCATCCCGAGTCCGGCGGCGAAGATGGGGCACCGGGGGAGGCGCCCAAAGTTGCGGGCTTCGTAGATGATCTTGAAGAGTTCCTGCATGCGACCGAGGGCGAAGACCGGGATGAGGCAACTGCCCCCGCGTTCAAGAATCGCGCTGATGGAATCGATAAGGCGGTCGACTTCAGTGGCGCGGGTGGTTTCGGGGCAACGGGCTTTGGCGCCACGGGTGGTTTCGAGTATGAGGGTGTCGATTTTTCCGGTGGGGAGGTGGGCGCCGGGGAGGGTGCGTTGCGC
>JBELLU010000009.1:0-5825 GCA_042096455.1 Opitutia bacterium
AATCCGTTTGAGGGGGCTGAATTAGCTGTCTGATTCTTTCTTGGGATCGGCTGCTTCCTCTTCAGGTGCTTCCTCGGCGGCGGGAGCTTCCTCTTCGGCAGGTGCTTCTTCGGCAGTTGCTTCTTCGGCATCTGCGGGAGCTGCATCTACCGGGGTGGCTTCGGGTTCAGCTTTTGCTTTAGCTTTGGCTTTGGGAGCGGCCTTGCGTTTGGGCTTTTCGTAGCCTTCATCGCTCGCGTCGATCAATTCAATGAGTGCCATTTCAGCGGCATCACCGATGCGTTGACCAATTTTATAGATCCGGGTGTAACCGCCGGCGCGATTGGCGAACTCGGAGGCACGCTCGTCGAAGAGTTGGGCGACTGCTTTTTTGTCACGGACCCGCGCGATGGCGAGGCGGCGGAAGTGCAGCTTGCGAGCCGCATCGTTTGCCTGCTCGGCCTTTTTGGCAAGGGTGATGACCTTTTCAATGAAAGGGCGCAGCGCCTTTGCTTTGGCAAGCGTGGTTTCAATTCGTCCGTGAGTGATAAGAGCAACCGAGAGGTTACCCATCATAGCGGCGCGGTGTGGGCCGGAGACCCCGAGGACATGTCGTCTTTTACTGTGGCGCATTGGTGTAAAACGTTTCGGTGTGTGCTGGTTTTGCTAGAATTGTTCGGGAGCGTTGTCTAGGAGGCGCTCATCAATTTGCTTGCCGAGGGAAAGCCCGAGTTGCTCAAGCTTGTCCTTGATTTCGTTGAGTGATTTCTTACCGAAGTTGCGGTATTTCAACATTTCCTGTTCGGACTTCATTGCGAGTTCGCCGACGGTGGTGATGTTGGCGTTGTTGAGGCAATTGGCGGCGCGAACGGAGAGTTCGATCTCGTTGACGCTCATGTTGAGGAGCTTGCGGAGACGGTTTTGTTCTTCGCTGACTTCGCTGGTATCGGTATCGAAGTTGATGTCCTCATCAGAGACTTCATCAAAGACGTCGAGGTGGTGCTTGAGTATGGCAGCGCTTTGCTTAAGGGCGTCATCCGGTGTGATGCGGCCGTCTGTGGTCACTTCGAGGATAAGCTTGTCGTAGTCCATGGACTGCCCCACCCGGGTGTTTTCGACGGAATATTTGACGAGTTTAACGGGGCCGAAGAGGGAATCGATTGCGATAACACCGATGGGCTGATCTTCTTTCTTATTCTCCTCGCCGGCGCAATAACCGCGTCCCACGCGCACTTCGAGTTCGGCATGGAAACGTTTTTTGCGATCAAGGGTGCAGATGAGTTGATCCGGGTTGATAACCTCGACACCGGAAACTTCCTGAATATCTGCGGCGGTCACGGGGCCGTCGCGTGTGACGTCGATGGTCATGTTGATCGGGTCGCGGCTTTCGGAGACCAGGAGGACTTTCTTGAGGTTGAGTACGATGTCGGTGACATCCTCGACCACGCCGTCGATGCTCTGGAATTCATGTTGCACGCCGTCAATGTTAACGGCTGAGATCGCGGCACCTTCGATGGAGCTGAGGAGCACGCGTCGGAGGGAATTACCGATAGTGTGTCCGTAACCGGCCTCAAAGGGCTCGGCTTGGAAGGTGGCGTAGGTGTCGGTTGCGGTGTCTTCGACCTTAACGAGACGATTGGGTAGTTCGAATTTTCCTAAACGCTTTGGCATAATGTTCTTGGTTGATAAAATGAACGAGGAACTGAGTGAGACAGGCGGGTTGCGCGCCGTCTCAAAGGCAGATTAACGGCTGTAGTATTCAACAATGAGCTGAACGTTGATGCCGGATTCGGTTTCTTCGCTGCTTGGAAGACGATTGACGGTAGCCTTGAGGGCATCCGCGTTTAAAGTGAGCCACTCGGGAACGGTGCGGGCTTGGCTTTCGTCCATGGAGCGGGTCGCCAACTGGCGGGAAGAAGTGCGTTCACGGACTTCGATCTCGTCGCCTTCTTTAACGATAAAGCTGGCGATGTCGGTTTTTTTACCATTCACCACGATGTGACCGTGCCCGACGAACTGGCGGGCGGCGGAACGGGATTTTGCGAAGCCGAGGCGATAGATAACGCTATCGAGGCGGCACTCGAGCAATTGTAGAAAGATATCACCGGTGACCCCGCGTTGGTTCTTGGCCTTTTCGAAGGTCAAGCGAAATTGTTTTTCGGTCATGCCATACATGAAGCGTAGTTTTTGCTTCTCGTTAAGGCCGATGGCGTAGTCGCTGAGTTTGCGACGGAGACGCGGACCGTGCTGCCCGGGAGGGTGCGGTTTGCGCTCGAAAGCTTTGGTCGGGGCAAAGATAGCCTGACCGAAGCGGCGGTTGATACGTGTAGTAGGTCCTGTGTAGCGGGCCATGATATGTTATGTGTTTTTCTGCGAACTATTAAATGTTGTGTCGGGGTGGCAGAATCACCTTAGACACGACGACGTTTGGGGGCACGGCATCCGTTGTGAGGAACGGGGGTCACGTCGATGATCTCGGTGACAATCATGCCCATAGATTGAAGCGCACGTACGGCGGAGTCGCGACCCATACCGGGGCCGTTGAGTTTGACCACCACTTCCTTCATGCCGTGCGACATGGCGACGCGACCGGCATCCTGGGTGACGACCTGTGCGGCGTAGGCGGTGGATTTGCGGGAACCGCGGAAGTTGCATTTACCGGCACTGGACCAGGAGATGACGTTGCCACGCGGGTCGGCGAAGGTCACTTTGGTGTTATTGAAAGTTGCGAGCACGTTCACAACGCCAACGGTGATGTTTTTGCTGCCTTTGGCGCGGCGGATTTTAACGCCTTCGAGGTCGCTCTTGAGAAGATCCTCGGCGGTTTCCTCCTTTTTGACAGGGGCTTCCTCTTCAGCGGCCTCGGCAACGGGCGCTTCTTTAGCGGGTGCCTCTTCTTTAGCGGGTGCTTCGGCGGTAGCGGCCTCGGCGGCAGGTGCGGCAGCCTTTACCTCTTCTTCGTTGGTTTGTTCGTTCTCTTCGCTCATTTTAAAAAAGGGTGTGTATCGGTCAGGCGCTTATTTGCGGATTGGTTTAACGGCGCCCTTGCGGGTGCGGGCGTTGGTTTTGGTGCGCTGTCCACGAACGGGAAGTCCGCGCATGTGGCGCATTCCACGCCAACTACGGATGGCGGAAAGTCGTTTGAGGTTGGCGGTTACTTCGCGGCGCAGGTCGCCCTCGACGATGTAATTCTTCTCGGCAACGATATTGGCGAGTTGGTTGAGCTCTTCCTCATTGAGGTCTCCGGCACGACGGTCGGGATCAAAACCGGCTTCATCAACAATGGTTTTGGCGCGTGTGGGCCCGAGGCCATAGATATAACGAAGCGCGAAAACGAGCTTCTTGTTGGCTGGAATGTCGACTCCAAGTATACGAGGCATGGTACTAATGTGTTAAATGAGCGCTATTGAGCGAGAAAAGTGCGTAAAAATAGCAGTTAATTTGATTTTGGAAAGTTAATTTTTCAGTAAGGTTAAAATTTCAGGATCCGATTCGGTGACGAGGACGGTATGCTCGAAATGTGCGGAGGGTGAGCGATCACGGGTAACGGCGGTCCAGCCATCGTCCAGCATCTCAATTTCGGGGCGCCCAAGGTTGATCATGGGCTCAATGGCGAGGGCCATTCCGGGCTTGAGGAGGGCGCCGCGACCGCGGGGGCCGAAGTTCGGGATTTGCGGCGGTTCGTGCATTCCGGAACCGACTCCGTGGCCTACAAAATCGCGAACAATCCCGTATTTGTGGGGCTTGATGAAACGTTCGACGGCATTGGAGATGTCTCCGACGCGGTTTCCGGCACGCGCATAATTGATGGCGTGATCGAGCGATTGGCGGGTGGTGTCGAGGAGCGCCTGGTTGGCTTTGCTAACGGGAGCGACGCCGACGGTGGTGGCGTTGTCGCCAATCATACCCCGGTAGCGCACCACGACATCGAGGGAGACCAGATCGCCCGGGGCGATGACGCGCTGCAGGCGACCGATACCATGCACGATTTCCTCGTTGACTGAAATGCAGGTGTAGGCGGGGAAAACGTTGCTTTGATGGCGGTAGTTGAAGCAGGCGCTTTCGGCACCGTGCTCCGCGATGAGTTTACGGCCGAGTTGGTCGAGGTCATAGGTATTTACGCCGACCTCAACGGCATCGACCATCCGGGCAAGCACCGAAGCGGCGACTTGACAGGCTTCGCGGATGGCTTGGATAGCTTCAACTGTGCGAACGGGTTTCACCGTTTTTCAAGCGAATGAATCGAATTCAAAGAACAAGGGAAATTGGATACGGGTCAAAAACCCGGTGGGTATTAACCGAGGTTGATAAACCAGGAGATGATACCGAGAATGAAAAGCGTGAGCGCCAGGATGAGAAGCGGACGCCATGCGGTCCAGAAATCCTGAAGACCGGTGGAATCGACGATTTGGCGACTGCGGGTCGCGGAGCGTCCGCGGATTTTTCCTTTTTTGAGGAAACCATCGTAGTGGCGTTGCAGGAGAAAGGTCTCGATCTGACGCATGGTATCGAGCAAGACCCCGACCGTAATCAACATCCCGGTACCGCCAAAGAAGATCGCGACGTTGTTGGGGATTTTGTAGCCCACCAGGAGGATATCGGGGAAGAGTGCGATGAGGGTCAGGGCGAGCGCGCCGGCAAGGGTCAGGCGCGTCATGATGAAGTCGAGGAATTTGGCGGTGGGTTCACCGGGGCGCACCCCGGGCACGTAGCCACCGTTTTTCTTGAGGTCGTCCGCGATCTGTACGGGTTTGAACATCAGGGAGACCCAGAAATAACTGAAAACAAAGATCAGGAGACCAAAGACGAAATAATAGGCGAATTGACCGCGCCCGAGGGTGTCGGCAAATTCATTAAAGAAATTCATCCCGGTATTCTTCCCGAGGAAGTAGAGGATCTGAGTCGGGAACATCAGAATAGCGCTGGCAAAAATGACGGGCATAACGCCGGCATAATTGACCTTGAGCGGCAGGAAGGAGCTTTGTCCGCCATATACCTTGCGCCCGACGACGCGCTTGGCGTATTGCACGGGGATTTTGCGCTGGGCTTGGGTGATGGCGACGAGTCCGGCAGTCACGACAAAGAGCAGTGCCAGCATGAGGACGCCCTGCGGGAGACCGAGTTGGGATTCGGATCCAACGGGGGCGGTAAAGAGTTGGTAGGCGGCGATGACCGCACCGGGGAGACCGGAAATGATACTGACGGTGATCAGGAGGGAGATGCCGTTACCGATTCCCTTTTGGGTGATTTGCTCACCGAGCCAAACCATGATCATGGAGCCGGCGGTCAGGAAAATCGTACCGGTAATGAGGAACTGGGTTTTGCCCATGAGGACGACCTCGCCGTAGGCGGCGGGGTTGAAGCCCGGAATGATGCTACCCGGATTGGTGCTGAGCGCCACGAGCAACATGAGACCCTGCACCAGGCAAATCGCGATGGTGAGGTAACGGGTATATTGATTGATCTTCTGGCGACCGACATCGCCTTCCTGCTGGAGGCGGGCGAGACCGGGGAAGACCGCACCCATCAACTGCATAATAATGGAGGCGCTGATGTAGGGCATGATGCCGAGGGCAAACAAGGCACCGTTGAGCAAGGCGCCACCGGTAAACATGTTGTAGAGCCCCAGCAATCCGCCGCCTGCTCCCGCTTCATTGCTCAAGTATTCCTGAATCGGCCCCGGGTTCATACCGGGAAGCGGGATGTTTGCACCTACCCGGGCAATGAAAAGCAATGCCAAGGTAAAGAAGATCTTTTGGCGCAGTTCCGGAATCTTGAGAGAATTGGTGAATGCGGAGAGCATGAAATATTTGAAAGGCTTGGGCCCGCGTGGAGCGGGCAGTTCA
>JBELLU010000009.1:5925-42653 GCA_042096455.1 Opitutia bacterium
GGAGCGGGCAGTTCAGTTAGGCGTCTTCAGAAGCGTCTTTAGTCTCGGCGTCAGCATCGGCCTCGGCTGCGGGAGCAGGCTCGGCTTCGACCGGTGTGCTGAGGATGAGCTTACCGCCTGCGGCTTCGATCTTTTTGACGGCGGAACCGGAGGCGCGGTCAACGTGAACGGTGAGCGCTTTGGAAATTTCGCCATCGCCGAGCAATTTGATTGCGTCGTCGTTATCGCGGATGAGTCCCGCTTTAAGCAAGGTTTCGCGGTTGACGGTGTCGCCCTCAATTTTCTCGAGCTCCGCGACGTTGACGGTCTGGAAGTGCTTGCGGAAATTGAAGTTGTTGAAACCACGGCGCGGAAGCTTGCGGTAGAGGGGCATTTGACCGCCCTCGAAACCGATGCGAATACCGCCGCCGGAACGAGCTTTTTGTCCCTTGTGGCCTTTGCCGGAGGTTTTACCGTGGCCACTGCCCTCCCCGCGCCCGAGGCGTTTGGTGGGATGGGTCGCGCCCTTGATCGTTGGAATTTTATCGAGATTCATGATGCGTCTATGGCTTAGGCTTCAGCGGCCTCAGGCTTGGCGAAGCGGAGGGAATTAATGTCCTCTTTTGAGCGGAGTTGCAGGAGGGCATCCATGGTGGCATTGACCATGGCAAGGTGATTGTTGGAGCCGAGGGACTTTGAAAGGACGTTGTTGATACCAACGGCCTCCAAGACGGCGCGGACCCCACCGCCGGCGATAACGCCGGTACCGTCGGTCGCGGGGCGAAGGAGCACCTCACCTCCATCGGAAATACCGCGCACGGGGTGCGGGATGGTTTCGCCACGGAGGTTGATTTTAACGAGGTTTTTCTTGGCTTGCTCGGTGCCTTTGCGGATGCACTCAGGTACTTCCTTGGCTTTACCGTAGCCCACGCCAACTTCGCCCTTCTGGTTCCCCACCACAACAAGGGCGGAGAAACTGAAACGGCGCCCGCCCTTCACGACTTTGGCGCAACGGTTGATGTGCACCACCTTCTCGGTGAATTCGGGTGCTTCCTCGGTTTGATTCTGGGAAGAAAATGATCGGTTCGATTGACTCATAGCAATGGCGTTAGAATTGGAGGCCGCCTTCGCGGGCTGCTTCGGCAAAGGATTTGACACAACCATGATAGCGGCGTCCGGAACGGTCGAAGACCACCGACTCGATGCCGGCGGCATTGGCTTTTTCAGCGATTTGCTTCCCGAGCGCGGTTGCGCCCTCGGCATTCGCTTTGAGGCCACCTTCCTTGGCAACGGAGGAGACGTAAGCCATGGTGTGGCCCTTGTCGTCGTCGATGCACTGGGCATAGATGTGTTTGTTGGAGAAGTGAACGGCGAGGCGCGGGCGCTCGGCGGTGCCGGTAATTTTCTTGCGGATGCGCCAGCGACGACGCTGCAGAAGGCTTTTTTTCTTTTCGAGTTTCATGAATGGGAGTCTCCTGAATTAAATGCTTAAGCGGACTTCTTGCCTTCCTTGCGGCGGACAAACTTTCCAACAATGTGGACGCCCTTACCCTTGTAGGGCTCGGCGGGATAGAAGGCGTAGATGGAGGCGGTGATTTCACCGACCATTTGCTTATCGGCACCTTCGATGGTCAGCTTGGTGTTTTCCTTGATGGTAACGGTGATGCCCTCCGGGATTTCAATTTCGCAGGGGTGCGATTTACCGAGAGCCAGGTCGAGGACCTTGCCTTTCATAGCGGCACGAAAACCGACTCCTTTGATTTCAATTTGCTTTTGAAAGCCTTCGACCACGCCTGTGACCATGTTGTTGATGATGGAACGCGCGGTTCCATACATGGCGTTGGCATGACGACTCTCGTCGACGGGGCTGAGGCGAACCTCGTTGTCGACGATTTCAATTTTAACGGCGCTGTCGAAGGTTTGCTCAAGTTTACCCTTGGGGCCTTCGGCGCGAACGGTTTGGCCATCGACGGAGACTTTAGCCTTGTCGAGGATGGGGACGGGAAGTTTTCCAATTCTGCTCATAGTGGCTGCCTTTCAAGTTACCAGACTTTACACACGAGTTCGCCGCCAATGCCGTTTTGACGGGCATCGCGGGCGCGCATGACGCCTTTTGAGGTTGTGAGGATGGCGACCCCGAGGCCACCAAGGACGCGTGGTATTTCACGCGCGCCGTAGTAGAGACGACGACCGGGGGTGCTGTGACGCTCGATGCCCGTGATCGCGGGGGTGCTATCGACGTATTTAAATTTGATTTCCAAAGTTTTGAAGCCCTTCTCGTTTTGGCCCTCGCTGAAGTCGGCGATGTAGCCTTCGTCCTTAAGGATTTTGAGAAGCGCGAGGCGCATTTTGGAATGATGGGTAACGGCGACCTCCTTTTGGGCGGAGCTGGCGTTACGGATGATGGTGAGGAAATCACCGATGGTATCATGAACTGCCATAGTATTTTACTGCTGGGTTTTCAGATTGAGTGTTTGTGATTAAGAAAAATGCTTACCAAGAGGATTTGGTAACGCCGGGAATTTTGCCCTGAGAGGCGAGTTCGCGGAAAGTGATACGGGAAAGACCGAACTTGCGAATGAAGGCGCGTGGGCGTCCGGTAACGGAGCAACGATTGCGCGCGCGAATGGGTGAGCTGTTTTTGGGGAGCTTGCAGAGTTTCGCCTGCGCTTTGTAGAACTCCTCGTCGGTGGTCTCGGGGTTGGCGAGGATTGCCTTGAGCTCTTTGCGCTTGGCAGCGTATTTGGCGATGAGGCGCTCGCGCTTCTTGTTGCGGTGGATTGCGGATATTTTAGCCATGATTTTTGGTAAATTGGATTAAGCTTCAGTGGCCTCGGCAGCTGCTTCGGGAGCTTCGGCAGCTGCTTCGGGAGCTTCGGCAGCAGATTCAGCGGCGGCTTCCTCAGCAGCGATTTCAGAGGTGGATTTACGGAAAGGCATTCCCAGGCAGCGGAGGAGTTCGCGACCCGTTTCATCGTTGCTGGCAGAGGTATTGATGCAAATATCCATACCAATGGTAGCAGTTGTACCGTCCGCGCTGATTTCCGGGAAGATGGAATGATCGGTGATGCCGAGGGTGTAGTTGCCCTGACCGTCGAGTTTGGCGGGCACTCCGCGGAAGTCTCGAATGCAGGGCAAGGCGATAAAAATGAGGCGGGCGAGGAAGTCATACATGGCGCGGCCACGCAGTGTTACCTTACAACCGATGGGCTGACCCTCGCGGAGTTTGAAGTTTGAAATACTGAGTTTCGCCTTGGTAATGACTGGGCGCTGTCCGGCGATCTTGGTGATCTCATCATTCACGTAAGCGACGTGATTTTTGTCGGAGGTTGCGCTGAATCCGGAATTAATGACGACCTTGCTGATCGCGGGGACGACATGGGGATTGTCGAACCCGAACTTTTTCATCAATTCGGGAATGACTTTCTCAGTGTATTGTTTTTGAAGGAGTGCTTGTTCCATTGTTCTACGGCCGGATTTCTGACCCGGCGGCTTGAGGATTAATAGGCTCGGAAATTATTTGGATTTGGCGTCATACTTCTCGGCGGGCATGACGTTGGAATAATGAATGGGTGCTTCGCGCTGCACAGAGCCCCCCTCGGGGTTCTCTTGAGTTTTGCGCTCGTATTTGGTGATGAGGTTTACGCCTTCAACGAGGATTTTCTCGGGGGCTTTGACCTCGAGGACCTTGCCGCGTTTGCCTTTGTGGGCGCCAGCAATGACGACCACTTCCTGTTCGCGTTTGATTGTTTTAGCCATAACTAGAGTACCTCCGGTGCAAGGGAAATGATTTTCATGTACTTGGCGCGCAGCTCACGGGCTACGGGGCCAAAGATGCGGGTGCCTTTGGGATTGCCGTCGGCATTGATGATGACCACGGCGTTGTTGTCGAAGCGCAGATAGCTGCCATCACCACGGCGAATCGGTGCGACGGTACGCACCACCACGGCCTTGACGACCTCGCCTTTTTTAACGGAGGCATCGGTGGACGCTTCCTTGACATTGCAGACAATGACATCACCCACCGAAGCAGTGGTCTTGTTTTGACCAAGGCGGCGGATCATTTCGGCGGATTTCGCACCGGTGTTATCCGCGATAAAAACACGGCTATTCATCTGTATCATGACTTAAGGCTGTTGAATTGTTGAAACGTTAAATAGAGTGCCGTTTGCGGGCTTATGCATCCTTGGTATCGCCATCGAGCTTGGGAGCACGCTCGAGAACACGGGTGACGCGCCAGCGCTTGAGCTTGCTGATGGGACGGGTTTCCATGATTTCGACACGGTCGCCGATTCCGCAGTCATTGGCTTCATCGTGGGCGTGAACCACGGTTTTGCGCTTGATCTCCTTGCGGTAAAGCGGGTGCGGGATCTTGTAGAAATAGGTGACCTTGATGGTCTTGTCGCCGGAACGGCTGGTGACGGTTCCGATGAGGGACTTGCGGGAGTTGCGTGTAGCGGTTGCTTCCATGGTAATGCGGTGCTGGTGGATTAAGCCTCAGTCGCCGCGAGTTTTTTCTCACGGAGGATGGTTTCGAGACGTGCGATTTCGCGGCGCAGGTTGGTGAATTCATGGGGATGCTCAACCTGTCCGGTCTGTTTACGCAGGCGGAGGTTTACTTGAGCGTCACGGGCATCACGCAGCTTTTTTTCGATTTCAGCTTCTGACATTTCGCGTATATCTTTAGTGTTCATTAGAAGAGCTTGTTCGTTTCTTGGATATGCTTGCGTTTACGCTTCCTCGCGGGAGACGAAGCGGCAACGGAAAGGGAGTTTGGTATCGGCGAGGCGGAGGGCTTCGCGTGCTGCGGTGGGTGAGCAACCGGCGATCTCGAAGAGCATGGTGCCGGGCTTGATAACGGCGACCCAGCGGTCGACCCCACCCTTACCCTTACCCATGCGGGTTTCAGCGGGTTTCTTGGTGACGGGTTTGTGAGGGAAGACGCGGATCCAGACTTTACCCTTACGCTTGAGGCTACGTGTCATCGCAACACGGGCAGCTTCAATTTGTTGGGAGGTCATACGTCCACGGGAAAGGGACTGAATACCGAATTCGCCAAAGGCAAGGCTGTTGCCTTTTTGAGCGGTGCCGTAAATGCGGCCTTTGTGAACCTTGCGGTATTTGGTGCGTGATGGAAGTAGTGCCATGATTCGCGGTGTGGAAAGTTTATTTTAAATTAAAAAAAGATTGGATTATTCGGAGTCGTCCTCGGGGAGGCAGATCCAGCATTTGATGCCAATGATGCCGTAAACGGTGCTGGCTTCGCTGAAGCCGTAGTCGATTTTCGCGCGGAGGGTTTGGAGGGGGACCTTGCCCTCGCGTTGTTGCTCGGTGCGGGCGATGTCGGCGCCACCGAGGCGACCGCTGCATTGAATACGAATACCCTCGGCACCCATCGCCATGGTTGTTTGCACAGCGCGTTTCATGGCGCGGCGGAAGGCGATGCGTCGCTCCAGTTGCAGGGCAACGTTTTCAGCAACCAGTTGGGCGGAGAGGTCGGGGCGCTTGACTTCCTGAATGTCGAGCATGATATCCTTGCCGACCTTCTTGTTGAGCTGAGCCTTGAGCTTATCGAGTTCCTGGCCCTTGCGACCGATCACGACGCCCGGGCGGGCCGTGTGAATTTTAACGCGGATACGACCCGAGGCGCGCTCGATGAAGATGCGGGGCACCGAGGCGTAGCGCAGCTTCTTCTCGAGGAAGGTACGAATGGTGTGGTCTTCCTTAAGGTAGCCGGGGAAGTCTTTTTTGCTGGCGTACCAGCGGGAATCCCAGTCGCGGGTGACTGCTAGGCGGAAGCCGGTTGGATGCGTTTTTTGTCCCATGAGTTTTAGTTAAGCAATTTGGTTTAGGCGTCGTCTGTCAGGATGATGCGGATATGGCTGGTGGCCTTTTTGTAAGGGTGCGCGGAACCGCGTGCTGCGGGGCGGAAACGTTTAAAGGCGGGGCCTTGTTCGACCGTTGCGGACTGAATGGTGAGCGCGTCGGAGGAAAGGTTGTTGTTGTTTTCAGCGTTCGCGATGGCGGACTTGAGGGTCTTGCTGACAAGTCGTGCCGATTTGCGCGGAATGAAGCGGAGGATTTCGACTGCCTCGGCGGCATTGCGTCCTTGGATGGCGCGGGTAATATCGCGCACTTTAACGGGCGACATCCGGGCGTATTTGGTATAAGCTTGAACCTGCATTTTGATGAAGGGTTATGAGTTTTGAAAAGTCTTAATACGTGCGATATCACCGGATTGGATGGTGGTCTCGCGGGCGATTTGAAGGATGAGAGCGGCGGCGCGCTGTTCGCGGGAGGCGATGATGATGACCTCTCCGACGGTACGGTCACCGCGTTCGATGCGGCAGATCATACCCCGGCGCAGGCCTTGGAGCAGTCCCCCTTCGATGACCACGAGGTCGGAATCCTCGCCGGCCAGAACTTCCGCGACCGGTGCGGCGCTGGGAGTATAGAGGCCTTCGGCGATAAAGGCGGGTTGCGCAGCGGTCCCGATGCAGGGCAAAGCGGTCGCGACGGCGATGAGGCCGGCGATCAGGGCTTTGTGCATTGGGAGACGGATGTGCATGAACGGTGGGTGTTTATCGATTCGCGGCAGGGTTATTTCTTACCGGCTTGGTGCGACTTAAAGGTACGGGTGGGAGCAAACTCGCCGAGCTTGTGGCCCACCATGTTTTCGGTGACATAAACGGGCAGGAAGCTGCGTCCGTTATGGACATTGAAGTTGAGTCCCACGAAATCGGGGGTGATGGTGGAGCGTCGTGACCAAGTCTGGATAGGCTTGCGGTCATTGCTGGCCTGAGCGGCATCCACTTTTTTGGCAAGGTGGGGATCGACGAAGAATCCTTTTTTAACGGAGCGTGACATAAGAAGAATCTCGTTTGATTATTTGCGCTTCATGGGGCGACCGTTGCGGCGCACCAGAATTTGAGAATTGGTAGGATTAGACTTTTTGCGGGTCGGGAATCCTTTGGAGAGCTGGCCCCAGGGCGACTGGGGATGACCGCCACCGGAGGTGCGTCCCTCACCACCACCCATGGGGTGATCGACGGGATTCATTGCAACACCGCGGACGCGGGGACGACGACCCAACCAACGGTTGCGGCCGGCTTTGCCAAGGCTCTGGTTTTGGTGTTCGTGGTTGCCGACCTCACCGATGGTGGCACGGCACTTGGAGTTCAAGTAACGGATTTCGCCGGATGGTAGTTTAACAGTAGCACGGTCGCCTTCCACGGAAATGAGTTGGGCGTTTTGTCCGGCGGAACGGGCGATTTGGGCGCCGCGACCGGGATGGAGCTCAATGGCATGAATCTTGGTGGCTGCCGGAATGAAGCTCAGCGGCATGGAATAGCCGGGCTTGAACTCAACGCGTTTGTCGACATTAAGCAGAACGTCACCCGCTTGGACGCCGCGAGGCGCGAGGATGTAACGTTTTTCGCCATCTGCGTAAGCGAGGAGAGCCAGGTTGGCGGAACGATTGGGATCATACTCGATGGCCTGCACCTTGGCGGGGATGTCAATTTTGTCGCGACGGAAATCGATGATGCGGTAGGCGCGCTTGTGGCCGCCACCACGACGACGGGAAGTGATGCGTCCGTAGCAGTTGCGTCCCTTCTTGATATGCTTGTGCTTGGTGAGGCGACGCTCCGGCTCTTTTTTAGAGACATCCTGCTTATTGCGGGTCAGGAAGCGCTGTCCGGGAGTGAGTGGTCTGGAACTGTTGAGTGGCATGGCTTGCGTTCTCTAAAGGTTTAAACGAGTTCGATGGCATCGCCCTCTTTCAGGGTAACGATGGCTTTTTTGTGTCCGCCCTTGGTACCAGGACGTCCGCGGCGGGCGCGGTCGGTTTTGGCCTTGGGCTTGCGAATAAGGGTGTTCACGTTGGTAACGGTGACGTTGAAAACCTGTTCGACCGCGCGGGCGATCTCCTTGCGGTTGGCATCAGGCGCCACCTCAAAGGTGTATTGGTTTTGATTGGCGGCGAGATTGGCAGCCTTTTCGGTCACGCGATACTCGCGCAGAATTTTGTCAGCGATAATCATTTTTATTCAGCTCCGTTTGCGCGTGCGAGAATGGTTTCGATGCCTTTGGCACTGACAAGGATGTTGGGATAGCGCACTACATCCAATGTGCTGAGGTTGCCGGCTTCGGTAAGAGCAACGCCTTCGATGTTGCGGGCAGCAAGGGCGGCGTTGTTTTCAAAGGAATCGTCAATGATGAGGACTTTGCCGCGCTCCGGGAGGACGGCGGTGAGGACCTGATTGAAGATCTTGGTTTTGGGCGCCTCGCTTTGGATGGCTTCGATAACCGAGATGCGACCTTCGTTAGCACGCTCAAAGAGGGCGCGCTGGAAGGCGAGTTGCTTCATCTTGCGATTGATTTTCTGCGAGTAGTCGCGGGGCTTGGGGCCGTGAGCGACACCACCGTGGCGTTGGTGGGGGACGCGGCGGGAACCCTGACGAGCGGTACCGCTGCCTTTTTGGCGGAAGAGTTTCTTACCGGTACCACTGACTTCGGCGCGAGTCTTGGTGCTGGCGTTGCCCTGGCGTTTGTTGGCCTGGTGGGCGATGACAACCTGGCGAAGGGCGGCTACGCCCTTGTCGTCTTCAAATTGTGGGAATGCCGCGAATTCTTTTTCTTCGCTGCTGGTTCCGTCGGCGGTATAAACTTTAAGTTTCATGTTCGTTTAGGCTGGCGGTTGGCTTATCCCTTGCGGACTTTGTTTTTAACAGCGGAACGGACAGTGAGGAGACTGCCGCGTGCGCCGGGGACGCTTCCCTTGATAAGGATGAGGTTCTTCTCGGGCACGACCTTCACAACCGTGAGGTTTTGAACGGTGCGCTGCACGTCACCCATGTGACCGGGCATTTTCTTGCCTTTAATAACGTGACCGGGCCACTGGCACATACCGTAGGAACCACCGCGACGGTGGAACATGGAACCGTGCGAGGCGGGGCCACCGGCAAAACCGTAGCGTTTGACGACGCCCTGGAAACCGCGACCCTTGGAAGTTCCGATGACGTCGATCTTTTGACCGGCTTCGAAATGTTCGACGGTGAGGACGTCACCGACGTTCAAGTCGTGGTCGCCATTGGTGCGGAATTCGCTGAGTTCGGCCTGTGCTTCAACTCCGGCTTTTTCAAAGTGACCGCGGGCGGCTTTGGAGAGGCGCTGTGCTTTTTGGGCACGGAAGCCAATTTGCACGGCGTTATATCCATCGGTCTCGTCTGACTTGACCTGAGTTACAGGGCAGGGACCGGCTTCGATGACGGTAACGGGTATCATACGATTTGCATCGTCGAATACCTGTGTCATACCTATCTTTTTACCTAGTAGGGCTACGTTCATAAACTAATTGGCAGGTGGAACAGGGGCTCCGTTTGGTTTAGACCTGCGTTAGAGATTAAAATTGTGGAAAGATCGCTGTTAGAGGAGCGAGCGCGAGAGAAAAGGTTGTTTTTTCGCGCGCGTCAAGACCTGATTTTAGAAATTTCCAAGTTCTAGACATTAATTGAAATATCGACACCGGCTGGGAGGTTGAGCTTCTTCAACTCGTCGACGGTGGCGGCGGTGGGTTCAATGATGTCAATGAGTCGCTTGTGGGTACGGACTTCGAATTGCTCCATCGCCTTTTTATTGACGTGAACGGAACGATTGACGGTGAATTTCTCAATGCGGGTGGGCATGGGAACGGGACCGGCAACGCGGGCTCCGGAGCGTTTGGCAGTCTCGACAATGTCCAGGGCGGACTGGTCAACAACGCGGTAATCAAAGCCTTTAAGGCGGATACGAATTTTAGGTGCACTCATAGTTGGTATTGGTTGGTTGAATTAATGGAAAGACCCGTGCAGGGTGCTCTCCTGGATTGACTTTAGAATGTTGGGAGGAACTTCCTCGAAGGACTTGGGTTCCATGCTGAAGGACGCCCTACCCTTGCTGAGGGAACGGACGATGGTGGAATAGCCGAACATCTCGGAGAGGGGGACGGCGGCGGAGAAAGTGGCGAACTGGCCCTTGTTGGCGATATTCTGGATTTGGCCCCGGCGGCGGTTGAGGTCGCCGAGGATATCGCCCTGATATTCTTCGGGCGTTTCGATTTCAACAGCCATGACGGGTTCCAGCAGAACGGGACTGGCTTGCTCCATGGCGTGACGAAAGGCAAAGAGGCCTGCCATTTTAAATGCCATCTCCGAGGAGTCGACTTCGTGAAAGGAACCGTCGTAAAGGGTGGCTTTAAAATCGACCACCGGATAACCGGCGAGCACACCGTTGCAGGCAGCCTCGCGAATACCGTCCAGAGTGGGCTTGATGAATTCTTTGGGAATGACACCACCGACGGTCTTGTCTTCCACTGCAATGCCCTGCCCTCTTTCGAGCGGCTCGATTTTGATGCGGGCGTGTCCGTATTGTCCCTTGCCGCCGCTTTGACGGATGAATTTGCCCTCGCCTTCCGCAGCAATACCGAAGGCTTCGCGGTAGGCGATTTGCGGACGACCGGCAGCGGCGCCGACCTTGAATTCACGAAAGAGACGATCTTTGATGATTTCGAGGTGCAACTCCCCCATTCCGGCAATCAAGGTCTGCCCGGTTTCCTCATCGGTACTGACCACGAAAGTGGGATCCTCTTCTGCAAGACGTTGCAGCCCCAGCGCCATTTTTTCCTGATCGGCAGAGGTCTTGGGCTCGATCGACATGGAAATAACGGGTTCCGGGAACGTGGGCGGTTCGAGCCGCACATCGTAGCCTTTGGTGCTCAGGGTATCACCCGTAATGACATCGCGGGCGCCGACAAGGGCGCAGATGTCACCGGAATACGCCGCATCAATATCGTCGCGGGCATCCGCTTTCATGACGAGCAGGCGGGAGATGCGCTCGGTTTTGCCGGTGCGGGCGTTGAAGAGGGTGCTGCCTTTTGTCAAGGAACCGGAGTAAATGCGGAAAAAGACGAGCTTGCCGACGAATGGGTCGTTCATGAGCTTGAAGGCGAGGCCCGCGACTTTGGCGTTGTCGTCCGGCGCAACTTCAAGGGCGCGGCCCTTGCTGTCTTCGCCCTTCATCGGCGGCAGGTCCAGGGGCGCAGGCAGGTAGTTGACGACCGATTCAAGGACGGACTGCACTCCCTTGTTCTTAAAGGCGCTTCCGGGAATGACGGCGCAGAATTCAAGTTTGGTGGTGGCACGGCGGATCGCGGCGCGAATCGCATCTGCGGTCAGCTCCCCTCCCCCAAGGTAAAGATCGGCGAGTTCATCGTCACAGTCGGCGAGTGCCTCGATGAGTGCTTCCCGCGCAGCGGCGGCCTCCTCCTGATACTCGGCTGGAATTTTCCCGGTTTGGTAAGTCATTCCGCTGGCGTCAGTGGAATCGTAGAGATGCGCCTGCATGGACGCCAGATCGATGAGACCGATAAAGTCTTCCTCGGCACCAATTGGGATAAAGATGGGTTGAGCCTTGGCACCGAGGCGCTCACGCATGGAGGTAACGGCCGCCGGGAAATCTGCCCCGGTGCGATCCATTTTGTTGATAAAGGCGATCCGGGGCACCGCGTATTTATTCATTTGCCGCCAGACGGTCTCGGACTGGGGCTGAACTCCGGCAACCGCGCAAAAGACCGCGACCGCACCGTCCAGGACACGCAGGGAACGCTCGACCTCCGCGGTAAAATCGACGTGGCCGGGGGTATCGATGATATTGATTTGCTGGGTGATCCCGGCGTAGGGGCCTTCTTTATTGGTCCAGTTACAGGAAATCGCAGCGGAGGTAATGGTGATGCCGCGTTCGCGCTCCTGCTCCATCCAGTCGGTGACAGCGCTGCCCTCGTGGACCTCGCCCATTTTGTGGACGACGCCTGCGTAGAAGAGGATTCTTTCCGTCGTAGTCGTTTTGCCTGCATCGATATGCGCCGCAATACCGATATTGCGCGTATGCTCCAGGGGAAACTTACGCTTCGGTGAATTGAGGGATGCTGTAGCTGCTGCTGACATAAAAAAACGATACGACTGGAAAAGAACAAGGGGGTGGCAAGGGGCGGCTGAGCCGCGGTGCTTACCAGCGCAAATGCGCGAAGGCACGGTTGGCTTGAGCCATGCGGTGCATTTCTTCTTTTTTCTTAACGACGGCGCCAGTGTTGTTGTAGGCGTCGACGATTTCATCGGCGAGGGCTTCAGCCATGGGAACGCCTTTGCGTTTGCGGGCTGAGGCAACCATCCAACGGAAAGCGAGGCTTTGTTGGCGCTCAAAAGAAACTTCTACGGGAACTTGATAGGTGGCACCCCCGACGCGGCGGCTCTTGACTTCGAGCTTCGGGCGGGTGTTTTCGAGAGCACCCATCACAAGGTCGACGGGATCACCCTTTTCAAGTTTTTCACTGACCTTCTGGAAAGCAGTGTAGACGATGCGCTGCGCGAGGGTGCGCTTGCCGCGTTCCATGATCATGTTGACCAGAGTGGTCACAAGAGTGCTGTTGTAGCGGGGATCCGGAATGACGGGACGTTTAACGGCTTGGCGACGACGTGACATAATTCAATGATTCAAAAATTGTTTATAAATGGGCGACCGGTCGTGTTTATTCCTTGGGCTTCTTAACGCCATACTTGGAACGGCTGCGGCGGCGCTTTTCAACTCCCTGGCAGTCAAGGGTGCCACGCACGATGTGGTAACGAACACCGGGAAGGTCCTTTACACGACCACCACGTACCAGGACGATACTGTGTTCCTGCAGATTGTGTCCTTCGTCGGGAATGTAGGCGATGACTTCAATACCGGTGGTGAGGCGCACCTTCGCAACTTTACGGATCGCGGAGTTCGGCTTCTTGGGTGTACGGGTCATGACCTGCACACAGACGCCGCGGCGGAAGGGATTGTTTTTAAGCGCACGCGACTTGGACTGGGCTTTTTGCACAGCGCGCGGATTGCGGACAAGTTGGTTAATGGTAGGCATTAAAATTCAGACGCTAGAATTAGAGAAAGATGGCGAAAGTAGCTCCTTCCCTGCACCGTGCAAGGATTTTATTGTAATTTTTTTAGCTTTGTTGGGCTTAATTTGGGCAAAAAGTGGCCGCTCCCCCACAAATGGAAGAGCGGCCGGTTCATTTTCTATTTTAGTTCAGGTGGATTTTGCGGCTTCCCGCAACATCCGGTTTTCAGTTTAACGCATCGCAACTTGGCTGTCCGCTGGTACTACCCTAAAGGGCACGAGAACAAGGGACCGCACTGCTTTGCCATTGCGAACCGCCGGAGCGAAGCGCCATTGCTTCACTACTTCGGCCACGGATTCGGCGAAGCGAGGGGTGTTGTTATACCCAACTTTCACGTTTTCGATGCTGCCCTGCTCACTGACTGTGAGTAGAGCGGTGACAACCGTGCCCACTGCGGCATCCCCGGCATGGGGTGCTACGGCGTCTACCAATTCAGGCCTTGAGCCTGCTTGGTTCGCCTGTGCGGTTAAGGACACGAGTGTTGTCAACAGAGCTACGATGATAGCTTGTGTTTTCATTTTCAGTTTTTCTTCTTGATATGAACGACCGGAATTGGACGCTCAAATTAGGTTTGAGATAACTGGAAATTTTCAAAGATCTGAAGGAGACGATAGACGAATGCTCCGCTCTTTCAATCCAATAAAAACAAAAAGCCCCCCGAAACCGGAGGGCTTTGTAATTGAAGGAGTGAGTCGAATTAACCGGCTTCCTCTTCGGCTCTCGGCGTTTCGGCATCCTCGACACCGGCAGGGGCGTTGGGATCCTCGGGAACCATTTCCTCGCCGGGTATACCGGTTGCCTCTGCGGAGAAGTCAGGAGTCGGAGCAGCAACCCCTTCGATCCGCTCGGCAGCTTCCTCGAGGGAAAGCTTCTCGACCTCGGCACCAAGGGTGTCGATGCGGAGTTTGCGGTATGCGGGCAAGCCGGTACCGGCGGGGATGAGGTGACCCATGATGACGTTTTCCTTGAAGCCTTTGAGCTCGTCGACTTTCCCAAGAGTGGAAGCATCGGTCAGCACGCGGGTTGTCTCCTGGAAGGACGCCGCGGAGATGAAGGATTCCGTTTCGATGGAGGCCTTTGTGATACCGAGGAGGACGGACTCACCTTCGGCGGGCTTACCACCGGCCTCATCGATCTCGTCATTGGCCTTCATGAATTCAAAGCGGTCGACCTGTTCACCCCAGAAGAAGTCGGAGTCACCCGGATCGGTGATACGGACCTTCTTGAGCATTTGGGCGATAATGACCTCGATGTGTTTGTCATTAATGGTCACGCCCTGGAGGCGGTAAACTTTCTGAATTTCCTCGATGAGGTAATCGCAGACGCGCTCGCGACCGAGAATTTCAAGCAATTCGTGGGGATCGGCACCGCCATCGGTGAGATGCTGACCTTTGTGAACGAGGTCGCCAATTTGAACCGTCAGGTGTTTACCGTGCGGAATAAGGTGTGCTTCCTCGTCGCCGGTTTCGGTATCGGTAACCACGAGCTTTTTCTTGCCGCGGACCGTACCGTCCATGGAGACCACCCCTTCGATCTTCGCCATTTCGGCGGCTTCTTTCGGACGGCGGGCTTCGAAAAGCTCCGCGACGCGGGGCAGACCACCGGTGATATCCTGAGTCTTGGAAGCCTGACGCGGGGTCTTGGCAAGCATGGTACCGGGTGCGATTTCGTCGTCTTCATTGACGGAAACCTGCGCCCCGGTGGGAATCGCATACGTGGCAATGACCTTGTTCTTGTCATTGATGATTTCAATCTGAGGATTGAGGTCTTCCTTGTGCTCAATAACGACGGTTGCAATACGCCCGGTCGACTCGTCGAGCTCGCGCTTGATGGTCACACCGGGGATCATGTCGCTGAATCCGATACGACCGGCTTTCTCAGAGATAATGGGGATATTGTGCGGATCCCACATTGCAAGGACTTCGCCCTTCTTGATATTTTCGCCGTCACCCTTGGTCAGGACTGACCCGACCACGATCTTGTAGTTTTCAATTTCGCGGTCATCGGCATCCAGCACGAGGATGGAACCGGTCTTGTTGAGCACAATGTTGTTACCCTGAACCAAAACGGTACGCAGGCCTTGGTATTTGACCTTACCACCGGAGCGGATCTTGATTTCGGGATTTTTAAGGACACCGCTGGCGATACCACCGATGTGGAAGGTACGCATCGTAAGCTGGGTTCCCGGTTCACCGATGGACTGTGCCGCAATGATACCAACGGATGAACCGCGCTCCACCATGGAACTGGTGGCGGGATTGATACCGTATTCCAGTGCGGTGATGCCGACCTTCTTGCGCGAGGTAAGCGCTGAAAGCACTTTGACGCGCTCGACACCGACATCCTCGATCTTCGCCGCAATTTCCTCCGTGATCAATTCGCCGTTCTTGACGAGGAATTCATCGGGATTCAGCGGGTTGCGAATATCGTTGGAGCAGCAGCGTCCAACAATGCGGTCGTAGAGAGAAACGATCTCGTCGTCACCTTCGTAGATGGCGTATTTCCAAACCCCTTCGCGATTACCGTCATCGGACTCCTCAATGATGCAATCCATTGCAACATCACAGAGTTTACGGGTGAGGTAACCGGCGTCTGCGGTTTTAAGGGCGGTATCAGCGAGACCTTTACGTGCGCCGTGAGTCGAGATGAAGTATTCCAGAACGGAGAGACCTTCACGGAAAGATGAGAGAATCGGACGCTCAATAATTTCACCGGATGGTTTTGCCATCAATCCGCGGGTACCGCAGAGCTGACGCACCTGCTGTTTGTTACCACGCGCACCGGAGTCCATCATGAGATAGACCGGATTGACAGAATCCTTACCGCCGTTGTCCTTCAATTCATCGAATACCGCTTTCGCGATTTCGTCGGTCGTACCGGTCCAGATATCGATAATCTTATTGTAGCGCTCCCCTTCGGTAATGATACCCTTGGTGTATTGCGCCTCAACTTCGTCGATTTTCTTACGGGCATTGGCAACAATCCCGGTCTTGGCCTCGGGGATGATCATGTCGTCAATACCGATGGAGACCCCAGCCTTCGTGGCGATCTTGAAGCCGACATCCTTGAGGGTATCGAGGGTTTCAACGGTGCGGGCCTTGCCGACAGATTTGTAAGTCTGCAGGATGATGTCGCCGAGTTTACCCTTGGCGACATTGGTATTGATAAAGCCAACTTCGGGCGGCCAGATCGTGTTGAAGATAACACGCCCAACGGTGGTGCGGATGATTTTCTTCTCGGAATTACCGTAGACGGTGGCGTCTTTGCCGAAATCCGGGTTGATGAAGTTGATCCAGTCGCGCACATTCAAGGCTCCGTCAGTAACGGCGGCTTCGACCTCATCGGCGTCAACCAGGAGCGGCAGGCGTTGCTTCTCGGACGGCGCGCGGCGCGGCTCAACCGTCAGGAAGTAAGAACCGAGAACGATGTCCTGTGAAGGCGTAAGAATCGGCTTACCACTGGAGGGTGAAAAGATGTTGTGCGTTGCCATCATGAGGGTCTTGGCCTCCATGACTGCCTCCAGCGAGAGCGGCACGTGAACCGCCATTTGGTCGCCGTCGAAGTCGGCGTTGTAAGCGGTACAAACAAGGGGGTGCACCCGGATGGCATCGCCCTCAATCAAGACCGGTTCGAAGGCCTGAATGGAGAGACGGTGCAAGGTGGGAGCACGGTTCAGGAGGACGGGGTGCCCCTTGGTGACTTCCTCCAGGATGTCCCAAACTTCCGGTGATTGCTTTTCGATCATCTTGCGCGCACCACGGACGGTGTGGACGAAGCCCAGCTCCTTGAGGCGGCGAATGATGAAGGGTTCAAAAAGAACGAGCGCCATTTTCTTTGGCAGACCGCACTGGTTGAGTTTCAACTCGGGGCCGGTCACGATAACGGAACGACCGGAATAGTCGACGCGCTTACCGAGGAGATTCTGACGGAAGCGTCCCTGCTTGCCCTTGAGCATATCGGAGAGCGATTTCAGCGGACGGTTGCCGGCGCCGGTCACGGCGCGGCCATGACGGCCATTGTCGAACAATGCGTCCACCGCTTCCTGCAACATGCGTTTCTCATTGTGGATGATCACATCCGGAGTCTTGAGTTGCAGGAGGTTCTTGAGTCGGTTGTTGCGGTTGATAACACGACGATACAAGTCATTGAGATCGGAGGTTGCGAAACGGCCACCTTCGAGGGGAACGAGCGGACGGAGATCCGGCGGAATGACGGGCAAGACTTCGAGGACCATCCACTCCGGACGGGTGCCGGAAGTCATGAAACCTTGGATGGTTTTCAGGCGCTTGGAGATCTTCTTTTTGATCTGCTTGGAGCGGGTGGCGTGCATTTGCTCGTGCAGTTCTGCCACGGTGCTCTCGAGATCCACGCGGGTGAGCGCATCGCGCACAGCTTCCGCGCCCATTCCGGCAACAAAGGAATCTTCACCGTATTCATCCTGGGCCTGCAGGAATTCCTGCTCGGTCAAGAGTTGGCGTTCTTCGAGGGGCGTTTTACCCGGATCGATAACGAGGTAATTCTCGTAGTAAATGACGCGCTCGAGATTGCGGGCGGTGATGTCGAGCAGGAGACCCAAACGACTGGGCATGCTCTTCAGGAACCAGATGTGAGAAACGGGTACGGCGAGTTCAATATGACCCATGCGGTCACGGCGAACCCGGGAAACGGTCACCTCAACACCGCAACGGTCACAGATCACGTTCTTGTATTTGATGCGCTTGTATTTTCCGCAGGCGCATTCGTAATCGCGGACCGGGCCGAAGATACGCTGGCAAAAGAGGCCACCGGGCTCGGGCTTGAAGGTACGGTAGTTGATGGTTTCGGGGTTTTTGACCTCCCCGAGTGACCAATCGCGGATTGAGTCAGGCGATGCGACGGCAATGCCGACGCGGTCAAATGATTTGGTGGCTTCGTAACCAAGGACGTCGCGTGCTACTTCTGTGCTCATATGTGTAACTTTCTTTTTAAAATTAACCGTTAATAAGGCTTAGACGTCGATGGCCGCAGCGGCCCCGCCGAGGTTGAATTTACCCTCCGAGCCCAGCGTGACGTCGAGGCAGAGGCTTTGAATTTCCTTCATCAAAACGTTGAAGGACTGCGGAGTACCAGCCTGCAAGCTGTTGTCACCCTTAACGAGTGATTCATAGATGCGGGTACGGCCTGCGACATCATCCGATTTAACGGTGAGCAGTTCCTGAAGGGTGTAGGCAGCACCATAGGCTTCGAGCGCCCAGACTTCCATTTCCCCGAAACGCTGACCACCATACTGCGCCTTACCCCCAAGCGGTTGCTGGGTGATGAGACTGTAGGGACCGACCGCGCGGGCGTGAATCTTGGAAGCAACCAGGTGGTTGAGCTTCAACATATACATGTATCCGACCACGACCTCTTCGTGCAATTGCTCGCCGGTCAGGCCGTCATAGAGCATACTCTTGCCGGTGGATGGCAATCCGGCTTCCTCAAGGTAACCGCGCACGCGGCTTTCACTGATGCCGTCAAAGACCGGAGTCGCCACCGTGATGCCCAATTTCTTACACGCCCAACCAAGGTGGGTTTCCAGAACCTGACCCACGTTCATGCGCGAAGGAACCCCGAGCGGGTTGAGGCAAATCTCAACCGGCGTGCCATCGGGCAGATACGGCATGTCTTCTTCGGGGACAATCTTGGCAACAACGCCCTTATTACCGTGGCGTCCTGCCATCTTGTCACCAACCTGCATCTTGCGCTTCTTGGCGATGTAAACCTTCACGCTCTTGACCACGCCTTGATCGGCATCTTCACCGGACTCGACCGCTTCGATCTTGCGCTCGCGCTCATACTCGAGCTCGTCGAATTTGCCCTGATAGCTGTCGACGATTTCCATGATCTTAATGCGAACCGGAGAGGGGTCGATTTCGATGTGCTTGGAGACCGCAGCCAAGCGGCGGAGCAAGGTCTTGGTGATCTTACGATTTGCGGGAATGATGACCTCGTCGGTCTCACCATTCTTAACGTCGAGGGGAATCTTCTCGCCGAGGAGAATATTGGAGAGTGCCTCAGTGAGGTCGTCACGCATGCGGTCGTTTTGCGAGCGATATTCCTCGTTGATCTTCTTGATCTGGCGGCGGCGGTCGGAAGCAGACATTTGTTCAGGTTCGCCGTCAATCCGGGCAGAGACCTTTACGTCCATCACGATACCGTGAACTCCGGAAGGAACAACCAAAGAGGTGTCCTTAACGTCAGCGGCCTTCTCACCGAAAATTGCACGCAGGAGTTTTTCCTCGGGTGCCAATTCGGTTTCGGACTTGGGAGTGATCTTACCAACGAGGATATCGCCGGGTTTGATTTCCGCACCGACGCGAATGACGCCGTCGTGATTGAGATCCTTGAGCGCTTCTTCCCCGACATTGGGAATGTCACGGGTAATTTCCTCGGGACCGAGCTTGGTATCGCGGGCCGTCACTTCAAATTCATCCACGTGGATGGAAGTGAAGATATCCTCCTTCACAATTTTCTCCGAGATAAGAATCGCGTCTTCGAAATTGTAGCCGTTCCAGGGCATGAATGCCACCAGGATGTTACGACCGATGGCGAGTTCACCGTCATCGGTGGAAGCACCGTCAGCAAGGACCTGCCCCGCCTTGACGGGTTGCCCCTTGGTGACGACCGGTTTCTGATTAAAGCAGGTGCCGGCATTGGAGCGCATGAACTTGCGAAGTTCGTACACGTAAATTTCGCGCTTGGGATCAGTCTTGATATCGCGGGCACGAGCCGGCAATTCGCCGTCCTTGGTCAACACGATGCGACGCGCGTCCACTTGCGCAATAATACCGTCCATGTCGGCGACCTCCACGGTCTTGGAGTCAACCGCAACACGGTTTTCAATACCGGTACCAACGAACGGAGCCTCCGACTCAAGGAGCGGCACACCCTGGCGTTGCATATTGGAACCCATGAGCGCGCGGTTGGCGTCGTCGTGTTCCAGAAAGGGAATGAGACCCGCCGCAACTGAAATCAACTGCTTGGGCGAAACGTCCATGTAGTCGACTTCCTCGCCGCTCACTTCGAGCACTTCGTCTTCACGACGGCAGGTGACACGACCCTGCAGGAAGCCTTTTTTATCAATGACGGAGTTTGCCTGCGCGATGAGGTGGGTTTCCTCCTGGTCGGCATTCAGGTATTCAACATCATCGAGCACCTTGCCCTTCACAACCTTGCGGTAAGGCGTCTCGATGAATCCGAATTCATTGATGCGCGAATACAGGCTGAGGGAGTTGATCAGACCAATGTTGGGACCTTCAGGCGTTTCGATGGGGCAGATACGTCCGTAGTGCGAGGGGTGCACGTCGCGCACCTCAAAGCCGGCGCGTTCACGGTTGAGACCACCGGGGCCGAGCGCGGAAAGACGGCGTTTGTGGGTCAACTCCGCAAGCGGGTTGATCTGATCCATAAACTGAGAAAGCTGGCTCCGCGCAAAGAAGTCGCGAATCACGGTGCTCAATGCCTTGGGGTTGATGAGCTTCTGCGGCGTGATCGAATCCACGCTTTGATCGTAAAGGGTCATGCGTTCCTTGACCAAACGCTCGGTGCGGGCGAGGCCCACGCGGCATTGGTTGGCAAGCAATTCACCCACCGTACGCACACGGCGGCTACCCAGGTGGTCGATATCGTCCAGCGTACCGTCGCCCCGCTTCAAGCGAGTGAGGTATTTAGTCGCACCGACCACGTCATCCGCATTGATAACGCGGAACTCAAGGTCGGTGTCCATCTTGAGCTTTTGATTGAGCTTGTAACGTCCGACGCGGCCAAGGTCATAGCGGCGTGGGTCCTGAAAGAGACGTTTGAGCAGCGCTTTGGCGTTTGCGGTTGTGGGCGGCTCGCCGGGACGCAGGCGTTTGTAGATGTCCTTGAGCGCTTCTTCCTCGTTTTGAGTGGGATCTTTTTTGAGGCAGCGGATGATTGCGCCATCGTCAACCGTGGTATCGATTGCGGTGACCGATTTAAGGCCTGCCTTGTCGAAGGAACGGATGATGGTCTTGGTCAACGGCTCAAAGGCACGCGCCAGCACAACGCCCTTGTCGCCGTCCACAATGTCCTCAGTCAAGACAAGGCTGGAAACGCTCTCGCGCTTGAGGGCGTCGGAGACTTTGATTTCCTCCATCTGGTAAAAGAGGTCGAGGATCTCGGCGTCGGAACTGTAGCCCATCGCACGCAGCAGCGTTGTAAGGAGGAACTTGCGACGACGGCGGCGGCGGTCGAGGTAAACATAAAGGAGGTCGTTCTGATCAAACTGGACCTCGAGCCATGTTCCGCGGTCGGGAATAATACGGAAAGCGTGGAGAATCTTACCACTGGTGTGGGTGCTTTCCTCGAAGGCAATACCGGGTGAACGGTGAAGCTGGCTGACAATAACGCGCTCCGCGCCATTGATAATAAAGGAACCGCGACTGGTGATCATGGGCAGCTCGCCCATGTAAATTTCCTCGTCCTTGATGTGATCTTCCTCGCGGAGGCGAAGCTTCACGTAGAGCGAGACGGAATAGGTGACTCCTTCGCGGATCGCTTCGATCTCGGACTCGCGCGGCGGGGTGATGTTGTAGCTGACGTATTCGAGGTGACAGCGACTGTCGTAGCTCTCGATGGGAAAGACTTCTGAAAAGACCGCTTCCAGGCCGACGGGCTTGCGCTGTCCCGGCGCCTCCTCTATCTGTAAAAATTCCTTAAAGGAATCGATCTGATTTTCAATCAGATTGGGTGGCTGGATGACTTCCTTGATTTGACCGAAGTTGATACGCTCTGACATGACTGAGGTGCGGGATGGCGGTGAGATGGAGGGAGGGTGAAATGACTTGGTTGCCACGGAGGTGGCGGGAATGAAAAACAGCTAGGCGAGGCCCGCCCGAAAAGGGGCGAGCTCGCCTAACCATGTAAATGTGACTGTAGTACGTATAATCGTGATACGAGTTACTTAAGTTCTGCTTTCGCGCCGGCGGCTTCGAGCTTCTTCTTGATTTCTTCAGCTTCGTCCTTGGCGGCTCCTTCCTTAACGGGCTTGGGAGCGCTTTCGACCAGTTCCTTGGCTTCTTTGAGGCCGAGACCGGTGAGGGCGCGGACTTCTTTAATGACGGCAATCTTGTTGCCACCGGCTTCGGTGAGGATGACATCGAACTCATCCTTTTCCTCGGCTGCGGGGGCATCACCACCGGCGGGGGCACCTGCAGCTGCAACCGCAACCGGAGCAGCGGCGCTCACGCCCCATTTTTCTTCGAGTTCTTTAACGAGCTCGGAAACCTCGAGAACGGACTGACTGCTGAGCCATTCGACGACTTGATCTTTAGTGATATCTGACATGTTGTTTTACCTTTCAATTAGCTAGCGTTCCGACTGGAACATTTAAGAGGCAGGCCTCCTAGCTGGATTATATGTATTGGTTTGTTTTGTTGTTTAGCCGTTTTCCTCGCGGACTTTGGCTTGAAGTACATTGACGACGCCTTGCGGCACGGCGTTGAGGACGCGTACCAGACCAGTACCGGGTTGCGTGAGCAAACCGAGGAGCTGGGCGCGTAGCGATTCGAGGCCCGGCAGCTTGGCGAGGGCTTCGATTTGAGCGGCATCGAGGGTCTTGTTGTCGAGAATCCCGACCTTCACCTCGACCTTTTCCTTGGCCTTGAAGAACTTGCCCAGTGCCTTGGCGACACCCGAGGGGTTGTTACCGCCGATGATGATGGCAGTGGGGCCAGTCAAATGTTCGCTGACGTCCGGCAATTCCTTGGCCTGTGCAGCGACATTAAAGATGGTGTTCTTGACCACGTGGAACTCGGCGTCGTGCTCGGCGAGCGAGGCGCGCAACTCCGCGATTTCATCGACGGTGATGCGCTCATAGTTGGCGAGATATACGTAGTCGGATTTTGCGAGGTGTGTACTGACCTCTTCGACGAGATATTGTTTTTCCGGTCTCATTTTTGGCAGTTCCTCGGTTAAATTTTGTTGTAGGACGCGGCGTCAACTGCGATCCCGGGACTCATGGTAGCGCTGATTGCGAGCGTCTTGATGAATTTACCGGTAGCGGACTTGGGCTTTGCCTCAACCAGCGAGCGAATCGCAGCTTCGGCATTCTCGGCAATTTTATCGGCTTCAAAGGAACGCTTCCCAATGACGATCGCGACATTGGCGGTTTTATCCATTTTGTATTCCACGCGCCCGGCCTTGACCTCTTGAATCGCGGCGGGAATGTCATCGGTGACGGTGCCGGATTTCGGGTTTGGCATGAGACCTCTGGGTCCCAGAACCCGAGCGACTTTACGAACGCTCTTCATCGCGCTGGTCGTTGCGATCGCGACGTCAAAATCGGTCCATCCACCGGTGACCTTTTCGATGAGGTCATCGAGTCCGGCTTCTTCCGCGCCTGCGGCGGTGGCTTCATCGGGATTTTCCGTGAATACAATGACGCGGACAGACTTTCCGCTGCCGTGGGGCAGTTTCAAAGTACCGCGAACCATCTGATCACTCTTGCGGGGATCGACGGTGAGGTGGGCGTAAAGTTCAACGGTTTCGTCGAACTTCGCCTTGGGTAGTGTGTTGAGTAACGCAGACGCTTCGGCGACCGAGTAGGTCTTGGTCAGGTCGACCATTTCGGCGGCCTGACGAAAGCGTTTGCTCCCCTTGATTTGCTGGGTTGGCATAATTTGTTTGGTTTGGTTGGTTAAAAAGTGGCTTAATCGACAACTTCGAGGCCCATCGAACGGGCGGTGCCGGCGATAATGTGGAAGGCGGCGTCCTCGTCTTTGGCATTGAGATCATTTTTCTTGGTCTCGCAAATTTCCAGAACCTGTTTGCGGGTCACGGTGCCGACTTTGTCGCGGTTGGGAACACCCGAACCCTTGGCAATCCCGGCTGCTTTCTTGAGCAGCACCGCCGCGGGGGGCGACTTGAGAATGAAGGTAAAGGAGCGGTCCGCATAAACCGTTATGACGGTCGGCAAAATCATACCGGCCTGATCCTTGGTCTTGGCGTTGAACTCTTTACAGAAGCCCATGATATTAACGCCTTGCGCACCGAGGGCGGGACCTACGGGAGGCGCCGGATTGGCAGCACCGGCGGGCAATTGTAAACGGATTTCTCCTACGACTTTCTTAGACATGAGATGTTAGCTTTCTTCGGTTCTCTGGACTTGCCAGTATTCAAGTTCAACGGGCGTGTAGCGCCCGAAAATAGATACGGAAACCTTGAGTTTTCCGCGTTCGGGGTCGATCTCCTCGATCTTGCCCGTGAGATTCATAAAGGGGCCATCATTGACCTTAACCATATCGCCCAGTTCGTATTCGATCTTGGGCTTTTCCTTGCCCTCGGAATCCTCGACCTGCTGCTGAATGCGGTCGATCTCCGATTTCTTGAGGGGCGAGGGGCGTTCTCCGCCCACAAAATTAATGACGCCCTGAGCTTCGCGCACAAAATACCAGGGTTTTTGCAGGAGGTGCCCGTCATTATCATAGAGGCGCATCTTCACAAAGATATAGCCCGGGTAGAATTTGCGGGTGATGGTTTTTTTCTTACCGCTCTTAACCTCGGTAATGGTCTCGGTCGGCATGAGCACCTCATATACGAAGTCCTCCATCTCCTCGACGGGGATAAACTTATCGAGATAACGCTTTGCCTTTTGCTCCTGATTGGAAAGCGTATGGACGGCGAACCACTGGGGACCGGTTACTGTGGCAGAATTTGACATTCGTTGTATTGAGGCGTGATAAAAAGCAGGAGGACGCGCTAGCGCACCAGTTCAGTGAGTAGTTGCACGCCATTCATCAGAGAAAAATCTGTCAGCGCGATGAAGGTGCCCAACAAAGCGGTCGCCAAGAGCACCACAATCGTTGAATCGCGGAGCTCGGTTTTGGTCGGCCAGGCTGCCTTTTTAAGCTCGTTAAGGGTCTCTTTATAAAAGAGACGAATGCTGCTGAATGGATTTTTCATGTCTGGAATGGCAGGAGAGGAGGGACTCGAACCCACAACTTACGGTTTTGGAGACCGTTGCTCTACCAATTGAACTACTCTCCTGAATGAAAACTGAAGTGCAGTTAAAGACAGTGAAGCCGAGAGCCCAACATAGAGCTCTCGGCAGTCACCGTAAAGGTAAAAGAACGATCTATTTCTCAACCTCCGTGATACGGCCAGCACCAATGGTGCGACCACCTTCACGGATAGCGAAACGCTGTCCAGCTTCCATCGCGACGTTCTTGCCGAGTTCAACCGTAACAGTCAGGTTGTCACCGGGCATGACCATCTCAACGCCTTCCGGAGTCTTGATGATACCTGTAACGTCGGCAGTGCCGAAGAAGAACTGCGGACGATAGCCATCAAAGAAAGGAGTGTGGCGACCGCCTTCATCCTTACTGAGGACGTAAAGCTCGGCTTTGGCAGTGGTGTGCGGAGTGATCGATCCGGGCTTGGAAAGCACTTGACCGCGCTCGATGGAATCGCGTTCAACACCGCGGAGCAGAAGACCCACGTTGTCACCGGCCATACCCTGGTCGAGTTGCTTGCGGAACATTTCAACACCGGTAACGGTTGTTTTAACAGTGTCTTTCATGCCGACGATTTCGATTTCTTCGCCGACCTTAACGATACCACGCTCGATACGACCGGTTGCAACGGTACCACGACCAGTGATGGAGAAGACGTCTTCAACCGACATAAGGAAAGGCTTGTCGGTTTCACGAGCCGGCTCAGCGATATCGGTGTCAATCGCGTTCATGAGATTACCGATTGCTTCCACACCTTCGGGCTTGCCGTCGAGGGCAGCGGTAGCGGAACCACGAACGATGGTGATGTCGTCGCCGGGGTATTCGTATTTGGAAAGGAGGTCACGAACTTCCATTTCAACGAGCTCAAGGAGCTCTTCGTCGTCAAGAAGGTCAACTTTGTTCAACCATACAACGATAGTGGGAACGCCGACCTGACGGGCAAGCAGAATGTGCTCGCGAGTCTGGGGCATCGGGCCGTCTGCAGCGGAAACCACGAGAATAGCGCCGTCCATTTGGGCCGCACCGGTGATCATGTTCTTAACGAAGTCCGCGTGACCCGGGCAGTCAACGTGCGCATAGTGACGGTTCTCGGTTTCGTATTCCACGTGAGCAACCGCAATTGTAACGGTCTTGGTCTCGTCACGAACAGTACCGCCCTTGGCGATGTCAGCATAGGACTTGAACTGAGCGAGTCCTTTGTCTGCCTGCACCTTGAGGATAGCAGTTGTGGTGGTTGTCTTACCGTGGTCAATGTGACCGATGGTTCCGACATTAACGTGCGGTTTGGTTCTTTCGAATGTTTCCTTAGCCATGGTTGGAGTTGATTAGTGTTGAGAAAAAATTGCCTTTCGGCGGTTTAGTTAAATGGAGCCCTCGAGCGGGATTGAACCGCCGACCTCATCCTTACCAAGGATGCGCTCTACCACTGAGCTACAAGGGCACATCATAAGAAGAATATTTTTAAAGAGCCGACTTTCTATCTTGCCTCTAGGATTTAAAAAGAAAGTCCGCGAAAATGCGCTTCGCACATACCGCAGTCAACACTAATTTTAAAAAAATCACCCCTTGGCGCGAAATCGCCCTGTTAGAAGGCTCACCAGATAAACCAAGACCGCCAGCAGAATCACAACCGGACCCGTCGGCACATCCCAGGTAAAGCTCAAAGCCAAGCCCACAACCAGGAAGAGCGCGGTGAGCAAAATAGACCCCAAAATCATCTGCCAAAGGCTTCGGGCCCGCATCGAGGCGATCGCCGGTGGCAGCGTCAGCAGGGCGATGACCAGCACGATGCCGACCAAAGAAACCAGCAAAACAACGCAGAGCGCCGTCATTTGCAGCAATAGCAGGTAGATCCAATGCGAGTGAACCCCCCGAATCGCCGCAAACTCCGGATCAAAACAAACCGCCACCACGGGGCGATACGCCAGCACCAAGGTCAGTATGATTACCAAGCCCACCACTGCCGCAAGTTTCAGATCCAGCGCTTGAACCAGCAGTATATCACCGAACAAATACCCCATTGGATCGACGTAACCCGTTGTATTGTATATAGATAAAAGACCAATCGCCATCCCGGAGACCCAAATTGCCCCAATTGCAGCATCTTCCCGCTCGCGGACGCGGAGCGATACCCACCCCACCAAAGCCGCCGAAAGTACCGCCGAGAGCAAGGCCCCCAACATCGGACTAAACCAATACCAACCGAGGGCCTCCTTCGTATAGAGCGCCACCCCGATCCCTCCCAGCGCGGAATGCGCGATGGCAGCCGCCAAATAACTGATTCGCCGGGCGACCACCAAAGTGCCCACGGCCCCCAAAGGGATGCTTGCCAGCAAGCTCAGCAGCAGCGCGTAACGCAAAAAGACCAAATCCGGGTCCCCCAGAGCGCGGAAAAATTCAACCATGGCAATGCCCTCCATGACTGTCGAGGTGTTCATGATCGTGCTGTACCATGCGCAATTCATGACCGTAGAGCTGGTTCAAAACCTCGCTGCTCAATTCCGCAGTGGGGTGTACATGCACGCAACGATTCACACAAATGACCTTGGGAACGGTTCGCGCCACAAATGAAAGGTCGTGAGAAACCATCAAAACCGTCATATCCTCGCCCAGCGCGCGAATGCCCTCCATCAGGCGCGCCGCAGAGGCGACATCCACATGGGCGGTCGGTTCGTCCAAGAGGAGCAGCTCCGGTTCAGCCATCATGGCCCGCGCCACGAGAACCGCTTGCCGTTGACCGCCCGATAGACTGGAGAACGGCGCCCGTGCCAATCCCCCCAATTCCATCGAATCCAGCAATGCACGCGCCCTCGCCTGCTCCGCCCGGCTCGTGAACCCGAAACTACGCCCGCTCAAAGAACCCATCAGGCAGACTTCCAGCACCGAGATCGGGAAAAGCGGGTCGAATTCGGTCTGTTGCGGCACATACCCGACTTTATGACGCGTCCGCAGCGGCGATTCACCAAAGAGCAGCACCCGTCCCGCATCCGGCTTTAAAAGCCCCAGCATCAACTTGATGAGCGTTGATTTTCCGCCCCCATTGGGGCCGACCATGCAAACCGATTCCCCCGCGTGAATGTCGAAATCGGCATCTTCGAGGGCGAATTGCGAGCCATAGGCAAAGTGAACCCCCTCCAGGCAAATCACGGGTTGAGCTGCCTCAGTCATTTGCAAAGCTCCTTTCCATCGCCGCCGCCAAGCCTCGCATGTTTTCAAAATAATCCCGTCCCAAAATATTTACCTCCAGAAGTGGTACCCCGAGGGCATCCGCCATGACCGCCGCGCTGCTGCGTCCAAATTCAGGCTGCGCCAGAACCGCCCCGATGCCCGCCTCCCGCGCCTCCTTGATCAAAGCAGCCATGCGTTTCGCCGCCGGGGCACTGCCCGCATGTTCGATTGACCGCTGCTCCAGACCGTATCGCTTCGCAAAATGCAGTAAGGACGGGTGGTTGATGTAGAAAGCACGGCCGGAATAATTCAAAAACCGCGCCTCGAGCGAGGCATGCAAATCAGTGAGCTCCGATTTGAGACGCGCTGCATTCGCCTCAAAGTAAGCGGCCCGCTCGGGAAGCAACTCACTCAAGCCCGACTTTATGACGTCCACGTAGTCAATCATCTGCAACGGATCCAACCAGATGTGCGGATCCTTCGTGGCGGAGCCACAAATTTCACAGTGCGCGTGATCGTGCTGATGCGTGTCCCAAAGGAACTCGGGGCCGAAAAAGCGCAGTTCCGCCTCCCGCGCCTCCAAACGCTTCGTGATCACCGATTCCACCGGCACTGCCATCCGAAAATAGGCCTTCGCCCGCGAGAGCTCTGCCATATCCCTCGGACTCGGGGCATATAACTCCACGCAATGCCCCGGGCGCACCAGCACCCGCACTTGCACCGCATCGCCCCCGACCGCATTCAAAAAATAAGCCTGTGGTTCAATCGTGACCCAGACCGGCAACGCCGCAGCCCCCAACACCAAACCGGGCAATGACAATAAACCCGCGAGCAGCGAAGCATTTTTTACGGCTGGGAGAAATTTAAACAAAGAAATCATTGGGATCAGCTATAATTAAAACTCCCATAATAACAAATCGCGCAAGCCTCAATCATCCCCCGCACAAAGCACCTTGCGCAGGAAAAGTTTCCGGTGTGCCGCACACGGACCCAAATCCTTTAAAGCAGCACGGTGGATCGCGGTTCCATATCCCTTGTGCTGCGCAAAGCCATAGCCCGGAAATGCCTGCTCCAGCGCCGCCATCGCTCGATCCCGGCTCACCTTTGCCGCGATACTTGCCATCGCAATGACCAAGGATCGGCCATCCCCTTTAACCAACGCCGTGTGTTTATACGGAAACGGCTTCAGAGGACGCCCATCCACCAATAAGCGCACAGTATTTGAATCGGCAGTTTCAAACAAAGGTCCCTCCACCGCCACGCTTGGCAGCCTCCACCCGCCTACTGCCCGAGTCGCCAAAGCCTCCACTGCTGCCTGCATCGCAACCCGCGTGGCACCCAAAATATTACGCTCCGCTATCGCTTCCACCGAGGCCTCCGCCACCGCAAAATCTAGCCAACCCTCCGACTTCAAATCCTCAATAATAGCAAATTGTTTCGCACGCACCTCCGCGCTCAATTGCTTCGAATCATTGATCTCGGAACTACGCTTCAGAACCTCAGCATCTTCAAAAAATTCCTTACTCACGACACACGCCCCGGCCGTAACCGGCCCCGCCAAGCAACCACGCCCCGCTTCATCAATTCCAAGCAAGCGCAGCGTACCCGTATCAAAAAAAGCTGCATCATGACTCTGTAAATCACTCAAACCCATAGCCAGAACCATGCAGCCTATCAGAAAGCGATTCAAGCTCCAGTAATTAAATTAATAATATAAGTTAAATGCTTTTTACTTTACGTTTAATTGCTTATTTTATTAATTTATTTATGCGAAAAATATTCCTTTATTTGCTGACTAACAGTCTTGTTTTCTGCCTTCTAGCGGTGGATTCAAGAAGTAGCAATGAAGCTCTTCCATTATACAAAGAGCATCAAATACTGGTTAAATTTACCGATGCCGGTGTCCGTGATTTCTTGGGAGCGGATTGCCCCCTCAAGCGCCTTGAAGAGCAATACGGAATCACGATACTTAAATCCTTTGGGACGAATCCCGGCAAAAACCAATCCAGTGCGCTCAAATTGCTCGTACACCCCACCCTTTCTACCCAAGCCCTCATTGAGTTATTAAAATCAGATCCCGCCATCGAATATGCCGAACCCAACTACTATCGCAGGATTCGATCCCAACCCAACGATCCCCATTTTAGCAAATCCTGGGGTCTCGAGAATAACGGAGATTTAATTGATGATTATTGGACCGCAACCGCAGGCTGTGACATCAAATACCTCCCCGCACAAACATACATACGCCCCGGTCCGGTAAACGTCATTATTGTGGTCGGTGACTCGGGCGTGCAAACAAACCATCCCGATCTCGTTAACCAAATATGGAAAAACCCGGATGAAACCCCGGGCAACGGAATCGACGATGACAACAACGGCTACATCGATGATGTTCGGGGCTATAACTTTGGATCCAACAACAATGATACCAACGACCAAAATGGACACGGCACCCATGTTGCGGGCATCATCGCCGCCGAAGCCAGCAACGGTATTGGGATCACCGGAGCCTTTTCAAATGCAAAAATCCTGCCGATTGCAATCGGGGATGAAAATGGAGCCATAACCACTGAAGCGATCATAAGTTCGATCAATTACGTGATCGAACTCAAAAACAAAGGGCACAATATAGTCGTTTATAATTTTTCATTCGGGGGGTACGAATTCTCTGAAACAGAAAAAAGAGCCTTCGAGGATTTAAATACTGCCGGTATTATTGCGGTTGCTGCAACCGGCAACGAAGCCCGTAATAACGATTATGATTTTTTTAAATCATACCCCGACTGCTATGATGTACCCAATATCATCGCGGTCGGGGCGAGTGATGCGCACCATGGACTCTACAACCAAACCAATTACGGCTCAAAACACGTCGATTTAGCCGCCCCCGGAAATGCAATTTATTCAACGCATATCTCCATCGAACAATATGTATTCCTGAACGGCACCTCCCAAGCGGCACCCTTTGTTAGCGCGGCAGTAGCGATAGCTGCCCATAACTTCCCCAATGATACCGTTGCAGAACGCGTCCAACGAATCCTTGGCAACACGACCCCCTCTGCTACTTGGACAGGCAAAAGCGTCACCGGAGGCATCCTCAATCTCCAGAACATTGTCAACTCCGACAACGATGACTTACCCGATTGGTGGGAAGAAGATAATTTTTCAGGGCTCTCTTTTGATGGCGAAGGCGATAGCGATGGCGACGGCTTTAATGAGATACAAGAATACCTCAGCGGCACAAATCCCAACTCTGCCAACAGTAGATTCAAGCCCCTAAGCTATCGCATCAATCCCCAAAATGTTATGTCTCTCCAAATCCAAACTTTAGCGGGTCGCAGTTACCAACTCCAAGTCAACTCAGGTCTCAATTCAGCCAACTGGCAAAACCTCGGCACTCCAATCATCGGAGACGGTACCACCAAGTCCTTTAGCGACACCCTGAATCTTGAAGTAAACCCAAATCGCTTCTACCGCGTTCGCGTTCTATCGCAATAAGCCCAATGGCGATTCTCTGCTGAACCAAACAGCAAGTCTTTAAAATTTGAATAATAAATTTACTTTTTTATGATTTTATTATTAATTGTTAAATTATGAGCGCTTTTAAATTCCCAAGTTATTTGCAGATTTTAATCGCGGCAGCCTTCCTCTCTTTGGTCACCACGCAATCATTCGGTGCTAATGACAGTCGTCCGACACATGTTCCGAGGCAGATAATGGTAAAATTCAAAGAAAATATAAATAGCCTAAAAGAACTGAGCCATAGTACGAGTACCTTTGCCCGGAAACATGGACTCACTATACGACACACTTTTAAAACACCCGCTTTCATTGCGGCCAGTTCCAGAGGCAAAATACAACTCCTCGAACATCCAAGCCGCTCCAGCGAAGATTTGATTGCCGCTCTACAAGGCGCACCCGAAATCGAATGGATTGAGCCCAATTACTACCGTTACCTGCAAAACACTCCAAATGATCCCCATTTTGATAAATTGTGGGCACTTAAAAACGATGGACAAAGGCTCGAAGACCGAACCGGTACAAAAGGATTTGATATCGGCTTTTCAAAAGCCAGATATTTTTCCAGCCAAAGGAATCTAGAGATTGTTGTTGCCGTTGCTGATACCGGAATCGATCCCCACCACCCCGACCTCACCAATCAACTCTGGAATAACCCAAATGAGATTGCCGACAACGATATAGACGATGACGAAAATGGCTACATTGATGACATCCATGGCTACCACTTCGCCCTCGATTCAGGTGAATTGACCGACAGTTCCACACATGGAACACATGTCAGCGGCACTATTGCGGCTGAAAGCAACAACGACATCGGTATCTCCGGAGCATTTCCCGAAGCAAAAATCATTACCTTAGGCGTTTCAAGTGACGGCATACGCATTGACACCGCCAGTTTCATAAAGGCATGTAATTATCTCGTCGGCCTTAAAAATACCGGTATCAACATCATCGCCCTCAATGCCTCATTTTGTGGCTACAATTATTCAAATACAGAAAAAGCAGCGGTCGAAAACCTGAGAGATGCCGGAATCATACTCTGTGCCGCCGCAGGTAACCACCAAACAGATATTGATCTTAATAAAAGCTACCCCGGATGTTATGACTTGGATAATATCATCACCGTAGCAGGCAACGACTCAAATCATGAACTTTACAGATTAACAAACTACGGCAAATCCGAAGTCGATCTTGCCGCCCCCGCAACCTCAATCTATTCAACCGTCCCCTTAGATAAAGCTGAACCCGAAAGCCGCCTCAAAGTAGGTTCAACCACCTATGAGGCTAAGCCAATTTTTGATGCGGGAAAAACAAACACCGATGGAATCAATGGGATACTCTACGATTGCAAACTAGGCAAAGCCTCTGAATTCCCGGATGCAGTAAGGGGGAATCTGGCACTTATTGAGCGGGGCGAAATCACCTTCGCCAACAAAGTAATAAACGCCGCTGCTTCTGGAGCGGAAGGCGTCATCATTTACAACAATGTCGAAGATGAAACGGGCAAATGGGTCATGGAGAGCAATCGAAACTATGTTCCTGCCATTCGCTTAACAAAGGCACAGGGTGCGCTTCTCCTGGAGGCTTTGAATCAAGAGGCGACACTCTACAACTATCCAATTTCCGATAATGCATATTCCTTTGGTTCAGGAACCTCCATGGCCGCTCCCCATGTTAGCGCTGCAGTGGCATTCGCGGCATATAATTATCCGGACGAATCCTATACCGAACGGATTGCCCGCATCCTCGAAAACATTACACCCGCCGATGCCTTCAAAGATAAAGTCGCAACCGGCGGAATCCTAAACTTAAAAAACATAGTCGATACCGATCGTGATGAAATGCCCGACTGGTGGGAGCTGATGCACTTTTCAAATCTAGACAAAACCCCAGACATTGACAGTGACGGAGATGGATTAACGGATTCTCAGGAATACCTCACCAACACAGATCCCAAAGCCGCGCAAAGTACCATTAAATTTGAAAATTTGGAAATTCATCCCGACAAAACATCATCCCTTCAGTTTAAAACAGCGCCCCAACGCTACTATCAGCTCCAACGGAATGACAAAGGCCTCTCCTCCGAAGACTGGTATAATGTAGGCAACCCCATAAAGGGGGACAATTCGATAAAAACAATCAACGATGAGCCCACTTTAAAAAATACCCCCTTACGATTCTATCGTCTTAAAATCAGCGCAGAATAAAATTACTGCAGTTTGCTACTAATACTTCGACCACGCCGGTTTTGCCGGCAGTTCTAAGCCCTGCGCTTCATAAGCAGTTTTTAAATGCATCTTGGCATACTGACCTAATGCCGACCCCTGCCGTGTCTCCATTCTCAAAGAGTGGCCCCTCCGCCGCCGCCCGCGGCAAAGTCCATTCCCCCGCACGAGCGGACAATTCCTCCAGCGCTGCCTGCATCGCAGCCCGAGTCGCGCCCAATATATTGCGCTCCCCGATCAATTCAACCGATCCCTCCGCCACCGCAAAATCCAAACAACCATCCGCCCGTAACCCCTCCATCACCTCAAACAGCCCTTCCCTTTCCGGCGCGCCCATCTGCTTTGAATCGTTGATGCCCGCAGTGCGCGTAATCAGTTCCGCCGATTCAAAAAACTCCCGCTTCACGACACAGGCACCGGCCACCACCGGCCCCGCCAGGCAACCGCGCCCCGCCTCGTCCACCCCAATCAGATGGTTCGCGCCCCCTAAGCGATCACAGTCAAATTTTTGAAGCTTATTCATATTCAAGCCATAACCTAAGCTACTGAAAAAAACAGCTATAAACAAATATTCCGAAAACCATAGGAACTTTTTCAGCCTCCGCGTTAATAATTTATAGTTTAGGCTACTTATTTATTTTTAATAAGCTATTAATATGTTTTTTAAATATGTTTCACCTTACTTAACCGTATTTCTTCTGGCGACAGCGTGTGCGGTAGCTGCAGACCGCCCTGAATATGTGGAAGGACAAGTTCTCATTAAATTCAAGAACCGCCCCGGCATGCAAATCCAATCCATGGAGGACACTGTTCAGGAAATTTCGAGCAAGCATAGGGTTCAGATCAAACAAGACCTCTCGCTCCATGCTTCCCCGGGGGCCGGAACCCTAAAGCTGGTTGAAGATAAATCGCGCAAAACTTCTGAAATCATCGCAGCACTCAAAAGCCACCCGGATATAGAATATGTAGAACCTAATTATTATTTCTACTTCACTTCGACCCCCAATGACCCTCACTTTGAAAAGCTTTGGGGCCTTCAAAACTTAGGCCAAACCGTCAATTCTGAAGCAGGAACTGAGGGGGTGGATGTTGATTTTTTAGACGCAATAAAAATTGAGCAAGCTGAGTCTAGTGAAGCATTGGTTATTGGAGTTGCGGACAGCGGCATTGACCCCAATCACCCCGACCTCCGCAATCAACTTTGGGTTAATCCATTGGAAATCGCAGGCAACGACACGGATGACGACGGCAACGGTTACAAGGATGACATTCATGGCTATGACTTTGTCAGAGACACAGGAATACTCTCTGACTCAGGAGACCATGGCACTCATGTCGCCGGCACCATCGCCGCGCAGGGCAATAACAACCTCGGTATTATTGGAGCATATCCCCGAGCAAAACTGCTGGGCCTAAAACTTTCTAATGATGGCGATGGAGTGTCTACCTCTGCCAGTATCAGCGCCTTTAACTATGCTGTTAAGTTAAAAGAGGCCGGTGTAAACATTGTTGCTATCAATGCCTCATTTGGAGGACCCAACTCTTCAGCTTCCCAGAAGGAGGCCATAAAAAACTTAGGCGATGCTGGAATCATTCTCTGTGCTGCCGCAGGTAATGATTCCAAAAATATTGATGAAAGCCCCGCTTACCCGGCATGTTATGATCTACAAAACATTATCTCTGTGGGGAATACCGATTCCAACAATGAACTAAATGTTCTCTCAAATTACGGCGTTAAATCCACTGATCTTGCTGCCCCCGGCACAAATATCTATTCAACTATCTCGCTCAATAAAACCCCAAAAGATACGACCTTTGATTACGAACAAACCCGCTATGACGCGACCAATATCTTTGGGAGCGGCACAACAAATAATGACGGAATAAGTGGTGATTTGGTGGACTGCAAAAAGGGAGAAAGTGGAGACTTCCCTGCGTCACTAAGTGGTAACATTGCGCTTATCGAACGCACCAGTTTCGAATTCGAACTAAGCACGAAGACAAAGCGAGCAACCGAAGCCGGTGCGGTTGGAGTTATCTATTATAATGACTCCAACAGTACTGACTCCATTGGCTTCTTAATAGCTATCGAGGCCCCGCCTCCTGTTATTATTATAAGCAGGGCAAACGCCCTTACCATTAAAGCTAATCCCGGGAAGACCGCTACGATTCGCAATTTTGCAAGTTATGATGACGCGTATGGCTTCAAGAACGGCACCTCCATGGCCGCCCCGCATGTAAGCGCTGCCGTAGGACACGCTGCCCACAACTACCCCGATGAAACGGTTGAGCAGCGCATTAAGCGCATCCTCGATAACGTAATAAAGGATTCCAAGCTAGACGGGAAGGTTGCTACCGGAGGCCTGCTGAATATAAAAAATCTCATTGATACCGACTCTGACTCCCTTCCTGACTGGTGGGAAATGCAACATTTCGCAAGCCTGAGTCACGATAGTACTTCAGATTTTGACAATGATTCTGTCTCGAATCTCAATGAATTCTGGGGCCTCACTGACCCTAAATCATCAAAAAGCCAACTTGCTTTCCACAAATACACCATTGATCCGAACGAAGAACGGACCTTAACATTCCTAACCCAAAAAGCACGCCTCTACCAGATACAGGTTTCCAACGATATCGCATCTGGCAACTGGCAGAGCCTAGGCCCAAGTATTAAGGGTGATGGCACCAATAAAACCGTAAAAGATAACGCCATCATTTCGGAACATCCTATGCGATTTTACCGCATCCATGTCCAACCGGCGAATTAAAAACCCGGCCTTTATTGCCTAGCATTAATACTTGAACCAAGCCGGCTTTGCAGGCGGCTCCAGGCCCTGAGCCTCGTAGGCCGTCTTGAA
>JBELLU010000010.1:0-40508 GCA_042096455.1 Opitutia bacterium
TCATCTCTGGTTTCCAGTAATTCATTTTTTTTGATAAACTTTTACGAGATGATGATGAAGGGTGCATTGATATTTAGTAGTTTGAAGTGGAACTGAAGTGATTTTCAAAAAGTATGCCTATGAGAATTTGTTCAAATTGCCGGGATGCCGTCCAAGACGGATTGGGTTAGCTCATCTTCTGGCGGCGGATTGCTGTGCATGAACGGGTCATCGATCCATTTCCACAGATTCCTGTGCGTAAACAGGTTCCAGCGCAGCAGCGCGACCAGATTTGAGAGAGCCCAGGACATGCGGCTTTTGAACTGAAGATATTTGATCAGCAAAATGGCAATCAATGCTGTCCAAATCTGGATTCTGACCGCGTTGGCCGAGGTGCCGACGAAGGTTTTCACTCGGAGGTTCTGCTTGATCGCTTTGAAAAACAGTTCGATTTGCCAGCGCTGTTTGTAGATCTCCGCGATGGTGGCCGCACTCAAATCAAAGCGGTTGGTCAGTAGCTCCATGTGCTCCGGTTTCTCCTCGATCCAGACGACGACCTTGCGGTAGGTGCCTTTGATTCGCCGTCCCGCCTCAAAGCAATTGAACTGGCCGATGTGATCGGAGACCACCACACCTCCCGGCTTCACGGGCTCATCGGTGAACTCAAAAAACTCGGCGTTCTTTTTCAGGCGGGTGACGAAGCCCACACCTTCGGCAGACCAGCGCTCATACATGTAGTAGTCGGTATAGCCGCGATCCATAACGACCAGCGAACCCTTTGGCAGTTTCAGTTGCTGGGCCACCGTCACGTCGGCGACCTTTCCTTCGGTGATCCTGGCATAACAGGGCAGGCAGCCGTCGTGATCGAGCAACAGGTGTAGTTTGGCCGCCCCCTTGGTGGAGCGGAACTTCGCCCAATCGAACATGGAGGCGCATAAGTCGATCACTGTGCTGTCGAGCGAGTAGAGCTTACTCTTAAAGCGGAACTTCTTCTTCGGAGCACCCTCACTAACCTTGCCAAGGAGTTGGTAAAACAACTTCTCGAAGAGTTCGTGAGGGCGATGCGCATTGGCGTAGGAAAGCGTTGAGCGCCCTGGCGCACCATCCATGCCCAAATGCTGCAACTTGCCTTCGCAAGTCCTGAGCCCGGTGTCGATCTCACGCAGGCTCTTCGCCTGTGCTAACTGACAAAACAGCATCGAGACGAAGTGATCCCAGCCGGCGAAGCCTTTACTGCGAGCTTCACTTCCGGTCTGACGCACCAAGCGCCCGAAATCATCTCGGTCGACCAAAGAAAGTAGTTGGCTGAATAGACTACTCGTGCCAATCTTTATGACAGCCTCCTTGCGTTAGGTTATTCTTTTTCATCAAACCTACTACGACGCAAGTGAGGCTACTTTTCAAAACCTGTTTTGGACAGCAGTGACTTAAGCTGGATGTTCGCAAAAACCACCTTACCAAACAGCTAGCGATTCCGTCCCCTGGAACGTCGCGGGGCAGGACCGTCGCCGGAACGCGGACCGCCCGGTCCCTTGCCTTGTGGACGACCACCCGAGCGATTACCGCCTTGTGCACCGGAGCGCGATCCACCGCGCGGATGGTTACTGCGACCGCCGCCGCCACTGCCACCGCCTCCACCGCGGCGCTGACGATTCTGCCCCGGTGCGGGGCGTTTTAAATTCGAACGTGTAGCCGGTTTTGAAACCCGCACCTTTTCTCCCTCCGCATTCAGTTTATAACGCGGAATTTCCTTCTTCAGTAATTTTTCGATGTCCCAGAGATAGCCCTCTTCCACATCGCTCACAAGCGAGACCGCCTGCCCTGCTTTCCCGGCACGACCCGTCCGTCCAATCCGGTGCACGTAATCCTCCGGAATATTGGGGAGTTCATAATTCACAACATGCGGCAGATCTGCGATATCCAGACCCCGCGCTGCAATATCCGTCGCTACAAGCACCCGTATGCGACCTGATTTGAATAAACTCAAGGCCTTCTCACGCGCCGATTGGCTCTTATTCCCGTGAATCGCCATCGCCGCTATGCGTTGCCCATCCAAATGCTTAGCTAAACGATTCGCCCCATGCTTCGTCCGCGTAAAGACCAAGACCTGCGACCAATCCCCGATCTGAATCATGTCCGCCAAAAATTGCGCCTTCCCTTTTTGACCCACCTCGTATGCCTCCTGATCGACGCGATCCGCAGTCGCATTTCGTGCCGCCACTTCAACCTCAACTGGATTGTTTAACATCGAATCCGCAAGACGTTTCACTTCATTAGAATACGTTGCCGAGAAAAAGAGATTTTGCCGTTCGCGCGGCACCAACTTCAAAACCTTCCTGATGTCGTGAATAAAACCCATATCCAGCATCCGGTCCGCCTCATCCAAGACTAAGATTTCAACTCCCGATAGCTGCGCCTCACCGCGTTCACAGAGATCTAATAAACGCCCAGGAGTTGCCACGATGATGTCCAATCCTCGACGCAAAGAATCAATCTGCGGCTGGAAACCGACCCCGCCGAAAATCACCGCCGAGCGCAAATCCATGCGATCCCCGTAATCCACGATACTCTGGTGCACCTGCGCCGCCAATTCACGTGTCGGCGCTAAGACCAAAGCCCTCGGACGCTTGTGCTGACTCTTAAATTCCGAAGCCGCCAGCAACTGCAACATCGGCAAACTGAAGGCCGCCGTTTTACCCGTGCCCGTTTGCGCCCCACCCAGCACATCGCGACCCTCAAGCACAGCGGGAATCGCCCGCGCTTGAATCGGTGATGGCGTCGTGTAGCCCTTAGCTTCAACCGCTTCGAAGAGTTCCGGACGTAGTCCGAGTTTAGAAAAATTCATCACTGAGTAGTTCGCAATAAACAGGCACAAGCGAACTTAAAAAACCAAAAAATATACCGTATCGAAAAGTAGACTTAGGCAGGCTGACCTGCTCAACATGTACCCATGTCGACGAGGGTCGGTGCGATCAACTGCTGCCTTACCGGACTCTTACCCTTTTGCCCGATTCTTGAGTACAGCAACTTCGCAGCCTGTCGCCCCACTTCATGGGGGTTTTGCTCAAAAGTTGTCAGGCGCGCGCCGTAGTCTCCCGGCAAGCCCAGATTACCAAAGCCAATCACTCCCACATCCCCCGGAACCGAAACTCCCATTTGCTCGAGGATCCGGAGGCAACGAATCGCCAGCATATCGCCCACACAAAAGATCCCGTCAAGCCTTCCTTGTTCCTTCAAAACTTTTTCCATGTCCGATTGAGCAGCATAGAAGTGCCCAAAGGCATGCTCAACCACTTCTACACCACTTGCCTTTAAACCATCGCGAAAGCCCCGCACCCGCTCATAACTGGTACGTAGCACCTCGCTCGCAGAACAGACCAAGACGCGTTTTGGTTGGCGACGCAACATGTGCTCGGCTGCCATTTGCCCACCCAGATAATCATCAGTTCCTACAAAATCACATTTGTAATCGCTCAACCTCCGGTCCACCACCACCATGGGAATAGCACGCTCGATCAACTCCTCGAAGTAGGCACTGGAAGCTTCCTCGTTGACCGGCCTCAAAATCACACCATCAGCCCGCAGGTCCACGAGGCGATGTAACTTGCCGCGCTCGTCGGTAATCGCTTCCTCACCCATATTTCCCTGCACGAGGGATGTAATGACGCCGCAATCCTTGGCCGCAAAGTAATCATGTGCGCCCACCAACAAATTTTTGTAGTAGCCCAAATCCGCAGGCAGGATGACCCCTACCATCCCGGAACGGCCGGTTTGGATACCGCGCACGAGTCGGTTCGGGCGGTATTTCATATCTTTTGCAATGCCTTGAATCAATGCGGTGGTCTTGGCTGAAGCCGATCCTTTACCCGTCAGGACACGGGAAACCGTCATCACAGAGACCCCCGCTTGCTCTGCAATAGCCTTCATACTGACGGCCTGCTTACGTGTAGACATGCTATATAGACAAGACTGCCTTTAGCCTGACTTAAAGTAAAAAATATATTAGTTTATTTAAGCGGTAACAGCGACTTCATGGTCTTTTGACCAAATCCGCTTGACCATTTCTCCGGCAGGTAATTCCAATTCCTCTTTGGTCTGACTGGTATAAATTTCAGGGATATGGATCTGAATTCGCTGATTTTTCTGCGAGGTAAAGGACACCATCAAGACCATGGGGTCGTGCCTCCATTCAAGATCGACCGTTACACCTGCCCGGGTGCGTAATCCGCTTAGACGCCCTTCCATGATTTCATTTGGCAAGGCGGGAAGCAATTTGATGCATCCGGGCACGGACTGCACCAACATTTCATAAACCGCTGCCGTCAAACCCATATTGGCATCGATTTGAAAAGGAGTAGAGCGGCCAAAGAACCAATCGGTGGTCACTCCCATACCGCGGTAATCGTTGTGATAGGTGAAGAAATTTTTACCCACACAGGTTTGAGCCAGTGTTGAAAAACACTCCATCATCCCCGCACCGTCGCCCAGTCGTGCTTTGATGTTTGCCATATGCATCAAGGACCATCCGGTCTGGTCCTTGAGCCCAACCGTGCCGCGTTTTTCAATAGCGCATTGAATCGCCTCGAACAATTCCGGGCAGGATTGACTGCATAATTCAAAGCCCGGGAAAAACGGATAGATCTGTGAAAGGTGACGGTGTTCGTAGTTGTCGCTGAAGCGCGGATCCAGCCATTCCCGCATCGCACCTTCCTCATTGATTTCGTAGGTCGGCAAACGCTTGAGCAGGGACTTCCAAATCCCAAGCGATTCCTTGTATTGCCCTAACCGTTCTGCTTGTTCGGTGAGGTTGCTTAAGAGCTCGCGAGCCACCGCGATGTCCATCGTGGCGTTTACCGTGAGGCGCGGGTGTCTCCCTTTGGAGGTCTGTAACGAACAAAACTCCCGCGGCCAATTTTCCGGTGAGGTAGAGGGCGAAATGACGACCTTCCCTTCACTGTCGATCGTGAAGTAATCCTCATAGAACTCCGCTACTTCTTTCATGTAGGGCAAAAGGCGTTCTTCAAGAAAGGCTTCATCCCCGGTAAATAGCCAGTAATCATAGAACAACTGCCCCAGCCAGCCAGCCGCCGAAATCCAGTTGATAATCCAGGAACCGCAGTGTGTCGAAAGTCCGGTCTCCGGTGAGGTCAGCGCCGGAATGAAAATCCCCCGACAACCAAATTGCTTGCGGGCATTCTCGCGAAAATCATCCATGCGACTCGCATAAAAATCAAAGACATCCAGAACCGCGCGGTTCATCCCGGCTGGCAACGCCTGCCAGTAATTCATTTCAAGATTTTCGTTTGCCATAAGGAAGCAATCCCATGGCGGCGCATAGTCTCCGTTCCAGATCCCCTGTAAATTTGAAGGCACGACGCCCTTACCCGAACTGCACAACAAGAGGTAGCGCCCGTAATCAGTGAGCTTTTGCAACAGGGCCAAGGGGATGCGGCCCTTATAGGACTCCTCCAGCAGACTCTCATTACTCACCTGTAATTCCATCGGATGCACAAACTCCACCTGGCAACTCAGATAGAGCGGCTCGTGGATCGCGACATGTCGCTCACGCAAAACCTCATAATCCGCTTCCAGCCCCAATAGCTCATCCTTGAGCCGTGCTACCGCATCATCAGAAGTTTCATACGCAAAGAGCTTAACAATAATGAGAATTTCATCCGCGCCGGAAACCCGAAGGCATTTGCCGTCCAGCCAATCCTGTGCCGCTTCCCTGCCATTCGATATAACGCGGGCGACCAAACCATACTCCGCTCCTTCATACAAAGGATCGGTGTATTTTCCCACACCCACCAGCCAACCGGGCTCCGCCGTCGCATTGAAATCAATCGGCGGGTCAAAGGGCATCCCATCATTATCAATCGCATCCAACAACTCGTGCATTTCGAAATCGAGATCCCACTCCTGCTCCCGAAACGATTCTCCCGACATCGAAACCACCAAGACATCATCCGCCCTCGAAACAAAACTGCGTCGCAATTGCACCTGATCCGACCATTCCCACATCGTGAGCGATTCAGCGGCATTTAAATCCAAATAGCGCTGATAGTTACGGAAACGCACCTGCGAAATTGTATTTAAGCGCAAATCCGCTGCAGGGTGATAGGTCGCGCAGTCGCCCTCAATCCCCATCTCCTCCCAAGCCTTCTCGTATAATTCGTCCGCCGCCACATATTCGCCCGCTGCAATCAATTCACGGCATTTACTCAACAGATGTCCGTGCTCCGGCAGATCCGGCATTTTACCGTTATACCAAAGGCGTTCATGATTAATGAGAATACGCTCCTCGCAAATCCGCCCATAGGGCATCGCACCAATTTCGCCGTTCCCCAGAGGAAAAGCGTCACGCCACCACCCGGCCGGCTGGCTCATCTTTTGCAAATGCGGGCGCTCGCGCCATTGTTTGAGATATGATGTAAAATCCATGATATTACTTACTACTGACTTCTTGAAAGATTTATTTTATGGAAAACGAATTAAAGATTAACGGTATGTCGCATAGTCTTGGCCATCCACCAGTCGGGCCACTCCAGCCGGGCGTTTGACCTGTGGTTTTCCGGTGAGCAACCCGTGCTTCGCAAGGAATGCATCCTGTAATTCCAACGACCAATAAAAGAAGGGATTCCTTGGGTTGCGCCCGTTGCAAAAGCCATGCTTACCCTCCTTTCCGACATAATATTCAGAGACGTTTCCGGCCCGGCGGTAGGACTTGTGAAAGTCCAGCAGGCTTTCCACCGTGATGGCAGGGTCCAGTTCGCCGAGAAAGGTAATCACCGGAGGCAGCCCCGCGCTAATAAAATTGGGCGGTGAAAGTTCGGGCGTGCATTTGAAATATGGATTATAAAGGATCACCGCGTTGGGTATGCAGGAAAGGGCGGTGTCATAACTCGTATCGTTGGTTTCCGGACTCGTGATCATCGCAGTAGCGGCCGCCAACTGCCCACCCGCCGAGCCACCGGCAGCCACGATACGATTCGGATCGATCTTCAAACGCATCGCATTTTTGCGAAGAAACCGGATTGCGGACTTGGCATCTTTGACGCATTCCAGGGGAACCTGAACCCCATCCCGTTTGGAAAGCCGGTAATCCACCGAGACTGCAACCATCCCCCGCTTCGCCCAGTAAATGCAATCGGGATAATGCCAACTGGCCTCGCCCGTAGCCCAAGAACCTCCGTGGTATACGACAAAGGCTGGGAATCTTTTTTCGGCGGACTCATAACCCGAGGGAAGAAAGACCGAGAGCTTCAACGCTTTGCCATCTACTTCCTTGTAAGTCCACATTGCATCGGGCTCTGCTTGCCCCCACAAGGATGCGGACCCAAGAATAAAATGAATGAGAAGGAGGACTGATTTAAGGTGTTTGAGGATTGTTATTTTCATAGGAAGTGCACTGTCATGTTATTTGATTTCAAAGTAGTCTGAACTGGCGATTCGACCCTTGCTTTTAATATTAATAAAACAGGCTGTGGCGGTTTCGGGAATTACCGCCTGCACGGTCCAATCATTGCCGTTTCGAACAGCCTCCGCCGTTGCTATTTCCCAGTTGCGCTTTCCCGTAAATCCGTGATCGGCAGTCCAAACGAGTGCGGCATCATCAAATGTTTCAGCACTCGTAAAGCGCACTTCAAGAACACCGTCCTTAAACTGCTGGCCAACTTGCAGACACCAAAGATTACCGCCCTGCATGAGACCATCCGCAAAGGCATAACTCTCGGGACGGTTCCAGGGCGGACCGTGCCCGTGCCCGAGTCCTGGAACATTGGCAACCATATGCGGACCACTTTGTTCGTCATAACAACTCGCCTGTAGATCAAGTGGAAAATGCTGGTCGCCCGGCCATGAAAACCAAAGAGTAGGCATCCGCGCTTTGGGAAGACGCAGTAACGGGTCCCACACATGTTTGTAATGCTCGTTTTTGCCCAATGAGCGTCCGTATTGGTTTTCGGCCTTAGACAAATTCCCACAACCGTAAACCGGTATGGCGAATGCAAAGCGGGAATCAATACCGATAACAGTGCTGGTGATCACCCCACCCCAGGAAATACCCATGATGCCAACCCGTTCGGCATCGACCTCGGGCAACGAACGTAGCAAGGAGTTTGCAAGTATAGTGTCTGCTACCGCATGGTACATCCACTGTTCACATAAGGGCTTCGCAGAGTCACCATATATACCCACTCGCTGCGGGCCGGCCCATTCATGTGGTCGCCAGTGCTTATGTTCCGAACCACTTGCAGGCTTTTGGTCGGTCTGTCCTTCCACCGCGATCGAAATCGCAGCATAACCGCGGGCGGTCCATTTCTCAACCCATGGCTTAAAAGCGGTGCCACCTCCTCCGTGTACCAGCACAATACCGGGCACCTTCCCCTTGCGTTGCTCTGGCAAACCAATCCAGGCAAAGACCTTGGTTTTTTTGCCCTTATAATCCAAAGCATCAAAATATATCGCTCTTAATTCACGCGAAGAAGCATATCCGCTCGCTGGCTGCATTTTTGGAACCATGCGCAACTCCGCCAGTGCTGAAACCGCCTGACGGTCCGCTTCATAATCGGCTTCCGCGGGAGGTGCCTCATCCAAGCCCAACATCTCAGCAACGGTGACATTTCCATCCGCATTTTTATCGAGGCTTTTAAAATGGATGCGCCTTAAGGCCTGATCCTCCGCGACGCTCACCTGCCCGTCCCGATTTGTGTCGACTTGTTGCATTACCTCTGTGCCATAGATTTCATCACTCAGAAACTGATCTCCGTCATGGTCGCGCGCTTTAAAACTTTGCTGCCAGAAGTCCAGAAACTCCTTGGCAGAAACCAAGTGATTCTCGTTGAGGTCCATTTGAGCATGTAGGGTTTTGAGATGCGGATTACCATTCAGGTTGAGCAAACCCAGTGAAAAGAGAAAGAGAATATAAATATCACGTTTCAATTCCATGGCTTGAGATTAACAGATTGGCTGAAAGAGTTTTGGATCCTTAGGCTTTCCCGGGCCTTAATTTTGCGGAGTTTATTTTGCCGTCTTCTCTTTTGGGGTCGGCAAGTCCTTGTCGCTCGTAGGTCCTTTCCATGCCTTGTCCTTTTGAGAAGCCCGACGGCTGACCAACGGGTCACCGGCATCGCCACCCTTCGCCATCATGACAGGAAAAGTAGCATCCCACCAGCGGTCGTAAGCCAAGCCCATTTCCCTGGCTAATTCCTGCTTTTCCTTGGAAAGATCCATCTGGCAACCCGGATCGGCAAGGGTATCAAACAGAGCCCACTGCCCCTGCGTTGTGGTACCCCAATGCAGCTGGGCACTACCCCGCGCGTAAGTGGTGGTGGTCAAACCCTTGTTCACTGCACGCAAGGTGGTGCATTGGCTTTGATAATCCTCACAGGCGGGATCCTCGCAGGGCTCACTCCGGATCAGGAGGTAGTGACCCTGCCGAATACCAGCCATTGCATATTTATGGGAAGCTGCCAGACCACTGGGCCAACGAGCCACATGATGATAGAGATAACGATCCGCCTGCCAGTTGGATTGATTCCTTTTTCTAAGAATTGGCAAAAGACTGTAGCCTTCATGTTGGGCTTTCACTTCAGCGGGAACCTCCACTCCGGTGAGTTCGCAAAGGGTGGGAAGTATATCCAAGTGGGCGGTGAGATTGTTTACGGTCTTTGGCTTCCATTGCGACGGCCAGCGCCAAAAGGACATGGCCCGCGAACCGCCTTCCCAAACCGTGCATTTGCAACCACGCATGTTCGCATTGTAAACATCCAGCCCCTCCGTGACACCATTGTCGTTCATAAAGATGACAATCGTATTTTGATCCAAATCATTTTCCTTTAGGTAAGCCATCAAGCGGCCTACGTTGTAATCAACATTCTCAATCATCGCGAGGTAGGTGGCATGAGTATCATTGAGGCCTGCTTCCCGAAAAGGTGCGATAAATTGCTCCGGCGCAGCAAGGGGGGTATGGGGTGAATAGGTGGCGAGGTAGCAAAAGAAAGGTCGCGACCCGCTTTCTTCGATAAAGGTCATGGCTTCATCAAAGAAAATATCCTCGCGGAAACCCTCACGCTGGCTGCGCTTATTGTTGCGAATAATTTCAGGATTAAAATGCCGGCGGGGACCCTGCGGGTTGGTGGAACACCAGTCAAAGCCGCGATCTTTTGGGAAGTAGCCCGGCTTGTGGCCCAAATGCCATTTCCCAATAAACCCGGTATGGTAACCGGCGGTCTTCAGTAATTCCGGTAGAGTGACGGCATCCTTGTGTAATTGCTCGCGCGGAACAAGGGTATGCGTAACACCGTTCATAAATTCGTGCATACCGGTCAGGAGCGCGGCGCGGGTCGGCGAACAGGAGGGACTCACGTAGAAATTATCCAGACGCACGGATTCGTCATGCAGACGGTTGAGATGGGGCGTCTTTAAATATGGGTGTCCATGCACCGCCAGATCGCCATAGCCTTGGTCATCGGTCAGGATTAAAATAACATTGGGCTTTTCGGGGCGCGCCGATTTCTTGAACCAGCCCGCGGTAGCACCATTCGCTAGGAGGATCATAAGACAGATTACGATATTGTATTTCATGATTTCGATATTCGTTTTTGTTAATTCAGGGAAGCTACTTCAGCGCGACCGGAATGGCGTCTTCCGAGTAGTTCCTACGGGTCCTGTTTTTTGTGACCATGTCCATCGCTTCCGGGTGACTTACCAGGAAGTTGTTTTTATCAATCAGATTAATATAAAAATGGGTTGTGCCTTCCGGAAGCGCCACGCGTCCTTTTTTACCGGGCAAAAGTTGAGCGGGTTCACGGAACCACTCCTCGTTGCGCGAGCCACCGTTCAAGGTGTAGATCAAATTGGCACGCACGACTTTGGCGCCGTTTTCTCGGTAGCGAAATTGCGCGACGCCGTTTTCTGCCTTGGCCTCAAGCACCTTGCACACTTTATCCTTATTCGGCAAAGCCCGCTTGTAGGCGGCATTATAATAGGGGTAACTCGCGTTCATCGCTTCCAGAATTTCCGTCAGCTTCCGATTCATTTGCTCAGCACGAGCCGGTTCCTGACCAACGAGATTACGGGACTCTTCGATGTCGTCTCGCACCACTTTGCCCCCGACGTTTTTATAGAGTCGGTAAAGTTCCAATTCTGCTGTGGCGGGGTTTTCCACATGGTCGTAATTGCGGATCAATTTGTAATCCCCGATGCGAATGGTACTCTCCAAAGCCACACTGTGGGGGAAATGCCAAACCATGGTATCGCGAAACTTGCCGTTTTCCCCGCGCACAAGCGATTTGTCCTCAGGATTCCGCAGGAGCAGGCCACTGAGGTCACAGCCGTCAAATTCTTTACCCGCCGGACCTTTGGTCCCGGTAAGCGATAAAATCGTGGGATAAAAATCCAAACCGTTCACCATGACCTCCGACTGCACTCCAGCAGCGATTCCGGGCCCCGTGATAATGAGCGGTACGCGCGTGCCGCCCTCCATTGCCGAAATCTTCCCCCGATCCAAAGGATAGTTATCCGTAATGATTTGATTGGGGACTGCCTCCATACCACCGTTGTCGGAAGTAAAGATAATGTAGGTATTTTCGATAAGCTTGTGCCCCGGCCAGCGCGGGTCTTCGGTTTGCTCCAGGTATTCAAAAAGCTGCCCCATGTAATAGTCCAACTGCTCAACCATCGCGCAATAGAAGGGGTTGGTCTGTCCCTTTCCGCTCCAGTGTTCCGGATTTTCCGGCAGGCTGACCCCGAGCTTTTTAACATATTTATCCAGTAGCGCCCGGCTGCGGGTGTGAATGGGGGTATGCACCAACCAAGTGGCGTAATATAGAAAGAAAGCCTGCTCCTTTGATTCCTCTATAAAACTGAGGGCGTCCACATTATTTTGATGATAGGGAAATCCGTTTGCATCGAGGCGGTGGCGGTCATTCTCTGCGGTCGTGGCGAAACCGGTTAAACGATGGGGACGCATGCGTGCGGTCGTGCCCAGATTGCTGCGGGTATAATCAAAGCCTTGGTCCTCGGGCTGCGGAAAAGCATGATGATCGATCGCCATGTGCCACTTGCCACAATGCCCCGTCCGGTAGCCATTCTCACGCAACACCTTGGCAAGCGTTTGCTCATCTGCTGGCATCCTGCCGCTGTACCATGGAGGCATCATGCGGAAATTCGGTCGATTATAAGGCGCGGGCGGTGCCCCACCCACCACATGGGTCTTCTGTGCTCGCGCGGGGTGGTTTCCGCTCATAATCGCACAACGGGTCGGTGCGCAGGTGGGTGCTGGTGAGTAGGCCTGCCAAAACTGAACGCCCCTCTTGGCAAGCGCATCAATGTTTGGCGTCTCCATCGGTGACGGTTCATCGATGTCATAACATTTTACGTCCTGCCAACCAAGATCATCGGTCAGGATCAGGATCACATTCGGCTTTTCAGGGCGCTCTCCTGCCAGCAGCACCAGGGCGCTAAGCAAATAAAAGAAAGTGGAAATTACTAAAGAGAGCTTCATCTTTTGTTTCATCATGCCTCCTCACTACAATCGGTTCGAATCCGGTTAAGGGTTATGAATAGCGCCAGCGCTCCCACAGCGAGGAGAGCAAGCCCCAAAGGCCGCGGACCCAAGAGTAGTTTGCCAACCCCAAAGAGGGTGCTGCTCACGCCCACCAGCGCGATGAGCCAGGAGAGCATCGTGCGCCAAAAAGGCTCCGGGGTATGGTAGGGCTCATCCAGTAATTTAATAATAGGTCGCCACCCCATAGGAAAGGGCCGCGCCCGCAATACGAATTGCTTCAACAACTCGGGATCGTCTGGCTTGGTTAGGAAGGCTGCAACCACAACACAAACCCCCACCGAGAGAATCATGAAAAGCATCCGTGCGCCGACTAAATTTGGATCACTACTGAACGCCACTCCCTCCTCCAGATTCAGCAGTGAAGCCATCGGAGCATCAAAGGTCTTTGTTATCATAAGGAGTACGACCAGAATCCAACCCGCAACCATGCCCACAAGCTCAGCCTTCCCGTTCAAACGCCACCAGAACCAACGCAGCACCGCCGGCACCAGACTCGCGGATCCTAAAACGTAAGCCAAGGTAAGGAGCGTCTGGATGTCCTTCGCCTGAATTGAAATATAAGCACCGGCTGCCGCCATGAAAACTGTCGCGATGCGACCAATGGAAACATAATTCGACTCGGTGGCATTTCGATTCAAAAAGCGTCGGTAAATATCATTCACCAAATACGAAGAACCCCAGTTGAAGAGCGTGCTTATTGTTGAAATAAAGGCGGCAAGGAGCGCTGCCACAAGGAGACCGCGCAATCCAACCGGCAGAATGGTTACGATCATTCGAGGATAGGCGGCGCTCTGATCCGCCACCGCCAGTTCGGGCAGAAGCACCAGCGAACAAAGCGCAACGATGATCCAGGGCCACGCCATCAAGGCATAATAAACAATCGAATGCAGGAGTTGCGCGTAGCTCGCGTGCTTCGCGTCCTTACTCGCTAATAGACGTTGCGCCTGATAGCCGCCACTCAGACCTACCGTCATCCATAAAAATCCAAAATAACCGATTCCGTTCCAAACCGACATCTGACCCGGTTCATTGCCGAATTGCGGCAAGATGCTCAATTCATTCCCGGACCAGGCCTCCATGCCACGCAGTTGTTCAACCAGTGCATCGAGGCCGCCGACCTCCTGCACAGCCAGCACCGCCAGCAATAAAGTTCCTCCGGTCGCCAGCGCAAACTGGATAAAGTCCGTATAAACCACCCCGAACAAACCCGAGAGCCCGCACATTAAAACCGCAATTGTCACCACCGCGAGGGTCACCGCGACCTGATATTCCTCCGGCAAACCCAAGGCCTCCCGCGAGATGGTCTCCATTGCCTTGATCACCCAAGCCGAGATCAAAGGACACACGAATAACGCGCCCCAGGCACCGGACCAGCCGCGCAATACCTTTGCAGGCGCACCTCCATAACGTGCCTCCGTGAATTCCACATCCGTCACAAAGCCCATCCGTCGCCATTTTCGCGAAAAATAAACCACTGCCAGAACCGCGCCGATCAAGGGTGCCCAAAATTGCCAAATGTAATGTATTCCATGAGTCCGCACCAGACCCGAAACCCAAAGCGGAGTGTCCGCCGCAAAACTTGTCGCGATCATGGATGTGCCCGCAATGTACCACTTCAGAGAACGCCCGGATACGAAATAGGAATCGAGACTCGTGCTCCCCTTTTTCGTAAAGTATAGCCCGACACTGATCAGGCATAGCATTATTGCCACAATGACGATGTAGTCGACCAGCGAGAGTGTTATATCCATTTATCAAGTATAGTTTGAAATTAAGACCCTAGAGAGGATGGTTTTGTTATTATTAACAATACATTCCAGAACATAGCTAAAAAGCAGACACAATCAACATTTTAAAAGACCCCACTTAAGATAGCGGATGCGTGCCTTAGGGCGTCTTAATTTTATAGCGAAAAAAGCGATCCGCGAAGGCATCCGATTCCATGAGCGGGTAAATACCTAAAAAGCAGTCCCATGCCCCGCTCTGCGGGTTCCAGGTCCATTGCACCCCTCCCTCTTTAGGGAATCGAGCCCCCAATACTTCCCATTTTCCGTTTATGCGCTCCTCCCAGACCCCATCCTCGACAGCTGGGAAACCACGCACCACCAAGCTGTTCAAACCCATACCGGACTTCAGACGAATCCCCTTCAGGGCGCTTTCATAGCTTGCCTCCGACAGGCCCCCACCCCCTGCCGCAAACTCCGAAATCAATTCCCAGTTGCGGCTTTTTGCAGACATTGCCTTCCGGAATTCCTCATTTTTCCCGAAGTATTCCTCCGCATGCATCGGCAGAATGACAAACTCCAAGAGAGCCTCGATATAGTCGCCCGGTTCAAAGCTTTGCACCGTCGGCGGAACCGTTAGTTCGGCATTAAAATTCGGAGCGCGGTCTTTGATGGAATAAGCGGACAACCAAGGGTTGGCAAGGGGTCGACCCCCGATGCAGCCTTCAAAGTCTCGTACTATTAAACCACGTTCGCCATGAGCGGTGCCCTTGTTTTCTTCCTGTAAGGCTCCAATTAGACTGAACCAGGCATTGCGACCCGCGAGTTCGCGGCTCAGGTGAAGCTCGCCCGGCTGACCCGCATCCTTAAGCTCTAGCGTTTTAAGATGCAGACCCTCTCCATAGGCGAGCGTGTGCGCACGGGTTGTGCTGTAAGATTCCGAACCCATCTGAAAAAGGGCAAAACGTGAAAAGCTCAGGGGCTTTTTGACCTCCATCCGGATGCGCAAAAAAGTTCGCAGGCAATCATTCGTCTGCGGCAAGATCACCTCGGTCCGCAAGGTCGCTGCTCCATCGGGCAAACGCTCCTCCACCCGTGCCTCGGTGCGCCTCGGTCCATCTGCCACGAAAACGGTTTGCGCATCCACCCAAGGCAGATACTTACCCTTCGAGTCTATGATCAGCCCCACATCACCCCCACCCAGATTTGAGGTCCAGGAGTGCGTCTTTCCGGTAACATAACCAAGCGTGTTTATGGGCCGCACATCGGTTACAAAAGAACGCCGCAATACCCGCCCCGGCTGGAAACAAAAATTCTCGCCCCATGTACCCAGCGCCGCCTGTATCCAAAAGCCATTACCACCCCAGCCCACCAGACTGAGCTGACCCATCGAAGCCGCCGGCAGACCCTGCCAGTTAGAGTGCACAATCGCATACTCCAACTTCAAGCTCGACTTGGGCGGAACGCGAACCCGCGTACTACAATGAATCCAACGACCATCGTAAGGTAACGACTCCTTTCCTCCCAGTTTCTCATGCCAATTCTTACTTGACTGCACCGATAAGCCGGTGGGCTTGCCTGCCCCATCTAAAAGCAGGGGCACGTAGCCCGTCACCGAATGCTCTTCATGAATAAAACGCAGTGGGATGACCTGCGCCTCCTCGCTGGAATTGTGAATCTCAAAAGGTAGGCGCGTGACGCGATCCAGTTCAGAGACCGGATAATCCCGCCCTTCTCCGTCCGGCCAGAATTGCGTCGCCATCACAACTTCAAGGGCTCCTGATTTCGCATTGTATGCCGAACGCGCTCCACCCTCTGGGAATTTTAAACTCACCTCGGGGAACGCTTTCCGTGCCGCGATCCGGCCATCCAAATCCACACAGTAATCCATAGCAACTGTCCACTGGTCCTGGTCCAGTTCACCCTCAGCCTGAAAAACCTTATGCCCGGACACTTCCCAAATCACGCGCACTTCAACAAGTTGCATCCCTTTCGGATTTTTGAAATGCCAGTCGAATCGGCCCCCATCCGCCCAAGCGCGCCAGTCCAGTGCGCCATCCAAAAGTTCCGCCCCTTGTTGAGGCTCGCCTCCACTTGGCTTTGTTGGGCATAACTCTAAATCATAAATCCCAAGGTGCTGATACCAGTTTCCCGATTCAATTATTCGTATCGGAAAGGCGTAATGACTCCGGATCGTTTTCCGCATCTGTGCCCGCCAGAGTTTTCCACCTGCATCCACCGCCTCAAAACGCATCGAGCTTGGCAAGCTGCGGCCACCGGCCTGTACCTCCTTCATCCTCAAACTCACCGGATCAAAAAAAAGCGCCCCACGTCCCGAGCGCAGCGCGAGAGTGGCCGCCTCCGCATCAAAGCTATGACCCTGAATATTCGCCGGGCCATCCACCCAACTCAAGGTACACCAGTCCGCCGCATCGGGCAGTAGCGCTGCCGCCGACCCCTGAGTGCCATGAAGACTCACAGTAAATAAAAACGCCGTGATCAGAATGAGCCCGTGGCTTGCGCAAGTGGCGAAGAGTCTTCGATACATGATTATTTGTCCTTTAAGTTGGTTGCGACAACCTCCGGTGGTACCCCCTTAAAGAACTCTATCTTGGTAAAGCGATTCATCTTGTCCACTACTACCGTCAATGTGTCATTTTCCACCAAGGCAGCCTTTGTAACAACCTGCGCCACGCTCTGGTCGCTTCCATCTTCCATACTGATATCCTTGGTGGTGATCACCGCGTAATAAGGATCCCCTTCCGCAAAACCCTCTCCCCGGTAGTCCTGCCGTGAATCCCCATTATTGTAACGCTTCCCATCCTGAATCGTCGCCGGTATACTGACCTTCGCCCAATAGCGCCCGGCACCCCCACCGGAATACAGTAGCACCGTGAAACGCTCCTTTGTTCGGTTATACGAAGACATCCGGTAACGTTCCGCCCCCGTAAAGCCCGGACCCCATACCGTCACGTCATTTCCGAACTCCCCCGCCAGAGCATGACGGATCACTTCATCCGATCCACCCGCCAACTGGGCATACCAGCGCCAGATGTAATAGTGCAAGTGATTCGGATCCGCTGGATTGATGTAATCCGCAATCGTGAAATTCTCGAGTCCACCGGGACGGATGACAAAGTCCGCATCATTTCCACTCAAGGCTACTTTCTCCGTCACGATATCCGCCCCGCCGTCATTAGCAGGAATGACGACCTCCGGCTTGAGCTCCTTGACTCGCCCGTTGTAGTCCCGACGTTTGGTCAAGCCCATCGCCCAACCGCTCGAATTATCTGACCATGGCAAATTCATGGTATTCAAGCCCCGCTCCAAACACTGACCCATCAGCGTTAAAGTTTTTAAATAGGCATCCACTTCGTTCATTTTACCGTCTCCGTTCACATCCACCGCATTCGGGGCTCCGTCCCAAACCACCCACGATTCTGACGCCAACACTTTTTTATTCGGATAGCCTGCGGCATCCAGTTTGTCCCGCACCAGATCGTAATTCGCCCATGCCGAGGTAATAAGACTACCCTCCATATTACCATAGCCATCGACGTGGTCCGATACATTCAAATTCAAAGCGTCCACCCCTGCCATCAATTCCGCATCCCCAATCAAACGATCATAAAATTCATGCACCGCCCGCGCACCCGTTTCCTTTAAACCATCCACCACCTCACAGGCATCACAGGGTGAACATCCGGAGGTCGAAATGATGACAGACTCCGCTGGCTCTGCCGCATAAACCCCTCGTACCGCCCGCGCACCCTTCTTGAAAACCTCCTCCATCAAATAATCCATGTCACCGTCTTCCAGCATCGATTTCAAATTCGCCTCATGATACAGTTGATAGGCATGGACCCGCCCCTTGAAATGACGCGCCAAACGCGCCGTGAATTTCGCATATTCCCCAGTCTTCGCTTTCCACGGCCCGGCATTGCCACTCACTGAAGCCCATGCCGGACAATGCCAAAGCACCAGTTCCACCTTCAAACCCCGCGCCACGCACGCATCCACCGCCGCCTCAATCGCAGCCAAATAGCCCGAACTATTTTCCAAGTAGTCCCGGTGTGCCTCCGTCGGCTCTACCGCCGCCCAACTCACCCAAAACTGCGCATAGCTACTATCCTCTGCAATCACAGGCCGCGCCGCATCATAGGCATTGTTTTTCGGCTGACCCCCATGAGGCTGCCAGCGCACCCCCACGTGCAGGTGATCCGTTGTCCACACATAGCTCTCCGCGCCGACCGCCGTCGCTCCCGGCTCCTGCAACACGGGAGAAATCCGCGCGCAATTTACGCTGAAAAGTAGTATGAATAGGAGAAGTAGTTGAACATATCGCATTATGCCAGATAGGTATGCAATCCCAACCCTAAGACAAGCCTCAATTCGTTAATACTAACACTTTTTCGGTTTTAAACTGGTGCACATGCGAAACCATGTGTTCTTCTTTACCCACGCGGCTGAGTCGAACCAGACGAGCAATTTAGAGGTCAGGCGTAACAGTGCTTGAGCAACTTTGCACCAGCAACCGAATCAGCATCAGGGCTAAAGTCGTCGCAACCTGCGGCTTGGCCCTACCGGAGAAAATAATCAAGGCATTCCGGAAGAACGCCAAACTGGCTCAGCTGAAATATCGGATCCAAATTAACGCCCAATGAAGGACGCTCCGATGTATGGCGGGGGCACAGGCTTGCCGTCTACCTTGTCGAGCGGATACTTTGGCTTCCATGTCGGATGCGACTGCTGCAACCACGCATGAATTTTTTTCGAGATTCTAGCAGCGATCTCCGGTTGCTCGGCTATCAAGTCGCGACTCTCGCCGATATCTTCGCAAAGATTATATAGCTCCCAGGCATCTGCCTCGTAGAAGTAGAAGAGCTTGTAACACTGACCCCCCAACTCGTCGATCGCGGCTACGCAAGGCTGGGCACGGTAATCCATATAGCCGGGGAAGAGGTAGAATATTGGCCCGCGCTGCTGGCGTGGCCTTTCCGGCCAGCGCAGGACGCCAGCAAAGGACTCCCCATCCAATGGGTGCTTCGCATCTGCCGGACCCCACTGGTTGCCTGCAAGTTCAAGAAAAGTCGGATAAAAGTCCACCGCGTGCACCAGATGCTTACTCACCGTGCCTGGAGGCACCACTCCCGGCCAGCTTGCCACCAATGGCACACGGATGCCACCCTCGGTGAACATGCCTTTCACCCCGCGTAAAGGCAGGTTATCGAAGTGCGTGCCGCCGTTGTCAGAAGTGAAGAGAATCAGCGTATCGCCCGCGATGCTGTCGCTCCGGTCGCCGTCGCCGTTAGGATCCTCCAGCGCCCTCACCAAGCGGCCCAGGGTCTGATCCATTCCCGCGATGAATCCGGCCAGTTCAGCCTTCCTTTTCTCTTTGCCATCCAGTCGATTGAGGGCTGCAGCCTTCATATCCGGGCGTGACCGGACAGGCCCGTGCACGGAATAGGCGTGCAACTGCAGGTAGAAGGGCCTGTCCTGCTCATTAAGCCGGGCAATCGTTGCTTCCATGGCGTCCGCCAGGGCGTCACAGACGTGTTTGGGTTTTCCAATCTGTCCGGAGGGGATGCCATGCTTCTGGGTGTAGGCTCGAGTGTAGGGACTCGCATAGCGGTCGAAATCCCCGCGGCCCAGTCCGGGAAACTTCCACTCGCCCTTCACCTCCCGGGCAAAGCACTCCGGCTGGTTGCCCTGGTAGTAGCCGCCGATGTTGATATCAAAACCCTGATTACCCGGAAGCGTCGACTCGCCTCGGTGGCCACCCACGTGATACTTGCCGATGTGCGCGGTGGCGTAGCCGTTTTGCCGCATGGCCTCCGCGATCGTGATCGCCCCGGCCGCAACATCCGGACTTTGCTCCGGTCCCTTGAACTTAGCCTGCTCTCTGGTGATGCCCGGCTTTTTATTCCGGTTCAAATGCCCGACCACATACACATCATTGTGCACTCGGGCCGGATATTGCCCGGTGAGCAAGGCGGCCCGGCTGGGCGCGCAGTTGGGCTGCATGTATGCCTGTGTGAAACTTAGTCCGCCCCGCGCCAGCTTTTCGAGATTGGGCGTGCGAAAAACTTCCGAATGCGTACCCATCGTCCCCTTCCCCGCGCTGATCTGGTTCCAACCAAGGTCATCGATCAGGTACACCACGATGTTCGGGCGCTGCGACGCTTTCATCGTCTCCATAGCTGGCAACCCGGCAGATGCCAGGAAGACTCCGACTGCGATTGTTCCTAGCTTTGCCATTTTCATTGGATCCATTTTAGTAAAATATCTCTCGCTGGTCTCCATACGGCTAAGCATAGTCCGAAAACAGCCATGGCATTCTTCTTCCGATGGCCTTGTGCCAGTCGCGCAGTATCGCTGGCATCGCCTACGCCTACGCCTACGCCTTCCGGCGGCGGAGTACGATCCAACCGAGACTGATGAGGCCGGTCAGCAAAGCAAAGGCTCCAGGTTCGGGCACGACAACAAATGCGCCAGTGGCCTCCGAGAAAGTGTAACGGATGCCCCCAATCTCGATCGACCACTCCTCACCGGCCTTGGCAAGAGAGTCGTCATTGTAGGCGACCCCGGCTAGCGTGATTGAGTTGAAGTCACCCGCGCTACTACCCTGTATGTCGAAGAGGTTGTAAGTCCCCTCCAGAATAGTGCTGTCCGAGGTGATCACTAAATCGCCACCGAAGGTGAGTAAGCCTGCCACATCAATGCCGTCGTATTCGGTACCGCGGGTGGTTCCGTCAATCTCCATCGTGGTGGTTGAACCAGCCTCAAGCGTCAGGGTATCGTTGAAAGTCAGGATACCCGGACTGTTGCCAGGGTTGAGCGAGGCGCCGTTGCGCAACGTGGTGCCCCCGCCAATAGTGCCGCTGCCGGTGAGCGTGCTGTGGTTTTCAACGATTACGTCGCCGGTCGCACCGCTGTTGTCACCGTCTATCCGGAGGGTGATTCTGCCGGATTCCTGGCCATTGCCGACCGTTGTTTGTCCGGCGTAAGTATTGGTTCCTGTCAAGGTATATTCGGCGTAGTCACTGTTGCTGTTGATCTGGATCAAAGAGATGCCCCCCGTCCCGCTAATGTCGCTGTTGACCGTGTGTTTTGTGTTCCAGTTTTTAAAGTCCACGTCCCCATTCAAAAGCATGGTGCCGTCAATCGAAGTGACTTGGTCGGCTGTATTGCTGGTCGTTTGGTAAATGGAATTTCCTTCCAGCACGATGTCCGGCGTGTTGTTGATGCCGGTTTTCCACAAGGTCAGATAGGCGCCCCCCTGTACTGTAATCGCGCCCGTGTTGGCGGTGCCGTCTCCAGTCACGAGGGCATTAGTACCGGTGGCCAAATATTCGCCTTCGGCAACCACCAGATTGTCGGCGGTGATGGCTTGGCCGCGCACCATGGCTCCGTTACCAGTCTTGGTCAGGGTGCCGGTACCAGAGATGGTATTGCTGTGATCAAGGCGGGTTGTCACTTTTATGGTGGCGTCGCCGTCGAGGGTAATCGCTCCGTTAATGTCAGAATCAACAACGTCCAGAGCGCCTGCGCCGCCATGGCCCGCGCCACTGATGGTGAAGGCGTCTTCCGTGGCATCGCTGTTACTGGCAAAGCTAAGGCGGACGGTCGCGCCGTCCTGCACCACTGTGCCCGCAGTCGTGCTGCCGAGAGCCTCTTTTTGGGTGATTTCAAGTGTGCCCGCCGAAACCGTCGTTACGATGTCGTAGGTGTTGATCCCGGAAAGGGTCAGCGTGCCCGTTCCCTGTTTTGTGAAAGAGTAGTCTGTGGTGTTGCCGCCCGTGATCACTCCGGCGATGTGCAGGTTGTGGTTGGCCCCGAGGTCAAAAACCTTGGCCTTTGTGCCGACCAAATGGATGTTACTGTTGATCGTGTCGTTTAGGCTCCCGGCGCCGGACAATGCTGTAGTAGTAATGTTGGGGCCGCCCCAGTTGATCTGAGTGCCGCTACTCGGGGAGGTACCGATGGTGAAGGCGTTGTCCGAACTCAGGCTGTTGGTGAAGAAGAGACCGAAGAGATAATTGTAGGTGTTACTGGTGCGGGTAATGGAGGTGTTGGAATTGCCGCTGAAGGTTGCGTAGCCGTTGGGGAAATCTGGAGTCGTCCCGGACCAGTTGCCGGCATTGTAGAAATCACTGTCCACCGCACCCGTCCAAGTGCGGGATCCATCCTGAGCAAGAAGCGATTGCGCTGTCATCGCTAGCAGGGGAAGCAAGCGTAAAAGTGTATACATTGGGGCATTTTGGGATAACATAATTTAAAAAATAAAACATTTTGGTAATACTATCAAGCTTTTTTCGCTTTTTTCGCAGCTGATAAGGGCAAGGCAACCGACCGACCCGACCCATTCAAATAAACAACCCCGTAAGGCGCTCGCGACCCTTGGAGTCAAAATCAATGACCCTCAATCCCGCCGTTAAAGGGATTTCAGTCCCGAAAAAAAGAATTCGAAGAGGTCACCGGCCTGGCGTTGTTCTGCACCTGTATTCCTGTTTTACTTATCACACTCAGCGAAGTCTTCGCGGCATTGCAGCAGGTGCGGTGGCTACTACTGCCCGCAGACACCGCTCAATTCGAGGATTCCACTTGGAGGCGGAGAAAGACCTTCTCTGATGGAACAATGCTATTGGTAACTTCCTCGTGGAGCGAATCCACCGGAGTAGATACAGTCTCGGTTACACCGTCCGCGCTCCATTCATTCGCCTCAAGATTAGTCGAACGCAGGACGGTGTAGGAGAGTCCGCTGGAGGCCGCGTCGCGGCGGCGCCGGTAGACGTACTCAAAAGCACCACCGTTGTCCTCCATTCCCGGGAGCAGATTTTCTTCGGCATCAACGTTGGGGTCTCCTCCAATTGCGAATTCCAACAGGTTGGGTCGACGGTCCCTGTCCGGATCCGCCTGTAGGTTGTCCAGTGGCACGATATCGCGGGGAAAGGCAAACAGCTCGGTATCGCTCCCGCCGAGGGCAAGACGAAGGTTGGTCACGCTCACGGCCGGAGTGGTGGTTCCGCCAATTTCGCGGGCGAAGGCAAGGATCAGATAGTCGTAATCCTGTACTTTGCTGGGAGCCGAAAGGAAAGAAGATAAGTCGAAAGTGCTACTATAGCTTTGCTCCCCGGTGGCCCCCGTAAGTATCGCAGCGGCATCCGAGCCTGAACCAGGGCTACCCGAGAAGGCGCCATCCGGCTTTGCGAGGTTGTATTGCTGCAGGCCTGGAGCGTTGCTCAGCCATGCATTGCCATTTTGCGCACCTAGGTTGATCAACTCCGGGTCAACGGACTCATCCGTCTTGGTGCAGCCCCAGAGATGCACATAAAGTACTTCACCGGGATCTGCCGTGGTGTAATCGAATTCCAACGTAAGCAAGGAACTGTCCGACAAAGCCCTGCCTGACAAGTCGATCACCGTGGCAGCAGCCCCTTCACCGGCGTTATTGTTTAACAAGCCATCATTGGCGAGCACGCCGTTGCTGACCGCCCAGGTGCTAGCGGAAGACTTGGTGAAAAAAACGCTACTGGGCCTGAGCTTTCCGCTGCTGTCCAGTCCGTTGAGATAGGGATCTTGCGGGGCGCGATCCAGCCCGTGCTCACTGGCCCAGCCGCCATAAGCATCGACCGAACCATGCAGGGCAAAGACCAGATCGGTGCCCGCCCCCTCTGCCTGCGAGAAAGGAACACTAATCTCCGCGTCGGGAGTCGTCAGGATATGGATGCGGTCTCCACCAGCATACGCGCCGTTGCCGTTGGCCCGGCTCCAGTAGGAGTTGCTGCCGCTTGCCCGGGTTTTCCATTTAAGCTGGAAGGCATAAGTGCCCGGCGTCAACGCCACATCATCGAAGTCGATGGTGTAGTAGTTGCCCCCAGTTGAGGAAAGGCCGCGCATGTCCACTAGCTGGAAGAGCCGGGTCCGGTGACTTTCCACGACCGGAGCACCGTCCGCGTACTTTCCGATCCAAAGGTAATACTCGTGATCCTCCGAATCGGGAATCGTGAAGCTGAGGTATGCCTTCAGCGTGAGGGCGGTGAGCCGTACGGATTCGGTGACCGTAAAGGTCTGCCCTAACACCTGCTGATTCGCACCGTCGTCACGTACAGCGGAAAAAGAACCCTCATCCACGGAATTGGCAAAAAGGACTCCATCCGCGGGGAAGACTGCCCCGGCATCAGCCACCACTGCCCTGCCCTTAGGGCTCCATGACAGCGCTGGAACCCGCTCGGAGTCATAGCCAATGTGCCCGGTCAAATCGACAGAACTGTGAAAGAAATTGTTCTCGTCGATCAGGTTGAAGAGGAGACTCTCAGCGCCATCCGGGATAGCGACCTCGGCCCAGCCGCGTGAATGAGTAAAAGGCACCGGGATCTTAAACCACTCCTCTTGGCTCGTCCCCAAAGCGTTCTTGGTGTAAAGCAGATCAATGTGCTTGACCTGCGCGCGTCCGGTTTTCCAGGTGACCCAAGCGACGGTGTCGTCATTTCCCGAGGAAAGGATCCTCGGAGTGCGGTTGACCAGAGGCGTGTCCAGACGCTGGGGGTTGTAGTACGCCGGTCGTGCGTCGACCTCCTCGATCCAAGACTCCATGCTCGTAATCAAGGTACTTGCCAGAGCGCTCTGGGAATCGATCAGATCGTTGGCTTCGCCGGGATCGACGGAATCGCCGCTGGAATCATGCAACTGGTAAAGCGAGTATTGACCGAGGTCGTTATTCCTAAAGTGGTCGTAGTTCTTGTAGAGCTTCCAGCCATCTTTCAGGAGGGTGGTTGCCACCCGGCCTGAGTGCGGGAAATGCCAGTACATGGAGTCCCGAACCGCGTTGTTCTGGTGGTGCCGCACAAGGGAGGTATCCTGCGGGTTGTTAAGCAAAAGGCCGCTCAGGTCACAACCTTCCAGCCGGTCCGGAAGCGCCTGCCCGGCCAGAGCGAGGAAGGTCGGGTAGAGATCCATGCCATTGACCACGACATCGCTGACCATATTGGCCGATATGCCGGGGCCGCGAACGATGAAGGGCACGCGCACTCCGCCCTCTTTGATCCATATCTTGCCCTTGTCCAAGGGGAAGTTGTCGGTCACATAACCATTGGTATCGCCCGTTTCCATACCACCGTTGTCAGAGCTGAGAACAATGTAGGTATTTTCAATGAGCTTGTGCCCCGGCCAGCGGGGGTCGTCGGTGGCCTCCAAATAGTCGATCAACTTGCCGATATAATAGTCGAGGCTTTCGACCATGGCGGCGTAATAGGGGTTTTCCTGACCCTCTGCAAAGACCTCGCTGCCATCCAGCGGATAAGTGTAGCCCATGAGCCCGGCATATTTTTGCAAAAGGCTCTCCGTGCGCACCTGCCAGGGACCGTGTACCAGCCAGGTGGAATAGTAGCAAAAGAAGGGGTCGCCCTGCGTGACCGCCTCCGCGAAGAAACCAAGGGCCTCCTCGGTCACCGGATCCTTGGCGATGCCGTTTGCGTCCAACTGATAGGGATCACTGGAACTGGTAGTGGCAAAATCGCTGAGGCGGTTCATTCCATTTTGTACCCCCCGACCATTGTAGGCCCGGTCAAACCCCTGATCCGTGGGTAAGGGAAAAGTGGAATGGTGTCCATCAGGCGACATGTGCCACTTACCAAAGACCCCGGTGAAATAACCGATCTCCTTGAGGGCTTCCGCGAGGGAAACCTCCTCATCTCTCATGCTGCTGCGGTAGTGTGGCGTGATGGTACTGGTATTAGCGCTGCCTGCCTTGGGACACTTTCCGCCTGATACCGAAGTCACGTCCACTCGCGCCGGGTGTTTGCCGGTCATGATCGCCACCCGACTGGGCGCACAAACCGGAGTGGGCGAATAGCCGTTCGTAAAACGTACCCCCGCGCCCGCCAGGGCATCCATCACCGGCGTCTCGAAGACCGAGAAAGGCGCCTGGGTGTCGTAGGCCTTGATGTCCTGCCAGCCGAGATCATCAGCCAGCATGAGAATGAAGTTTGGCATGGCCGGACGCTCCTGCGCAAAAGCAGTAAACGCAGCAAATACAAAGCCCAGGAGCAGGAGGGCACTGCGGAAACAAAAAGCATTCATGGGTAGACTTGTTTGAGCTAAAAAATGGGTAACATATAAGAAAGATATCAGTTAGCTGAACAAGATTTGTTGAACAACATCTCTGTAATTAATTTTGTTAATACTATCAGTAAGTCAACCGAATAAGACCATCCAACAAACAGAGCGCAGTATAGGGGACGGTATTATTCAGCTATCATACCCGTAGCTGGCAAAATTTCCGTCCCCCCGCCAGAGGCTTATCCCTGCAGAGCGGCCCAGCCATTTTGGCTCCAATTTTCTGTACTGAGATCCGTGCAAGTCTGGATGGTCTGAACCAAGAAACTGTCAAAGTCAGTGCGACGCTGGTAGTCATATTCAAAGGAGTTTGATTCACCGTCCAACACAGCCCTAAATAAGGGCATGATTCCTCTTGATTGAGTTACCCAAACTGAGCCAGCTCTTTCGTAAGTCTACATGGGCTAATGATGGGTCTAAAATTATAGCGTAATTTAATGGCCCGGTTTCAGTCGGCGTAAGAGCAAAACAAAGCCTACAGCAATGCACCCCAGTAAGAGCGCGGCCTGTCCGGGCTCGGGCACGATCCTCAAAGTCACAATATCGTTGTCCTCATCCTGTATAATCTGACCGGTCAAACCATTCGCCAGACCAATCACATTTAGGGTACCGGAAATCTGTGTGAGGTTATTCGTGTCAAAGAGGGTAAAGGTTCCCGCTCCTCCGGTATAGGCAGTCGCATCGACCGTGATAGTAGTATATTCTATATTCATCCAAATCGTATTGGTGATGGCACTGATACCGTCGCTATCCATTTCAAATACAAAATCCGTAGTTATCATGGCAGAACTGTTAAGGCGATCAATTTGAATCGTGGCGGCATCACCGACCACCCGAAATTCTCCACCAAAATAATTCTGCCCGGCAAGGTTCACGGTTCCATCAACCACCCGCACATCATTGTGCATCGTTAGTACATCGCCCGGATCCGCCCCCTGACTCGTGAAAGTGCCGGAATTAATAAGTAGTAAGCCATCGCCCGTAACCGTGACATTTTCGGAATCCTTATCAACCGTGAGGGTTCCGCCATTGAGTCGCACCTCGCCACCACTTCTGATAGAACTGTTGCCCCCTGAACCCAAATTGAAGCTCGCATTATTACTAATGTTCAGCTTTCCCTTCTGGCGAATATCAATTCCAGCGGTGTTAACCGTTCCGCCCGTGTGATTGTAATTTGAATCCTGCGTCGCGTTCCCGGTAGGTTCTCCGACAATAATAGCTCCGGTCGTTGTCGTAGATACCGTACCGGCACTGTGATTGATAGTTCCAAAATGACCATCATTGTGGCCAACCCGCAGAAAACCGACATTCGAAAAATTAGCGGAAATATTGAGGGTTGAACCATCCCTAATCGTTGCGTCAAAGGAATTAGCTCCCGCAAAATCGGTAGTCAAATCGACCGTCCTTTGATTTTGAACGATGGCGGTATTTCCGGCGGAGGTACCCGGAAGCTCCACATTCCAGTTCCCGGCTTTACTCCAGTCGGTATCAATCGTGCCATCGAAGGCATTGGGGACTGCCCAAGAGGCACTCGAACTGAGCAGCGAAAAAATCAGGAACCGGAACCAGAGCTTACAACAGGATTGAGAAGACGCTTTTTGTTTCATTTTAGGGGTATTTATTTTTTTCGAATCAGTTTTTTTATAATATTTGTAAATTTATAAATCAAGCCCCAATGTTAGTAGTATCAAGCTTTTTCTTGCTGCAGCGCGCGGTTTTTTAACAGCTATCGGAAGAAAGCTCAGCCAGACACGATCACGCCGTCATCCGCAAATTTTATACGATTCCAGGACTTTTACCCTTTAAAAGCTCAAAGCCGTAAGCAGAGTTGTTAATCCTAACATCCAAAGCCTAAAACGACCGGTCCATGAAAATCAAACACACTGCCCTCCTGCTGGCACTTCTAGCGCTCACCTCGCAAGGGAGGCATGCCACCACGCTCGATGCCCTCCTCCCCCTGGAAGACTGGCAGGCACCCGCCAAGGGCGTCTGGAGCGCGACCATCGGGGATCTCTCCAAGGAACTTCGCTATACCGACCTCGCCGCAGAAGCGCCGCGCCGCGCCGCACTGGAAGCCTTGGGTAAGCCCTCCTTTCCCTTTTCTCCCAAGGGGATTACTTATTCCCGTAATGACGACGGGCGCATCATGGTTCGCATCCCCTGTGCCCCGGATGAGAAAATCTACGGCTACGGACTGCAACTCGATCGCCTCAAACAGGACAGCCGGGTGCTTGAGCTCAAGGTCGATCACTGGAGCCGCGGGGGCGGCCGCACCCATGCCCCGGTTCCCTTTTATATCTCTTCCCGGGGCTATGGCGTCTTTTTCAACACCGCCCGATATCTCAAGGTTTACAATCTTGTGAGCAATCGCAAGGACGCCTCGCAACGCCCCCCGGAAGTGGACCGCAACCCACCCGCTGACGAAATCGCGGAACAGGCGGGACCATGGCAGGCCCTGCCCCGCGGGGACTCCGTGGAGGCGGCAGTCCGCGCCGATGGCCTCGAAATTCTTGTTTTCGCGGGCGATTCCCTCCTTGAAGTGGTGCAACGCTACAACCTCTATTGCGGTGGCGGGGCCCTCCCTCCGCTCTGGGGTCTTGGGTTTTGGCACCGTGCCCACGCCAAGCATGACGCCGCTCAAGTGGAGGCTGAAGTCGAGGCATACCAGCAGTATAAAATCCCCCTTGACGTGGTGGGACTGGAACCCGGCTGGATGACAAAGTCCTACCCCTGCACCTTTGAATGGCAGCTTAAACGCTTTCCCGATCCGGAGGCCTTCACACAGGGCCTCCTTAAAAAAGGCATTCGCCTAAACCTCTGGGAAAATCCCTACCTTTCCCAACAGGCCAAACTCTACGATTCCCTCTACCCGCTCGCGGGCTCGCACATGGTCTGGCTGGGAATCGTCCCGGACTTCACCCTCCCTGAGGCCCGCGATCTCCTTGTTCAGCAACACAAAGCAGATCATTTCGACATCGGTATCAGCGGTTATAAAATGGATGAGGTCGATGGTTATGATTTCTGGCTATGGCCAGACCATGCCACCTTCCCATCCGGAACCTCAGCCGAGGCCATGCGACAATCCTACGGTGTCTTGATACAGAAGATGCTCTATAACGACCTCTTCAAGGCCAACAACCAGCGCACCTACGGACTCGTGCGTGCCAGTAATGGAGCTGCCTCGGCCTACCCCTTCGTGCTCTATTCCGATTCCTATAATCATGAGGAATACATTACCGGACTTTCTTCAGCGAGCCTTTGCGGGATCCTCTGGACCCCTGAAATCCGCAGTGCCGAAACTGCCCGCGAATGGCTCAACCGCATGCAAACGGTCTGCTTCTCCCCCATGGCAAAACTCAACGCCTGGGCATCCGGCACCAAACCCTGGGACTTTCCCGAAGTCACCGATGCGGTCCGTGAGGTCATCGAACTACGGATGCGCCTGCTGCCCTACCTCTACTCCGCCTTTGCCGACTACCATCTGCGGGGCATCCCGCCCGTCCGCGCCATGTTGCTTGAAGACGGCGTTGTAAACGCTGAGGCAGAAGTCATTGCGGGTAAACTTGACAGCGAGACCAACCCCTACGCCATGGGAACCGTAATCGAAAAAAGCGATCAGTTTATGTTTGGTCCCAGCATACTGGTTGCCCCCTTTTATGGGAAACAGGCCACTGAACGCGAAGTGCATTTGCCCGCCGGAAACTGGTATGATTTCTACACCGGCGCATTCGCAGGCAACAACACCTGCATTCAGGTGAGCGCCGGGGCGCTCCAGGACCGAACCCCACTCTTCGTGCGTGAAGGCGCAGTCATTCCAATGCTCAACCATACCCCGCGCCAAACCCGCGACGCCATCAACGGCGACCTCTCCCTCAGGCATTACGGCAAACAAGCCGGAAGCTTTGACCTCTACGAAGATGATGCCATCAGCTACGACTACCAAAAAGGAAACTTCCGAATCCGCCGCTTCGAGGTCAGCACAGACGGTACCTTTGAAGAAAAAATCACCGGCTCCGGCCCGGCCCTCTTTGGCAAAGTCACCTCGGTTCAGTGCATCACTCCCGAGTGAGACTCCAAGTGACCGGACAGTGAAGCCCGCTCTGCCTTATTGAGAAAAAGAAGTTTCGACATGCTCGGATCATCGTATGCCCAGAAGGATATCGAGTTGGGATCCCTTTAGCCCCCCCGGGGGCTTCAGGGTTCAAGCCCTGAAGAAACTACCCATGCGATTGTGCGAAATTCGGGTTCCGCGCCTTTCCAGGGTGCCCCCACTTTACGGCGGGTGGTATCATTCCTTTTTGTTGAGCGCAGAGTGGCCTGTGCCTCAAGGCGCAATTCGCCAAGACCCTCCCAACTCGGCAGCGCCTCCCCATGTGCGTCTTTAAAATCGGATACGCGCAGTGTGCGTGACTGCCACTCCATGCCTCCCGGAAGTTCAATCTCGGCGGCGTAATGATCGATTCCAATCACGAGTTTATTGGCATGCTCCGACCGCAGTTCAATTCTCATGCCGGCATTTTGAGGCGCGGCCCAACGCGGCTCGTAGAGTTTGTGAGTGCGCCGTTCCCAGCCACTCAATTGATAGGTAAACCATTCCTTTTCCCAGTCGTCCCCGAAAGCTTCGATTTCCAATTCGGGTTTAAGGGTGGGTTTCAATCCGGCGGCCTGCAAATCCTCGGCCTTCACCATCGTCATGAGCGAAGATAAATTGAACTGCTCAGCGGTGTAGGTGCGGTAATAGTAGCCCGCGCCCGTCACCGGTTTCTCAAGACTGTAACTGATATTGGCATACACCCACAAAGGCCGGTCCGTGCTGAAAACCGGAAGTTTCGCCATCCACACCTGCCCCTTTTTCTCGGCGGCCGCATGATACCAGAAGCGCCGCTTGACCTGTGCCAGATCTTTTCCCTGGTCGTCAGCCAAACCCTGCTGGGTATAAAAGACATCCACACTGAGCACCTTTTGTGACGGGTCGGGACTTACTCCAAACATGGGCATTCCGCTGAAGTTCTTGAGGCGCAGTTCAGTCTTGGGGGTCTTTGGCCAGGAGAACGAACCCTTTAAATGTTCATCAAACCAAAGCTGGGTAGCCACTTCGTAAGGCGCGGTGTCCTGATGATTGTGATGCGGTGCGCAGGTGACCCGCCATTCTTTAGACTGAATCTCGCTTACTGCGGTCGGCAGGTCATTGATGCGCCCGTGGAAATCGTTCGCGGGGCTCAGAAAAATCGTTGGGCAGGTTATACGCTTTAAACTGGGCGGGTCACTCACGGTTCTCAGGTGGAGTTCATTGGAACTGTAGCGGTCGCTCATCCCGCCGCAGGAAGGAGCGGCGGCCTTTACCCGCGTATCGGCGCCCGCAGTGAGCACCGTCAGTTTACCGCCCATCGAATGACCGTAGACTCCGAGTTTCTCAGGATCCACCTCGGGTTGGCGTTCCAGAAAAGTGAGCCCCCGGCGTGCACCCAGGGCGCAAAGAAACCATGAATTATTACGTGGTGATTCCACCGCATCGAGCGTCCAGGAAGCCACCGGGATCGAGGGGAAAGCGTCTCGTCCGTTGCGACTCGGCGCATGGTAGGCGTCAAGCGCGCCCCAATCGGTCGTCAGGCGGTAATGGGGATCTTCGGTTTTACCCTCCCAAAAAAGCTTCACTTCGTGCGGGCTTACGCGATAGCCCGGGGCTTCGATACGCCCGGCCCAGGCGATCGATAGGGTCGCGTAGCCGCGTTTGGCATTGGTCAGGCAGGCGTTGTAATGGGCGTATTGTCCGCCGCCGTGGATCTGCACCAAACCGGGCAAATTGCGGCCACCCTTGGGATATGCATACACCGCCGCCATCATCGCTTTTTGGCCCTTAAAGACACCCACGCGATAACGTAGCACCTTGAGAATAATGCCGTCCTGCTCCCACTCCTTGAGGATCTCGGTTTCGAGCGGTTCCTGCCGGGGATCAAATCCTGCCCACAATTCACGGAGGTTTTGCGGGGCCTTATTATCTTTTAACGGCGGCAGGGTCTCTGCAAGGCAGTTCATCGCCGCAAAAATCAAGAGAGCCAAGCTGGTTAAAGTAAGTGATTTGGGCGGATTCAGGCACATAATTTCTATTATCCTTTTAACATCGTTACGGTAAAGTCTTTCCCAACAGAATCGATGCGGGTTGTAATATTTTTGCAGGAAGCATCAGCCAGCAAGATATGATCCCCAGCCGCCCGACAAACATGGATTGTAGACAATCCCACCCCTGCAAAAATCCCCGATATCAGAAATTTTATTATATACATCCTCACTTCTTAAGTTTCCGTTCGAAATAAAATCTTCACTTATCGATTCTACTTTTAATCCGCGCTATTCCGCCAGTCTTTTCCCTGAACGTAGTCCGAATTGGGCACTGGCATTTTTGATTCCGAATTTTCGCGCCAGTCGTGCAGTATTTTTTTCATGCTTGCAGCCAACTCCGGCATTGCTCCAGCGAGATCCTTTTGCTCGCCGACATCGTTACGTAAGTTGTATAGCTCCAGGGTGCCGGTTTCGAAAACCTCGACGAGTTTGTAGTCGCCCATGCGCACCGCGCCCGCGGGTCCCATCGTATTAATAGGGTGGTAGTGTGGATAGTGGAAATAGATCGCCTCTCGGTTAAGTGATTCCTCTTTACCGGACGCAAGCGCTTTCAGGCTCACGCCGTCGAGATGCTGCTCCGGTCGAAGCGGCAGGCCCGCCAAGTCCAGAATCGTTGGATAAATATCCGTGCTGACCACCGGCTCTTCCACCATCAGCCCGGCCTTCACCTTACCGGGCAGCTTAACAATCAACGGCACACGGATGCCGCCCTCGTAAACCCAGGCTTTGCCGGCGCGGAGCGGGAAGCAGGAGGTCGGCATCGTGGAGCTACCTCCCGTAGAGAGCCCGCCATTGTCGGAAAAGAATACAATGATGGTATCATTCTCAAGCTCCAGTCTTCTAAGCGTATTGAGAATGCGGCCGATGTTTTCATCCATACTTTCAACCATACTGGCGTAGGCGGCATTGTCTTGATACCGGTGGCTGAAACTCTGGTGATCGGCCCTGGCCTCGCGCATCGTGGCATCCAGCCCCATCGCGGTGGCTTTTTTGCGGTATTTTTCCAACTTGTCTTTGCGCGGAATGATCGGCGTGTGCACCGTGTAGTACCAAAGGTTCAGGAAGAATGGTTGCTCCTGATGCGCTTCGATAAATGCTATGGCCTTGTCCGTTAGTGCGTCAGTCAGGTAGTCACCCGCTTTGCCGTCATCCATGTCCGGCACATTGGTGTTCGGATGCTGTGCACTTTTGTAGGGAAAATAATAGGAGCCCGGTTGCCCCATACGATGACCGGCAATGTTGAGGTCAAATCCGTTCGCTTCGGGATAATGGGTCCGGTCTGTTTGATGGTGTGCCTGCAGATGCCACTTTCCAATATGGGCGGTGCTGTAGCCCGCCTCCTGCAACGCTTCGGCTAGCGTAACATCCACGGACGGCATATGGCCGACCAGCGCCGGGGGCTTGAGTTTGTATTTTGGCCCCCACGGTCCCGAGGTCCCGCTGTGATTGGTCAATCCGATACGGCTGGGATACTTACCCGTCAGGATGCTCGCGCGCGTCGGTGAGCAGACCGGGTTGGCGACGTAGGCGTTGGTGAAGAATACGCCTTCCCTCGCCAGCATATCCACATTCGGCGTTTCATAATAGGTGCTGCCCGTCAGTCCGAGATCCGACCAGCCGAGATCATCAATTAAAAACAGAATAACGTTTGCTTTGGCATGTATTGATTGAGTGCTAATCAATAAAAGCACCGCAAGAATCCAGCCGTAGTTTCGAAACATCAGTTTTAATTTTTTGAACAAGTCATCACAAAACCCTCGGCCCGTTCATGATTTTCAAGAAGATGATTTTACCGCTAAAATTCAAGTTCTAGTGATTGCTTCTGGCCCCACTTGCGACCGTTGATATTCACCTGCCAGAGATTTTCTCCAACGCTATCGATTGAGCTGACTTCACAGTTTTCAGACCCCACTAAACGAAGGGCTTGGCTGCTGTGAAAAATGAGTGCTCCACTGCGGGCACCGGCCTCGCTGTTGAAATCGAGGACGATGCGGTTCGTCGAGACGCGGAGGTTGTCCACCTCGGTCGCACCCATGGAGAGGTGCAGGTTGGAGCCCAGCAAGGTGGGTTTGCCGTCGCGCAGCGGGGTAAAGCGCAGGAGCGCCGACTCGTGCTGCGGTAAGGTCGCAGTGGTGTAGGAATCCATTGCGGTGCCGATCACGCGGTTTTCCCAGAAGTCGTAGACCGCGCATGCGACCCCTGCCGGCAAGCCGGCGGCCTTGAAGTCGAGAGTCAGAGCCTTTTCGCTCTTGGTAGAATTGTAGAGATTATACACCGCGAAATTCCCGTAGGGTCGCACCGCCGCAAATCCAAAAGTTGAATTATCCGGACTGTGTCCAAGTGTTAGGAGCTGCGCCGGCTCTCGGCTGCCGGGTCGCATGATCTCATACATGCGCCAGTGTTCTTTGGCATCAGGGGCATTGAGCGGTTCACTGGTCATGGCGGTCCCGCCCACAAGCCCCACCACGTTGTGCCAAGTGCGCCACATTCCCTCACCCTGCGGCGTGAAGCCCACCCGGCGACTCTCCAACTTTGGAGCAAGGTAGGCCACGTCAGGGTCATTCTGCCACCAGACGTTGTCAAATATCTGGAAACGGAGTACCGACTTTAGGCATTTCTCAAAATGCGCGGGGTGTGAGTCCGGCCCCACGCGCGCCGCATCCACAAATCCAACCACCCCGCGGGTGGGTTGACCGAGGCAGGAGAGAATGTAAATCTCCTCCCCGGCAGCTTCCCGGTAAAGAGTATAGAGCTCCCGAAAGATTTGCATGCGAGTCTTGGTAGGATCCACGAAGCGGTTGCCGATCCCATTGAAGTCGATTTTAATATAACCAAAGCCGCGCTCGCGGGCATCGCGGATGATATTAAAAAGAAACTCCTTCGATTTGGGGTGGTCGGGGTTTATCCAATTCGCACCGGCAGGATGAAAGGGATTGGAATTCATGAAACTGGCGATGCCCTTGGCGTTTTTCTGAATCGCTTCGGGATTGGCCACCGCCCAGGGATGCTTCGGGTGAATCATTAAGGGAGCAAACCAGACCCCCGGAATATTGCCGGCCTTGCGTATCCGCTGCGCCACCGCCGCCATCCCCTCGGGGAATTTCTCATTGGCACTCCAGTCGCCATCCATCTTTTGGTAGCCGTCATCGATCTGTATGATACCTTTACCAAAAACATCAGGGTTGGCCTCAATGGTTTCGGTCACATTGAGGACGTGCTCGGCATCAATTTTAGTGGTGCGGTCATACCAGCTGCACCAACCGAAGACTGCGCCGCGATGTTGGCGACTTCCGTGCGTGGCTACCACCCAGCGGGTCCAGATGTCAGTGGCGCTTGCAACCGGCTCAAAGCAAAAGATCATTTCCTCGCCGCGCCGGCTTTCACCTGCCCGTACCAGCACATTGTCCATTGCAACATAGGCGTTGAAAGCGCCATTCTCTGTTTGTATAACAGTGTAGGCCTCGGCAGGGCCGACCGGACCCACCAGAAATCCGGAATCACCCGCGTAAAAAGCCGCAGCCTCCCCCAAATTCCCTTTACTGAGGTCTAAAGTCTGCGCATCAAGGTCGCGCATCAGAGGGGTCACCAGCATCGCCGCAGCATCCGGAACTTCCAGGGCACCTCCGACTCGCTGGCGGGTATCGAACAAATCAAAAGCCTGCAGCTGGATATCCTCCCCGCTGTGGTTGTGCAGAATGGCCTGCAGCGTGACAGCCTTGATATCGTGGAGTTCTTTAACCCGCAAAGTTAAACCATAAGGGGATTTTTCACCGCCATATGTGGCCTCCATCATGCGAGCCGGTCCATACGGAGTATCAACCTGCGACTCCTGCACTGGCTCTACAAGAGCAAGATTTCGAGTCCCGATGCGTTGCCCCTTACCTTCCACCGTAATAACTGCAGAGGAAACTCCCTTCATTTGCGCGATGCCCTCCGCGTGAATCGCGAGACCCGAAGCACTGGGTTCAATAGCCACGGAAGGACCCGCCGAGGCATAAGAAGTTAATATTAACAAAAAGACAGGTAGTATATTAGTGTAAGTTTTCATCATAATTTTTGAATTTCTGATCAACTTGGGGTTAATTGCAATATCAGAATGCTAGGGAAAATTCTATTTTCCCTAAAAGCAAAGCGAGTGGCATTTTCTAAGGAGCTACTGCACGCCTCAATTCCCAAGTGGAGTTAGGGAGACCGTCTAAGGGAAGGTTAAAAGTCATTCGATAAGTGCCGGATTTTGCATGGTAATCGGTCTGCCAATAATCATTGCCGTGCACTGCAGGCTCAAAGACCTGTGCCGCTCCGTCGATGATTTGATAGAGCCGATAACCAGAGGGGGATTCCAAGGCCTCAAAACGAACCGGAACCGCACCAACTCCGCCTTCAAGCTCCAGGCGTACCACCGGGGCTTCGGCCCGCACGATTAAAGGGTAGCGATGCAAGACTTTGCCGCCCTCCACTTCAACCTTAAGGTCGTTGCCCGCAGCCTCGCGGTGAATGGTGCGCCAGGATCTCGGGTGCTCGCTGAGGTGCTCACGGTAATGCTCGTTGGAGCCGTAATAATCATCGGCCTCGCGGTGAAAGTTCATCCATTCGATTTCCATTTCCACGCTGTCGCCCGGCAGGTATTGAATCAGGCCGGCTGGCGGACTGAGGTGCAGATCGAGGTTGATCCCATCTTCACTGGTGCGCAGGACCGGCGCAGTAACCGAGGGCCGGGTATAGACCTGCCCGCCGAAACTTGCCTTGTAGGAGCGAATCACCCAAGCGCGACTCCCGGTTCCCCAATTGCGGTTGCCGGAGAGATAACCACCCGGGAAACCCACCCACCAGGGCGCCTCACCTTCCAGCTCTACACGGTCGAGGTAAACGCTACCCTCGGATAAGGTCGAGGGCACCGCCTCGTTGCGCACCACCCCCGCGGCGTTTCCATGTGCGAATTGAGGCGCAATTGAATGATGCGTCCTACCCATTTTGAACAACCAGCCTTCCTGCGCATCCACCGCTTCTTGAAAAGTATAACGAATCTTGAAAAAGGTGCGCTTGTAGTCATCGGTGCGCAGGGTCTGAACTTTGGCCTCGAGATCGACCTCCCCGGCAGCACCGTATTTGCCGTCGTAAAGCACCTCGGTCAGACAGGGCCCGTGCGCAAGATAAGCGGTCTTCATTTCCTTGTATAAGAGTTTCTTTTTCTCCCCATTGTAGGCGCAAAACCAGTCCCCACCCCAGCCGGCATCGGTCCAACTCCATTTAGTCCCCTCAAGCCCCTTGCGCGCCATCAACATACGCACATCGGTGATGGCCACGTCCGTGAGGCTCATATCCGAGTCGAAACAAATCGTCTCTCCCCAGCAACCAATCGCGAGTTGATCCCAGCGGCCTTGCCCGCCATAGCCCACGAGGGAGAGCTGGGCATGGCTCGCAGACGGCAGCTCACCATAAAAACCATAAGGTATTCGCAAACGATAGCGCGTGGTACCCGAGGGGGCCGGCACGAGGGCATAGGCCCGCAAATAACTTCCAAGTTTCGAATAATGCCAGTTCTTGCTCAACTGCACCGGAATCCCGGTAGGCGCTCCGGTAGCGTCACAGAGGATCGGCACCAGACCCGTTATGTTCGCAACGCGATAATGATCCAGCAGGAACGGTACCGCCACCGCCGTTGCACCGGGATTATCCACCACAATTTCAAATTCATCATAATTGCGAATCGGATTATAACCGCCCCGCCAGTCGCGGCTCATTTTTCGAATCTCGGCCACATAGGCGTTGTAGGCAGCGTCATAGCGCACCGGGTGAAGCCCATCCTTTTCTGAACTTACCGATACCTGAACCGCCTTGCGCGCCGCAACCTGAGGATCAAGCTCACAATGCAGGGAGAGTCCCTTTGACTCGTTTAATTTCCATTCCCCGGAAATAATACGCTCTTTATTCCATTCACCCTCTTCCGTCTTTAAGCTTAAACGCAAGGTCACATCACGCCATACCGGTTCCTGAATCGTTGCGGCACTCCGATCCTCAAAATTTTGCTCATAACGTAACCCTTCCCGAATCCCCTCATGCCCGGGATCCTGCGCGTAGGCCTTGATTTCTGCCTCGCTCAAAGCACGACTCCAGATGCGCGCTTGATCATACACCGCCTTCAAGGTCGAACGACTGTGACTCCCTCTGCCCAATTGTAAGGCTCCATTACCGACACGCCTTGGACGGTCAATCGCCTCGGTTCCCTGTAAGACCCCGTTCAGGTAAAAACGCATTGCCTTACCATCGTAACTCAAAGCCAAATGATGCCAGACATCCGGATCCAGACTGCGCCCTCTTTGCCCGATCTTCCGGCGACCCTCCGCCCCTGAGGCTATATTCATTTCTGCACTCACCCGCCAGTCACGAATCGTAAAACTATAATGACCCGGAGTCCCGGGGTGCCCGTTCTTCGCCAGAATCGTCCCCCTTGGCATCGCACCCAGCACCGCCGGAAACTTCACCCATGTTTCCACCGTCATCTCCGGCGACTCCAAACGCGGATCGTGCGCCTGTTTCCAGGGCTTATCGATCAGACACAGCCCGCTTCCGCTTACCCCCTCGTGCCAGCCCTCCACATATTGATGACTCGGCGCAATATCTGCCGTCAGCGTCAAGGATTGCGGCCATGCCACCAAACGCAGATTTCCATTTACCCCGAGCTTGCGTCCCATCGCATCCTCAAATTCCAGACCCTTAATCTCGTAATGCTGCCCCATCCGGCCCGACTCCCACATCCATAAATCACGCACCACCCGCGCCTTCATCGGTACCAGACTCCCCCGCCCATGCACCGCCCGAAAAACCGTTCCCTTGGATTCCAGCTCAATCGACAATTCCGCCGGCGCCAAGCCCGCCATCCGCGAAAGCCCCGCCTCCAAAGCCCCCGTATAATCCAGAGCATCTGAAAATTTCCCGAAACGGGCCTGCCGCAATTGCGCCAAATCCACTGCGAAACCGTAATAGCCCGTTTCCAGACACAGGACGTCCGGCGAATGATCCTCCGCGTGCTTTCGCATCCCATTCTCCCAGTAACCAAAGGTGTAGTCCCGCGCAGAAATTGGCTGTGTTTGCAGATTGATTCCCGTCACCTCCGGGCCAGCGACAGATCCCTGAGCAAGATCGAGCGCGGACGCCGATGCAAGACTCGCCACGACCGTTACAGACAAAGAGAGACAAGGTTGAAAAACGCGAAAGGGAGATAGCATCGGGGCTTGGAAATAAAATTCGTAGAATAATCAATTCACTGAAAGAACGATGACTGCTTACTTTAAAGGAATGCCACGTATCTGCATTCGCTGCATTTCCTCATTCATAAATGCACACAAAAGAACACGTTTCCTACTGTCATTAACCCAACGAGTGCGACCAAAAGTTCGCCATTTATCGACTCCTTTGTACTGAAAATGAACGTCCAGTAATTTTTCAGAACTCGACGAAGGGTCAAAAGCGGTTATCTTACCCGAGGGCGCAAACAAAGGTGTCTCGCCGATTAGCGCACGGATGTCATTCTTCGAAAAATTAACCAAGCTGTAAGATCCCTCCGGGAAATCATTGCGATTTCCCTCTAAAACCAAGCTGAAGTAAGGTGAATTTTTTGATGACGGCGCTAAAATCACCAGGGGGCTCCGAATCGTTGTTGGTATTTTTATTCGAGCGATCAGGGGATAGCTTTCCTCGCCATCCGCATCGATGCTTCGTTCGTGAATATATGCCTCGTTTTCGACGGATAAGGCTACCTTAAAGGGTCCCAGTATATTCGCGGTGGAAAGCATGACTTTTACATACCCGCCTTTGCCGTTATTCAGAAACACCTCCTGATGACCACTTGCATATTGGAAAGCATACAAGGACAGCTTGCCCGCATAAACGGATTCCGTTTGTGCCTTCAGGGCAGTTACCGCAAAAAACACAGTGATGAAATAATAAATGAATCTTCGCATCGTGACTTGCATTTAAGGATCAAACTTCATCGCCCGTTA
>JBELLU010000011.1:0-39200 GCA_042096455.1 Opitutia bacterium
AAACCTCAAACAACTCATATTGCGTGCGCTTTGTAAAGCTTTTTTAAGGCTTAATTCAATCGGATAGAAGGTCGAGGCGGCGGAGGCAGGTTTCGAGTCGGCGCGGTCGGGGGGCGAGAATGGGCGGTTGATCGGCGGGGAGTTGCAGGGAATGCAGCTGGGCGGCAAGTCCGTGAAAGAGGGGCTTGGTCGCGGCGGCATTGCGGCGGCGCTCGAGGCCGAGCTCATTCGGGCTGGGACTGGCTGGCCCCGCATACAGGTAGTCGCCCATCATGGGGATGCCTGCGAGGGCGGCGTGAGCGCGCACCTGATGCGGGCGGGAAAATCCTGCGCGGGCTTCCCAAAGACTCCATGCTCCCGCATTGGCGAGTCGGGTGAAATGGGTGGCGCATTTTTTGCCCTTGGCGGTGGAGGGAATCATCTTGGGCTTGGTGTTGTGCGGCAAGAGGGGTGCGTCCATGAGGCGGGTCTCGGCACCCCCGTCCTCGCGGGCGAGGAAATGGATGCGGGTTTCGATTCGCCCGTCGCCGTATTGCTCGCGAAGGCGAGCGATGGCGGGACGGTTCAAGCCGAAGAGTGCCACCCCGCTGATTTCCGGATCGAGGGCGTGGATCGAACCGAAGCAGGTCGCCCCGAGCCGCAAGAGTTCTGGTTTCCCGTTTTTGAGTTGTTCATTGAGGGCGTGGTCGAGGTTGGGGAAGTCGAGGCTCCAGGGATGCTCGCGCATCGCCACCCCGGCGGGTTTGGCAAGGGCAAGCCAGTCGTCCGTGCAAGCCAGGATGGGCAGGCGGAAGGGTTCCGGCCCGAGGAAGGGTGGCGGAAAACCGAGGGCCGTGGGGGCGGAGGAATTGTCAGGCATCGCACTCAAGCTTCATATAGGGCTACAAAAAAGCCCCGGTTCGGCAAGCGAATCCGAGGGCAGTGGCGTTGCCGTCGCGACCAACAATGGCTGCGACTAGGCGGAAGTGAGGTTCGCGCAACGTGCCTTGTGACGGGCAATCTTATTTGCGTGCACCAGACCGGTTTTGCCGGCTTTGTCCAAGGCGGAGATATAGCCTTTGGTCGCTTCGACAAGGGCGTCCTTGTCACCGGATTCGGCGGCAGTGGACACTCTCTTGGAAAGGGTCTTGAGGCGACTCTTGACCTGACGGTTCTGAAGCGTGCGGGTCTCGGTCTTGCGAATGTATTTTTGAGCTGATTTGGAATTAGCCATAAGTTTTAAAGTTGAACGGAAGAAAAAGCCGTCTGGAAGGCGGGCTGTCAAGCGCATATCTGCGGGATTATGTTAAACGCAGAGGAGCTGAGGAATGGAGATTTTATTAAACGCAGAGAAGCGGGGGGGGGGATATTAAATGAAACGCAGAGAAGCGGAGGAGCTGAGGATGGTCATCTTCTTTCAAATTCCAGTCCTCTCTGCCCAAATATAATCCCCACTCCTCTGCTACTCCGCTTCTCTGCGTTTCAACCAAAAGACCATCCTCCGTTCCTTTGCTCCTCCGCGTTTAATAAAAAATCCCCCTCCGTTCCTCCGCTTCTCTGCGTTTCAAATAAATATCTCCTCCGGCGCTCTGCGTTAAATAAGGTGTCGGTCTCGGAGTGCTATAAGCCGGATTTTGTCCCCGTCCCGCGGAGCGGAGCGGTGGACGTTCATTTATCTAGGCCGCCGGAGCGACCTCCCCGCCGGAGCGGGATGCGGCATACCCGGAATCGTTGGACGGGCCGCCCGATCCCCTATTTTGCCTTGCACCGGAATGGGTTTATCCTGCCTCCATTGTTGCCGCCGGAGCGGTGAGCTCTTACCTCCCCTTTTCACCCTTACCCCTCGACAAGCGCGGGGCGGTATATTTTCTGTGACACTATCCGTCGCGACTGGTTGCCCTGCCGCGCCCCCGCTTTCACGGGGAATCCTGCCCTATGGTGTCCGGACTTTCCTCTCACCCCGAAGGGCAAGTGAACGTCCACACGCCGAGACCGACGCTGAAAACCCTGTGGGTTAGGGACTTAAAAAGCAAGCCCGGAGTGCGCGGCGGCGCTGGCGGGCTTAGGGTTGGCCGGGCTGCTGCAAAGCGGGCGGAGGGTCTGCTTCCGGCGCGGGCTGGTCATACATTGCCGCCGCGATAAAGGGCAGGAAGAGCGCCAGCATGACCGCAATGGCGGATCCCGCGAAGGCTTTACCGGCATCCGAGAAGACGAGATTGGCAACCTTCTTTTTGCCGCGATGGCGAAGACTCAGAGCGATTCCGATTTCGCGTCCGGCGAGGAGCCCGAGAAAGACCCAGGTGGTGCTCATGGGCATTTTGGGCGGCCAGGGCACCATGAGTCCCATCATTTCGAAAAGTTTGGGGATATAATCGACTTTAAAGAAGAGGAGCACCAGGCCATAGAAGAGGTCGATAAAGGTAGCGGAACGGACGTCGAGGGTGTTGGTTTTGGCGGTGACGATATTCTGGATTTTACCGCCTTTTTCGCGGAAGAGATAACCCTGCAGAAGGACCATGCCGCCGAGGGAGAGCGCGAGGCCCCACCAGGAGAGTTCGCGGGGCAAATAGACAAAGATGTTGGCGAGATCCTGCACGAGCCACATCGACCAGAGGAAACCGGTCGAGAGCCATTGAAAGACGCTCCAAACGGGGTGGAGGGAATTGTCGTGCTCGGCTTCGGCCTGAACACGGCGCTCCATCACACGAAGCACCGTCAGGAAAATAAAGAGGCCGAGAATGAAGGCGATCGCGTAGCCCACGAGGGACTTTTGCATCATGGACTGGAAAAGATCGATGGCACTGCTGGCGTCTTTACCGCTTTGTTGAGCAACGAGCGCCTTGAAACCGGTGAGCACAAGGAGGGAGGTGCTGACCGGGATGCCCATCCGAGTGAGAATAACGAGGCAGAGGGGCGGGAGAATAAAGAGCCAGGTGAACGAAGCGGGGAAGTCGATTTTTTTGGCGGCGAGGCGTCCGAAGGCGGGATCCCCGCCATTGGCAAACCAGCCCCAACTCACCGTCACCACCATGATGCCGGAAATCCAGAGCCAGAGGATCCACCAGGGTCGCTTGGCATTGGAGGCCAAGAAGGTCCCCAGGGTTTGGATGGAATCATTCGCCACGATGGCGTAGGCCGCGAAGGCGAACCCGAGAAGCATGTAGATTTCGGACATTTGTAGTAGCTAGGGGTGAAAAGAAGTCATAGCAACTTTAGGAGGGACGCCAAGCATGAATTGATGCCGGGGCGGACAAATTTCGGGGGATTGTTTCCGTCCGTGGCGCGGGGCCATAAAAAAGCCCGAAGCATACAGGATGCTCCGGGCCGGGTTTTTGTTTAGTCTATTATATTACACACTACCAAAGGACTTGCACGCGGGCACGGAAACCATCGACATCGACATCCGGAGTATTGGAATCGTTTTTGGCGGTGGCGTTCTCATACCCCAGCATGATCTGGACGGCATCGTTGTGGTGATAGTTGAAGCCGGCGTAGTAAGAATCGAGGGAGTTATCCTTACCACTGAGGGTGCCGCCCTTGGGAGCGCGGCGGATCAATTCGTCGCTGTCGATTTCGAATTTCGAGTTTTCGAGATGGGAATAGCGGATCACGGGCTCGAACTTTCCGGTGCGGTAGGAGGCGCGCAGGGCATAGCCCTTGGCATCGCCGGCTTCCTCCATGTCGCCATGGAAATACTCGCCCAGCAAATTCAACCCGTCTGCCTTGTAGTTCACGTAGCCCGTGACCGCTTTTACCGCATTGCTGACGGGGCTGATCTTCGCGTTATTCGGCTGAAAACCGCCGTCAACCCCCAGAAGGAGCCCCTCGGATTTCCACTGGACGCGCCCGAATGCGGCGAGGTCGTTGCAGGTTTCAGCGTCACCCAACAAGCGCGATCCCTCGCCCTGGGCGGCATTCACGACTGCGGCAGCGTAGCTCAAGCCAGCGCCCAAATCACCCTTGAAGTGGAAACCGGCATGGCGTGCCGAGAAATCAATATCATCGGCGAAGAAACGATTTGCGGCGGAGCGCTCGATGGTGGGAATCTTGGCGGAGGAGGTCGTTTCCTCGAAGCCGAAGGGCACTTTCTGGAAACCGATGATTCCGGTGAGCGCGGGATGGAACTTGTACCCCGCTACTGCTTTGTCGAGATTAACGCCGTAATCACCGGCGGCCTCGCCGTCACGGGCAAGGTCCAGCACCGCCTCCGCGAAAAAGCCGTTCTGAAGGTTGGCCTTGGCACCGAAGAAGAGCCGGCGGAAGTAGAAGTGCGAAGTTCCGGGCTTGCCGGTCATGGAGAGGCTATCGAATTGCCCCTGCAGGCGACCGCTGAAAACAAGCTCCACGGTTTCCTTGCCCTTCGCCTTGACCACAAAAGCCTTTTCGTCGCGAAGCTCCTCGCGGACGGCACCGGCCTCCTGATCGGTGAGAACACCTTTCTTAACAAGTAGCTCAAGGAGCGCATCATTACTTGAGGCATAAGACGCTAATGTAAAAGTCATTATGCCAAGGATTATATGTATTATTTGTTTCATAGTTGATGATGGTTAGCCGCTGCGGTTCGCAGCAATTCAACTTTTAACCCTATATTGTGACAAATAAGTGTTCTTTTATGTTACAGAAACGTTAATTAGCGCCTTTTTCGTAACATTAAAATGCGTTATATCGCCAATTTATGCCATTTTCATAAACATATTGAATGAGTTATGATTCCAATCAACTCATGCGGTAAAACTTCATACTAAGCCTACGGTCTTTTTTCAGCGTTGTGATAGTTTCGCGGCAAATAGATGCTCTAGGGCATTTTTAGTTTTAAATTTGGAGCGAATTGGAAAATTCCCAGGGGTTAAATCTGTCGATATTCACCTTACTGTAACAAAAACGCCATAATAACCCAACATTCTAAAACTATTTTATCGGCATTACCTGATACTGCTGCCATCAACCCGTCACATGACATAATCACAATAAAAATAGAAATGAAAACCAGCACTGTCATCCTTAAGTTCCATCTTCTCGCATTAGCCTTTCTAACTGCGGGGTCGCTCCCTGCCATGGAGAACCTCGTCATCCGGGGTTCCGACACGTTGGGCGCCAAGATGGTGCCGCAACTTGCGGAGGCATTCAAAGCCAAGCTCAAGGCAGAGGGTCGCGAAATCGCCTTTGAAATCGCCGCCGAGGGTTCCTCTACCGGGGTCGCCTCCGTCATTGATGCAACCGCAGAAATCGGGATGTCCTCCCGCGATCCCAAGGAAAAGGAAATCGCCCAAGCCAAAACGAAGGGCGTCGACATGAAAGCCTTGACGGTAGGCAAAGACGGCATCGCCATCATTGTGAACGAAGCCAACCCTCTTGAATCCATTAGCCTTGAAGAAATTGAACTGATCTTTTCCGGTGACGTAACGGACTGGTCTGCAATCTCGATGGAAGCGGGCACGATCTCCGCCTACACCCGCAACACTTCCTCGGGAACCTATGCGGTCTTCCAAAAGATGGGCATGCATTCCCGTGACTACGGCTCGGAAACGCAGAAAATGGCGGGCAATGAGCAGATCGCCTCGGAAGTCGCCAAAAACCCCTTTGGAATTGGCTATGTGGGTCTCGCCTACATCAATACCCCGGGTATTAAAGTTCTGCCGGTCGAAGGCATCAACCCCGACGCCCCGGATTATCCCCTGGCACGTCCGCTCTATTATCTGATCGATGGCAACGCCACTCTGAGCGCCAATGCCAATGACTTTATCGGCTTCACCATGAGCCCCGAAGGCCAGGCCATTGTGAGCCAAGTGCACTTCCTCCCTATTTACTAGACAAAACCTATTCCAAGCCAAGCGGCGCATAAATTCATTTCTGCGCCGCTTGTTTGCTTGGCTTGAGACGCGAAGCCCTTCATATCCTTTACAGGGATTCTCCACCGCACGCCCATGACGAACGATCCGCAGACAGGCAAAGAGAACGCCGCCCGTTTTGACCGGCGCAAGAATGTCCTCTTTGGCAGGGACAAGGATTCCATCATTAAAGGGTTTTTTGGCAGTTCCGCCACCGTTGCCATTGTCGTCCTCGCACTCATCACAATCTTCCTCTTCAAAGAGGGTGCCGGCTTCCTCGGGAGCTACCACAAGAGCCTGCAGGAATACCGCCTCTCCGGGCTCGAATATGTGGACATCCTGAAGGAACCGCGCGATGATTTCAGCGCCCTGAATCGTTACCTCAACGACATTCGGGCGGAGTGGATTCGCGACCTAAACGCCCGCGGCCTACCCCGGCAAGAGGTCTCCCGCACGGTGACCTCCCCCAAGGCAAAAGCCTTTTTCCTCAGCTACATCCGCGCGGGCTCGCAGTTGCGCGGGTTTATCAAAAAGAAAATGGATGCCGCTATTGAGGTGCGCGACCGTTACCAGACCAACGAAAACCTCCGCGAGACCCTCAAGGGCTACGCCGCAAAAATCGAGACCGTCAGCGAGCCGGGCTACCAGCTTTCATCCGAAGACCGCGCCCAATTCACCCTCCGCCTCAAGGAAAGCATCCGCGACAATACCCTCCAACCCGACAAGCTCGCGGCTAATCAGAGATTTCTTGCGGAACTGGAAAAGGGTTCGCCCGTCACTTCCGCTGCGCAAGAAATCTACCTGCAACTGCTCCGCAACCAATACACAAAGACGGAAAAAACGATCCGGTCCGTCGATTTTTCTCAGAGCATAAACACGATCACCGACGAACAGGAACGCTACGCCGAGATCCTCTTTAGCCTCGAAATGGACATCCGCAAAGTGCTTGAGCGCGCAGATGCCATCGATTTCCAGAACAAAGGCCTCGATAAACGCATCCAGCGTTTCCGCGAACTGAACGACCAATACCTCGCGACCATTCCAAAGCACAAAGCCAAGCTCGGGGCATGGGATCAAAACGAGGCGATCCCGATTTGGCGCGCCCTGGTCGCATTCCTGACCGGCAAGGACTGGGTCACCGCCAGCGACCAACAGGATTGGTATGGGCTCCTCCCCCTCCTCAGCGGTTCGCTCCTCATTTCCCTCATTGCCCTCTTCTTTGCGGTACCCTTCGGCGTGGGCGCCGCGATCTATGTGAATCAAATCGCCGGCCCGGTGGAGCGCAACCTCATCAAGCCCTACGTCGAATTCGTGTCGGCGATTCCCTCGGTCGTGATCGGTTTCTTTGGGGTGGTCGTCTTCGGAGAAGCAATTCGGCAACTCTCCCAGTTTGAATTCATGGCATGGGTGCCCTTCTTCCCGCTGCAGGAACGCCTCAATGCCTTTACTGCAGGCGCCCTGCTGGCGCTCATGGCGATTCCCACCATCTTTACCCTGGCGGAAGACGCCATCAACAACATCCCCCGCCATTTTAAGGAGGCCTCCTTTGCGGTGGGTGCCACCCGCCTGCAAACCACCCTGCGCGTCATTGTGCCCTCGGCGCTCTCCGGCATCATCTCAGCGATCATGCTCGGCTTTGGCCGCGTCATCGGCGAAACCATGGTAGTGCTCCTCTGCGCCGGCAACCGGATCAAAATTCCCGATTTCTCCGAAGGCCTGGGGGTCTTTTATCAACCGGTGCATACGATGACCGGTATCATTGCGCAGGAAATGGGCGAGGTCGTGCGCGGGAGCGTTCACTATCGCGCCCTCTTCATGGTTGGTATCGTTCTTTTCTTTGTTTCACTTTTAATCAACTACGGTGCCCAGTGGGTCGTCAAAAAATACCGCAAGGTCGGCGACTAACCCCTCTTGAATCGAGCATGGCAAAACCCAAATTACACCGCTTCGCAATACGCTCCTCCCGGAAGAAGACCATCGAGGTAATCGTGGTAAATCTCTTCCGCTTGATGACCTATTGCGTCATCCTTGCGGCGGCCTATATCTTTATTAATATCGCCGCGAACGGTTCGAAGGCCGTCTTCCAGAGCAAGGCGCCCTTCATCAACACCCAGTTCCTCACCGAAAAACCGCAAACCCTGCATGTCTTTGAGCCCCTTGAGCCCTACAACGAAATCCAGAAACGGCGCTCCCAAATCCTGCTGTTGGAAACAAAGCGCAAGGAACTTGGAAGCAATGACACCGAGCAACGGACCGGTTACACCAAACAAATAAGCACGCTTCAGGCAGAAATAGAGACATGGGACACCCAACGCAAAGCGGAACGGCTCAAATATAGCGACGACGAATACCGCGCCCTCGCCCAAACGCCCGACCTTTCGAAGTTCAAACACCAAACCTATGCCTACAGCGGCGGCGGAATCGGCCCCGCCATCATTGGAACCTGCCTTCTGGTGCTCGGCTCCATCGCCATCGCCCTCAGCCTGGGCCTCCTCTGCGCCATCTACCTCAGCGAATACAGCCGCCCCGGCAAAACCCTGCAGGCGATCCGCCTCTCGATTCTCAATCTCTCCGGGGTGCCCTCCATTGTCTTCGGGCTTTTCGGGTTTGGTATGTTTGTCCATTTCTTTGGCTGGGGCGTCTCCATGATCGCCGGCTGGTTCACCCTCGCGATCATGGCACTCCCTGTCATCATCGCCGCCAGCGAGGAATCGATGCGCGCCATCCCGCGCGGCTTCCGCGAAGGTTCCCTCGCGCTCGGGGCCTCTAAATGGACCTCGATCCGCACCAATGTCCTGCCTTACGCCCTGCCGGGGATCCTGACCTCCTCAATTATGGGCATCGCGCGCGTCGCCGGCGAAACCGCCCCCATCATGTTTACCGCCGCCTACGCCCTGCGCGACCAGCTCCCCTGGGAAGGCCTCGAAAAACCCACCGATTTCTTCTTCCAGGGCGTTATGGCGCTCCCCTACCATATTTATGTCGTCAGTTCCAAGATCCCGCAAAACGAATACACCCGCGACATGCAATACGGCACCGCCTTCGTCTTCCTTTTCATTGTAGGCTTCTTTGCCCTCAGCAGCATTCTCCTCCGCATCCACGTCCGCTCTAAATATAAATGGTAACCCAAGAGCCCTCCCGCAATATTTCAACCGTCCACAGCATGAACCTCGCAATCCAACCTGAAAGCCCAAAGCCCAACCCTGCCCCAAAGGCAAAAGCAATTATTGAAACCCGCGATTTCAGTTTTGCCTACGGCCCCACTCAGGCGCTCTTCGATATCTCAATGGATATCCATAAAAAAGAAGTGACTGCCCTCATCGGCCCTTCGGGTTGCGGCAAGTCCACCTTCCTCCGCTGCTTCAACCGGATGAACGACCTCATCGACAATACCCGCATCCTCGGCGGGCAAATCAAAATCAGCGACATCGATATCTACAAGCGCGATGTCGACGTCATCGAGCTGCGCAAACACGTCGGGATGGTCTTTCAAAAATCCAACCCCTTCCCCAAGTCGATCTATGACAACATCGCCTATGGTCTCCGCATTCAAGGCATCAAGCGCAAAAGCGAACTCGATGAAGTGGTGGAACGCTGCCTGCGCGGCGCAGCGCTCTGGGACGAAGTCAAGGATCGGCTCGGTGACAGTGCACTCGGGATGTCGGGGGGACAACAACAACGCCTTTGCATCGCCCGCGCCCTCGCCGTCAAACCCAAGATTATACTGATGGATGAACCCTGTTCCGCCCTGGACCCGGTCGCCACCGCCAAAGTCGAGGAACTTATTCATGGACTCAAAAAAGAATATACCATAGTAATAGTTACGCACAATATGCAACAAGCCGCCCGGCTCTCTGACCGCACCGCCTTCTTCTATTTAGGCAAACTCATTGAGTATGGGCCCACCGAACAAATCTTCATGAATCCTGAAAACCCAAAGACCGAGGCCTACGTCTCCGGGCGTTTTGGATAAATCCCAATAGAAACTTTTTCGATCCAATACCATGCAACGCTATTTCCACGACGAACTTCAAGAATTACGAAACAAGCTCACCCTCCTTGGCGAGAAATCGAATGACGCCGCCCGGCTCTCGGTTGAAAGCCTCCTGGAGGGTGACCTCGAAATGGCGGACCGCGTCCTCGCTCTGGATGATGCCATCGACGATCTGGAGAAAGAAATCGGGCATGCCTGTATGCGCTACATCAGCCTACGCTCTCCTGTCACAACCGATGCCCGCCTCATTCTGGTCGCTCTCAAGGCGAGTCACGATTTTGAGCGGGTGGGAGACGAAGCCCACACCATTGCACGGAAAGCCCGCGATATCCTAATCCGTGAGGGCCGCCTCTGCGAACCCCTAAAATTCAGGGAAATGAGTCGCCTCAGTTGCAATCTACTGCATGACGCCATCACCTGCTTTGTTGAGGAGGATATCGAAAAAGCGGAGGCCGTCATTAAGATGGATCAGGAAATTGACGCTCTGAACAACCACCATTACGAAACCCTTACCGCTGAAACCATGCAGAAGCAGCTTTCCGATGCCTCCCGTTTCGACGCGGTCTTGATCTCCAAGTCAATCGAGCGAATCGGCGATCACGCCAAAAATCTCGCAAACGAGGTGATCTATCTACTTAGGGGCGATTGATTTTACTATTATTTGATACAATTAGAATGATTATAAGCTCCTTTTTTGGCTCATAATATGCTATCCTATACTTCTTCTGTTCAACGCATCTGCATCAGAAAGGACTATAATTATGCCAATTAAAAAGAAAACCACCAAGAAGGTCGCCACCAAGAAAGCGCCCGCTAAAAAGGCTGTAACAAAAAAGGTTCCCGCGAAAAAAGCGCCGGCTAAAAAAGCACCCGCTAAAAAGAAGGCACCCGCGAAAAAGGTCGCCAAGAAAGTCGTGAAAAAGACCGCCGCTAAGAAGCTGACCATGACCCGCATCATTGCCCGTGTTGATGTCGGCTTCGGCAACCAACTCTACATTCGCGGCGAAAACGGCGGACTCGATTGGGAGCACGGCATCCTCATGGAAAACATTTCACCCTATGAGTGGAGCTTTACGACGCACTATCCTGCAAAGCAGATCGAATTCAAATTCCTCATCAACGATGAACTGTGGTCTGAAGGCAACAACCTCAAGATTGCGGCAGGGAAGGAGTCGATCAGTTCGCCGACCTTTGCTTGGTAGCTAAGACTAAGCCTTTGCTGCCTTACACTTACCCAGGATCGCATCTTCGGTAAGGTCATTTAAAGCACCCTCCAGCATTTCGGTGGCGGCCTCACAACTGGTCGCCGCCGTTATTGCCTCGGCAGGCACGCATTGCACCCGCATTTCCGCCTTGCTGAATGGTTTCGGGAGGTAAAAACGATCCCAACTGCGCAAACGCCAGGCGCGGCGGAAGTTGATTGAAAGCAGATAGACGTCGGATTCCGTGTCCCGTGCCAGCACCGCCGCCCCGGGCTTCATTACATAGACCGGCCCACGCGAACCGTCCGGTGTTATCAAAATACTCTTCCCCGCCTGTCGTGCCGCCACTAATTCCAGCAACGCCTCCCGGCCCCGTCGGTTGCGCGAGCCCCGCACCGGCGCAATGCCAAAAAGTTCCAGCACCGCACTCATCCAGGCGCCGTCCCCGCTCGCACTCACCAACGCCGCCATCTGACCCTTGAGCCCGTATCGGTGCAACAGTTCCGGCCCCATAAATAAGCGATTGTGCCATAAAACCACCAAACCGGGGCGCTCCTTCAAGGCTTCCCAATGAGCGTGGCATTCCGCCGGAACCCGCAGGCGCAAAGTCGACGCCCAGAGGCGCATTGCCCCAACCAGCACGCGCAGCAAAATGCGCTGCCAAATACTGAGGTCATGGATTGCGCCTTGTTTGCCCGGTTTTGTGCCAGCCTTGCTCATGAACGCCAGCTTGAGTATTCCACCCTGCCCTGCAACCTAATCTTGACCGTTCCCGCCCGCGATGCTTCTTTCAAGCGCCTATGAACGCTCCAGCTGCTGCCAATACTGCCCTTATGGAAGAACTCGTCGGTCTTTGCAAACGACGCGGGTTCATCTTCCCATCGTCCGAAATTTACGGCGGCTATAACGGATTTTTCGATTACGGCCCCCTCGGCGTTGAACTCCGCAACAACATCAAGCAAGCCTGGTGGCGCCATTTTGTCCAACAGCGCGATGACGTTGTCGGTCTCGATTCCAGCATCATTATGCACCCGCGCATTTGGCAGGCTTCCGGCCACGTCGATGGCTTCTCGGATCCCATGGTGGATTGCCGTGAATCCAAAAGCCGTTACCGCGCCGACCAACTCTTCTACGCGCCGGTCCTGCTCAATGGAACCCCCGCCGGTTTCATCGCCTTCATGGAAGGCACGAACTCCGCGGAATGCCTCAAGCTCGCAAAGAAAATTCGTGACCGCGCCGGCGACAAAACCGCGACGATCGACGAAGCCGCCCTCACAGATCAAGCCCGGGAATTCACCGAGAGCACCGAAGCCGAGCGCGCCCAAACCATCGGCCCCGAGGCCTCCGAGCCCGGCACCCTTACCGAACCGCGCGAATTCAAACTCATGTTTGAAACCAAGGTCGGTCCCCTCGCAGACGATTCTGCCACCGCTTACCTCCGCCCCGAGACCGCGCAGGGAATCTTTGCCAATTACAAAAACGTCGTCGATACCGGCCGCGTGAAACTCCCCTTCGGCATTGCCCAAATCGGCAAAGCATTCCGCAACGAGATCACCCCGCGCAATTTCATCTTCCGTTCCCGCGAGTTCGAGCAAATGGAAATCGAATATTTCATCGCGCCCTCCGCGGATTGGCGCAGCCTCCACCGCGAATGGTTGGACACCTGTATCGAATGGCTCGTTGCGATCGGCCTGCCCCGCGAATCCATCACCGAGGACATCCACCCCGAGGACAAACTCGCCTTTTACTCACAGGCCACCACCGACCTCATGTTCCATTTCCCCCACGGGGAACAGGAACTCTGGGGAATCGCCTGCCGTTCCGACTACGACCTCAAGCAACATCAACAATTCTCCGGGAAATCCATGGAGTTCTTTGATGAGGCTTCCAAGGAAAAATTCGTCCCTCATGTGATTGAACCCTCCCTCGGCGTGGACCGCACCCTGCTTGCGGTCCTGACCGCCGCTTATTGCGAAGACGAAGTTCCGAACGATAAAGGCAAAACCGAAAAGCGGACCCTCCTGAAATTCAGCCCCCGCATTGCGCCCTACAAGGCCGCGGTCTTCCCCCTCCTCAAAAATAAACCGGAACTCGTTGAACGCGCCGAGGCACTCTACCGCAAACTTCAACGTCGCTGGAATGTCTTCTACGACGCCTCCGGTGCCATCGGGCGCCGTTACCGGCGTCAGGATGAAATCGGAACCCCCTTCGGGATTACGATCGACTTCGATACCATCGAAAAAGATGGCACCGTCACCCTTCGTGACCGCGATACCTGCGAGCAGCGCCGCGTCAGCGAAGACGAGCTCTTCAAGATCCTGGAAGACGCAATCGAGGCCTAGTCCTCGCCGTCTTCCCCGATTGCCTCGACCGGGCAGCCCTCGAGGGCCTCCTGACAGAGCGCTGCTTCCGCCTCGGATTCCGGTTGCTTGTACACGTAGGAATAGCCACCATCCTCGTAACGCATGAAGTTGTCCGGTGCGGTTTCGCGACACAAATCACAGTCGATGCATTGCTCGTCCACGTAGAATTTGCCTTTTATATTTTCAGGCCATTTTTCATCTTTTTCTGCCATACCTTAAATGCTACACAGAAAAGCACCAAGTCAAGCGGGAAGAAAGGAACCTCATGGCAAGCATTAGGGTCTCGCTACTTGGCAAGCACTGCCTTTTAGCTATAACTTTTTCCCAATGATTTACGACCGACCTTACATGCGCACGCCCCGCGAGCCTGAAAAATCGCCGCACCGCGTCACCAACACCCTCTTGATCGGAACTCTGGTGGTCTTTGTTCTGCAGCACGTCTTGCATGTTTTCTTCCCCGGAGCCCGAGGAACCGGTCTCACTCAGAATTTCTTCAACAATTGGTTCGCGCTTAGCGGAATTCACTTCCAGGAGCTCAAGGTCTGGACCCTTCTCAGCTACGGGTTCCTGCATAGCCTCCCCAACATCCTGCACATCATCGGCAACATGGCGGGGCTCTTCTTTTTGGGGCGCATCCTCGAGCCACAACTGGGTCAGAAGCCCTTCCTTATCCTCTATCTCGGCGGCGCCCTCAGCGGCGGCGTGTTTTATCTCATCTTTCACTACAACTCCCAGGTAGCGGTCATCGGCGCATCGGCGGCTGTTTCGGCGCTGGTTGCCCTCTTCTGTCTGCGCCACCCGGAAGACACCATCACCCTGCTGCTGTTCTTCGTCATTCCCGTTTCCATCAAGCCCAAATACCTCCTGAGGATTGCGATTGCATTCTCGATTTTCTGCCTCCTCTTTTTCGAACTCGGCAGCATGGATCCGGGCATTGCACACTCCGCGCACCTGGGCGGAATCCTTTTTGGCTTTCTCTTCTACCGTTATGCCGACAAGGTGATGTTCTCAGGGCATCGTTCAATTGCCGCCGGAATCGAATTACCAAAATGGTTCACCCGCCGTAAAAACAAAGATGCCACCAAGTACACCGTCAACCGCCCCTCCGCTCAAAAAACCGCCCCGGAAGTCGATCGCATCCTTGATAAAATCAGCGCTCACGGTTTCGATGCCCTTAACGATAAGGAAAAAGAAATCCTCCAGCGCGCCCATCGGGACCTGTCCTAACGCGCCACAAATCAACCACTCGCTCGCCATATGAAACCTTTCTTAAACTTTTACCGCTGCCTTGCCACCGCCGCGCTCAGCATCCTTCCCCTCTTGGGCACCGCCGGGGAGACCCCCCTCGCACCAACGCCCGAAATGAGCGAGCAAACCCGCTGGGTCGTCAATACCATCAACAATCGCCACTACCTCCGCGATACCATCGGCGAACTCGATGGCCGTGAAATCATCGAAGCCTATGTCAAAAGTTTTGACTATAGCCGGATGTATTTTCTCCAAAGTGAACTGGACGAATTTCACTTCAGATTTGCCGACGCGATGGAAGCCTTTCTTCAAAAAGGCAACCTCTATGCCGCCTTTGAGATCTTCAAAGCCTTCCGCCAAAACATGGAAGTCCGCACCCAATGGATTTTTGAACGCCTGAAAGACAACTTCGACTTCAGCGCCGATGAAAGTTTCTACACCGACCGCGAGGACGCCCCATGGCCCACCGACACCAAGGAGGCAGATGCCCTTTGGGAACGGCGGATCAAATACGAACTCCTCAACGAAATGCTTTCCCTCGCCTCTGAAAGCGACCTTGAGAAACTCAATTCCCGTGAATTGCAACAACTGACCCCTGAGGCAGGGCCCGATGAAGACGATTCCGAGGAAAACTTTGATCCGGAAAAAGTGCTGCGCCTCCTCAACGACCCCGCGCATTACGCCGATATGCTCGAGCAGGCAAAAGCGAAAATTCACCGCCGTTACGAGCGACGCCTCGGGCTCATCCAACAGCGTGAAGCCGCGGAAGTTCAGGAAGCCTACGTCAACTCCATGACACAACTCTTTGACCCGCACTCTACATTTCTCTCAGCCGATACCCTTGAAAACTTCAACTCCTCGGTGCAAAACTCCTTCGTCGGGATCGGCGCCCTCCTGCAGGATGAGGACGGGATTTGCACCATAAAGGATATCCTTCCAGGCGGGCCGGCAGAGGCCTCTCGTAAACTCGAGGCAGGCGACGAAATCCTGGGCGTTGCCCAAGGGGAAGACGGTGATTTTGAGGACATCATCGACATGCAGCTCCGCTATGTCGTCCGCAAAATCAAAGGCGAAAAAGGCACCACCGTACGCCTTCTCATTCACCCCGCCGATACCGACCCCTCGGTGCGCAAAGAGGTCTCGATCGTCCGCGGCGAAGTTAAACTCACCGCCAATCTCGCTACCGCCCAATTGATCGAAGTCCCCACCGGCGCAGATCAATTGCGGAAAATAGGCGTGATCCAGCTCCCCTCCTTCTACGGCAATATCGGGCTGGGTGACAATCTAACCACCTCCTCTGCCGATATCGCGGAACTACTCAACAAATTGAAAAAAGGCGGCGCGGAGGGCATTATTCTGGATCTCCGCAATAACGGCGGCGGGCTGCTCACCGAAGCGGTTCGCGTTGCGGGGCTCTTTATCCCCACCGGCCCGGTCGTTCAGGTGCGCGACAAAACCGGGCGCATTGATGTCTTGCCGGACAACGACCCGCGCCTGCTTTGGGATGGCCCCCTTGCAGTCCTCACCTCGCGCTTCAGCGCCTCCGCCTCGGAGATTGTCGCGGGTGCCCTGCGCGACCACCGGCGAGCCCTCATAATTGGCAACTCCTCCACCCACGGAAAGGGAACCGTGCAGGAAGTCTATCACATGAACAACCGTCCCCTCTTCAGCTTCCTCCCGCAATTCAGCCAACCGACCACGACCACCCGGCCTGTCGCGAGCAAAATAACCATCAAACAATTCTACCTGCCCGGAGGCACCTCCACCCAACTCAAGGGCGTGCCCTCACATATCACCTTGCCCTCCAGCAACGAATTCCTGCCCATCGGCGAATCCGACCTCCCGCACGCCCTCCCCTGGGATCAAATCCCTGCCCTTGATTCCCCCACAAACTGGGCCAGCCTCGGCGTTGTCAGTGCCGACGACCCCGCGCTCTTTGAACGCCTCGGTCAAGCGAGCGAACAACGACAGGAAACCCTTGAAGAATTCGACTTCCTCAAGAAACAAATCGCCTGGCGGAAGGAGCGTTACGAAGAAAAGAACATCTCCATCAACCTCGCCGAACGAGTAACAGGCAAAATCGAGGACGAAGCCTACGCCAAGGAACTCAACGATACCTTTGAGGCGCTCCGGGAAAACAACTACACCACTCAGGAATTCCTGACCAAAATCAGCGAAGATCAGGAAGCGATCTCTGCGGAAAACCTAAGTGTTGATCCAGGCGCCGAAGCGGCCTCGCCTGAAATTGAAACCTCGGAAGCAGACGCAGATGCAGCCGTGGAGGAGGAAGAAGAGGAACAAAGCTTTGATATTTATCTGCGGGAAACCGTCCGCATCATCGCGGATTGGGTGCAAGAACTAGCACCACAAGAAGAACCCCGCTTGGCGACCAAAGCGCTTTAGCACTTAATCTTTGGGGCGCTTGAATCGGCGGTTCGGGCCGAGGGCTTTACCGCCGCCCGCTCCCTTGAAATTCTTTTTGCCACCAAATTTCTTTCCCTCTTTGCCTTTATAGCCGTGCTTGAAACCGCCCTTGCGCTTCTGGTACGGCTTCCTGCCGGCACCAACCGATTGCGGACGGTCGCTATATGGCTCCGAATCCTCCGCGATCGTGACGCTCTCCCGCTTGTCGTCCTCCCGGAGAAGATGAAACAGCCCGCTCGCGATATCGGTGGGCGTATGCCCCGCATCCAAAAGACGGTCCACCAAGTGCCCGTAACTGCTTGCCTTGCCTGAGTCCAACAAGTCACGCACCCGGTCAAAGACCTTGTCCGCCTTGTGCCCCTCCACTTCTTCCTGGGTGGGAATCCGACAACGCGGAATCTGCTGCCGCGTATAACGCTCAATCGCTTCGAGGCGATAAATGTCGCGCCCGTAAACAAAGGTAATGGATTTGCCGGAACGACCCGCCCGGCCGGTGCGCCCAATGCGGTGCACGTAATCCTCGGGGTCATAAGGCAAATCGTAGTTGAATACCACGCTCACATCGTCCACGTCCAGACCCCGCGCCGCGACATCCGTTGCCACCAGCATTTCCAATTCCCCCTCCTTGAACTTGCTAAAGACCCGCTCCCGCGAACGCTGCGGAATGTCCCCGTGAATGTGGTCGGCGAGATAACCCCGCGCCACCAGAGCGGCGGAAGCCTCCTCCACCATCTGCTTGGTATTACAAAAAACGATCCCCCGGGGCGCCGCCTCCAAATCAAGCAAACGGCACATCACTTCAATTTTCGAACGGTTGCGAACCTCGTAATAGCTCTGCTCAATCGTGTCCACCGTCAGCGCCTTGTGCTCAATGGAAATTTGCTGCGCGTCGCGGCTGAAGGCTTTGATCAGGCCGCCGACTCCCTTGTTCATGGTCGCCGAGAAAAACAAAGTTTGGCGTTCCTTTGGCAGCGCATCGAGAATCACCTCCATGTCATCGCGGAAGCCCATATCCAGCATGCGATCCGCCTCGTCGAGGATGCACATCTGTACCGCCTCGCCCTTGAAATTCCCACGTTTCATGTGATCCATCAAACGCCCCGGGGTTCCCACCACCACATGCGCGCCACGACGCAGCGCCTTGATCTGGCGGTCCATCGGTGCGCCCCCGTAAACCGGCATGGCGTTCAAGCCAGGCAAGGCCGCACCCAGCCGGTGGATTTCCTGACACACCTGCACCGCCAGTTCGCGGGTCGGGCACAGCACCAAAACCTGAGTCTCAAACTTCGCAACATCCACTCCGTTCAAGGCGGGCAAAGCAAAGGCCGCCGTTTTGCCGGATCCGGTTTGCGAAAGCCCCACAATGTCCTGACCCGCCAATGCCACCGGGATGGTCTGCGCCTGAATGGGAGAAGGCGACTCGAAGCCCAGCCGTTGGATCCCCTCAAGTAGCTCCGGGCATAGCCCGAGATCGGAAAATGTAGTCTGCATAAGTTGAGTCTAGGTTGGATGTCCATTCCCCCAACCCTTGGGTTGAATATTACCGGAGCGGAAGTAAAAGCGGAGGCTGCACGTTTGGAGGCAAAGCACAAGCCGCGTTTATAAAGGTTTTTGCCCGGCGATGGGCGTGTGCGCTCAGCGCGCGCTATGCGGGTAGCTCCCCAGGCATTTCACAAAGGAGCAGTGCCCCTCCAATTCCTTAAAGGCCGCCTGTACCTCCGGGTCGGCGCGATGCCCGATGAGGTCGATAAAGAAATAATAGTCCCAGGCTTTGCGGCGACTCGGGCGCGATTCGATTTTGCTCAAATTGATGCCCCGGCTCGCAAAGGCTTCGAGGGCTTTCTCCAGCGCGCCGCATTCATCCTTCAAGGAAAAGACCAGACTGGTTTTGTCCTGTCCGTTCCCCAGGGCCTGCGCCTCGGTTTTGCCAACGACAAGGAAACGGGTGACGTTGTCGGTCTTGTCCTGAATTCCGCGCTGAACCACCGGCAGGTCATACAGTTCCGCCGCCAATTCACTCGCGACCGCCGCCACGACCCGGCTGGACTTTGCCAACTTAACCGCATGCGCGGTGCTGGAGGTGTCCACCAGTTGCGCTTCGGGTAAGTTGCGCCGCAACCATTCCCGGCACTGACCCAAGGCCTGATCCTTTGAATGCACCTCCCGGATCTCCGAAAGCGGCGACTGCGAAATCAAACAATGCTCAATCGGGAGGTACACCTGCGAGCAGATCGAAAGCTCCGAATCTACCAACATATCCATCGAGTGAAAGACCGCCCCCTCCGTGGAATTCTCGATCGGAATCACGCCATAGTCCGCCTCACCCCGCTCCACTTCCGCAAAGACATCCGCAATGGTTGTCATCGGACGGTAGTCCAGGCTCACGCCGAAATTGCGCACCGCTGCTTGATGCGTGTAGGTCGCCTCGGGTCCGAGGTACGCAATCACCAGTTTTTTCTCAAGGGCAATGGAGGCGGAAATCACCTCCCGGTAAATCGCCCGCAGCGCGGCGGCACTGAGGGCGCCTTCATTGAGCGCCGCGATTTTTTCCATGACCTGCGCCTCGCGTGAAGGATCGTAGTAGGGCGCCCCGTTCTCGTGCTTGATCTTACCAATCGCACCGGCCTCTTGGACCCGCTCATTCAGGAGGCGTACCATCTCGCGGTCGATGGCATCGATGGCCTCGCGGTGAGAGCGGAGTTTTTCGTTCATTTCGTCTGCCATATTATTGCTCCTCCTCGGTGGGTTCAGCGACGACCTCCGCCGCATCGCTTTCGGTGTTTTCCTTTTGCCATTCAATTTCGGCATATTCTTGGTTCAAAGGCAATTCATCCGGACGCGGTTCCTCCGCCAGCCCCACATCCCCGTCCGTCGGCTCAGGGGCAGGGTTTTCTCCCGCGCGCATCCAGTCATCGATCTGGTGATGGCTCAAAACATCCGAGGCGGGCAACTGATCCAATTCACGCAGACCGGTAAATTCCAGGAAGTGATCGGTGGTGCCATACTGAATGGGCCGACCGGGCAACTCCGCCCGCCCCGTAACCTGCGCCAATTCATGCTCTATCAATCGATTCAAGGCGCTATCTGCTGAAACCCCGCGAATCGCCTCGATCTCCGCCCGGGTCACCGGTTGGCGGTATGCCACAATCGAAAGCGTCTCCAGCGCCGCCGGACTGAGCTTGAGGGGGCGCGGCTCCTTTCGCAGCAGGCGGACAAATTCCGCATGCACCGGCGCGGTCATGATCTGATATCCGTTCGGGCCCTCCACGATGCGGTAGGCTTTATCTTTCGCTTCTGCCGCCTCCATCAGCGCGTTCAGCGCCTCGCGGATTTCAGCCGGTTTGATCAACGCGGGCAGCGCATCCACCTCCTCCGCATCGGCCTCCGCCTCGGCGGCCTCCGCTTGCTCGCGGTGATAGCGCGCAAAGACCTCACCAAAAGTTTTCAGGGTAATCGGTTCCGCGGTTGAAAGGAGCAGCGCTTCGAGCGTTTTGTTTAGGTCAAATTCCATAGGCTTGTTGAATAAACAAATCGAACTTTTGGAGTATGAACAGTAAAAAACAGCCTCCTTATTATCACCGCGCCTGTATTTGCGGGGTTGCCTTTCCGTAGGCTTCCTCACTAAAACTATTGTTTAATATGCCTGATCAGAACATCCGCCCCCATTCCTCGGTCGTCGTTGACGGCCCAGACCGCGCTCCCGCCCGCGCCATGCTGCGCGCAGTTGGCTTTGATGATGCCGATTTTAAAAAACCGCAGGTCGCAGTTGCGAGTTCCCCCAGCAACATGACCCCTTGCAATGTCCACCTCGGGGAACTCGGGGAACATGCCTCCAATGGCATCAATGCCGCCGGGGGACGCGCCGTCAGCTTTAACACCATTACCGTCACGGACGGCATCAGCATGGGAACCAAAGGCATGCGCTACAGCCTCGTCTCCCGCGACGTCATTGCGGATTCCATTGAAACCGCCTGCGCCGCCGAGGGGTTTGACGGCTTGGTCGCGATCGGCGGCTGTGATAAAAACATGCCCGGTGCCATGATCGCGATTGCGCGGCTCAACCGCCCCGCCGTCTTTGTTTATGGCGGCACAATCCTGCCCGGCTTCATGCCGGAGGACAAGGAAGAGTGCAAGCCGATGGACATCGTCTCGGTCTTTGAAGCAGTGGGCAAACACGCCAAGGGCGAATTGACGGACGAGGAACTCAAAGAAGTTGAAAAATACGCCATCCCCGGCCCCGGCTCCTGCGGCGGCATGTACACCGCCAATACCATGGCGAGCGCCATCGAGGCCCTCGGCATGAGCCTCCCTGGGAGTAGCGCCCAAGTCGCGGTGGGCGAAGCGAAGCGCCGCGATTGCGAAGAGGCCGGCGCCGCCGTTGTCAAAATGCTGGAATCGGGACTGAAGCCCCGCGATATAATGACCCGCAAGGCCTTTGAAAACGCCATCACAACCTGCCTCGCTCTCGGGGGCTCCACCAATCTAATCCTGCACCTCCTTGCCATCGCGGACGCCGCCGAGGTGGAACTTAGCATCGACGATTTTGCCACAATTGGTGAACGCATCCCCCTCCTCGCGGACGTTAAACCCTTCGGGAAATACAACATGAGCCACCTCATCCGAATCGGCGGGATCCGTCCCATGATGAAGTTGCTCCTCGACCGCGGCCTCCTGCATGGGGATTGCCTCACCGTGACCGGCCAAACCATCGCGGAATCCCTCGCAGAGGAGCAGCCCTACGGCGCCTACCCGGAGGAACAGGACATAATCCACCCCTGGGATGACCCCATTAAAGAGAGCACCCACCTGCGCATCCTGCGCGGCAACCTCGCGCCGGGTGCGGCGGTTGGCAAAATCACCGGAAAGGAAGGACTTTATTTCAAGGGCTGCGCCAAAGTTTATGAGGGCGAGGAAGCCGCGCTTGTCGGCATCCTGCGCGGCGACGTCGTGAAAGGCGACGTGGTCGTCATCCGCAACGAAGGTCCGGTCGGCGGGCCGGGGATGCGAGAAATGCTTTCCCCCACCAGCGCGGTGGCGGGCCGTGGTCTTATCAAGGACGTCGCCCTCATCACCGACGGGCGTTTCTCCGGCGGGAGTCATGGCTTTGACGTGGGGCATATCACGCCCGAAGCGGCATGCGGCGGCCCCATCGGGATCGTCGAAAACGGTGACCTCATCGAAATCGACGCGGTTACCAACACCATTAACCTCTGCATTGAGCCCGCCGAATACGACCGCCGTATGGCGGCGTTTAAACCGCGCGGCCCGGGCACCCGGCGCGGCGTCCTCGGCAAATACGCCGCCCTCGTCGCCACCGCCTCCGAAGGTGCCGTCACCGACAAAAACCTTTAAACGCCTGTAAGCAGGCTCTCATTTATGTCCTGGCAACGTTACAAACAATATCACCTCCTCCTCCAAGATCTCGGCTTCGCGCTCGATATCAGTCGTATCGATTTTCCGGATGACTACCTCGGCGCGATGAAACCGCGCATGCAGGACGCCTTTGCGGCGATGGCGGAACTCGAGGGGGGCAGCATCGCCAACCCCGATGAAAACCGCCAGGTGGGCCATTACTGGTTGCGCGACGCCAGCCTCGCCCCCAGCCCTGAAATGCGTGCCGCCATCGAGGCATGCCTCGCGGAGATCCACCGGATCGCCGCCTGCGTTCATTCCGGAGAAATGCAGGGCACCGACGGCCCATACGCGCATTGCCTCGTGATCGGAATCGGCGGCTCCGCGCTGGGCCCGCAGTTCGTCGCCGACGCCCTGGGTTGCCCCAAGCGCGATAAGCTCAAACTCCACTTTTTTGACAACACCGATCCGGATGGAATGGATCGCACCCTTGCGGCGCTGGACGGGCAACTCGGCAAAACCCTGACCTTGGTCATTTCAAAATCGGGCGGCACTGCCGAAACCCGCAATGGGATGCTCGAAGCACAGGCAGCCTACCGCGCCGCCAATCTTGACTTCGCGAAACACGCCATCGCCATTACCGGTGCCGATTCGAAATTGGACACCCTCGCCAAAGCGGAGGGCTGGCTTACCCGGCTCCCGATGTGGGACTGGGTCGGCGGACGCACCTCCGAGCTCGCCGCAGTGGGACTCCTCCCCGCCGCGCTACAGGGCATTGAGATCGACCGTATGCTCGCGGGTGCTGCCGCGATGGACGCCGCCACCCGCAACCGCGAAACTTTACAGAACCCCGCCGCGCTTTTGGCGCTGATGTGGTATTTCGCCACCGACGGCGCGGGTTCAAAGGACATGGTGGTCCTGCCCTACAAGGATCGCCTCATGCTTTTTTCAAAATACCTCCAGCAACTCGTCATGGAATCGCTGGGCAAAGCCGAGGACCTCGATGGCAAGCCCGTGCAACAAGGCATCGCCGTCTATGGAAACAAAGGCTCGACCGATCAGCATGCCTATGTCCAGCAACTCCGGGAGGGCGTCCATAACTTCTTTGTTACCTTCATTGAAGTCCTCAAGGATCGCGAGGGGGATTCTCTGGAGGTGGAGGATGCGATCACCACCGGTGATTATCTGCAGGGTTTCTATCTAGGAACGCGCGATGCCCTTTATGAAAAAGGCCGCCAGTCCATCACTCTTACGCTCAACGAAGTAAATCCCGAGTCGGTGGGTCAATTGATTGCCCTCTTTGAGCGTGCGGTTGGATTCTATGCCAGCCTCGTGAACATCAACGCCTACCATCAGCCCGGCGTTGAAGCCGGGAAAAAAGCCGCCGCCGCCGTTTTGGAATTAGAAAGCGCCGCGCTCGAGTTCCTGCGCGCCCAACCCGGAAAATCTTTCAGCGCTCCACAGTTGGCGGAAGCCCTCGGTCGTCCCGCCGACGCGGAGTCCCTCTATAAGATTCTCAACCGCCTCGCCGCCAACGACCGCGGTATTGGCACCGAGCCCGGAAGCGATCTCGACGCGACCACCTTTCACGCCGCCTAAACCGCACTCCTAACTCACATGCATCCATGCACCGCCTTTCTTTCATTCTCCGCCTAGTCACCCTTGCGGCTGCGATCTGCTCCATCTTTATTTATTTTGCGGCTCGCAACAGCCTCGCGGAAAAAGCCAAAGAAGTAAGCCTTGCCGAACGCGCCAACCAGGCCCTGGTCAAGGAATTGGATGACGCGGTTCTCGCCATTCAAAAACTGGAGGAACAAATCCAAAGCGAACGCAGCGCGCTCGCAGAGGTGAAACAAGCACTGAGCGAAGCTCAAGCCACCCTCCAATCCAATCTTCAGAATGCCTCCATTACGGCGGCCAAATTGGAACGCGCCGAATCGCAAATACTTGGACAAAAGACCGAGCTGGTTCAGCTGCGCGACAAATTGCTGAATGCCGAACGCAAAACATCCAGCGCCAGCCAAGCCCTCGAAATCGAACGACTTGAGGCCAGCATCAACACCCTCAGCACCGAAAACAAGCGCTTGAGCGAGGCCCTTGCCCGTGAGTTATCCATTCGCGCGTCCATTGAGGATTCAATTAAAACCCCGGTTCGCCCAACCGGCACCCTTCTGGACCCGAATTACAAACCCACCCCCGGGGAAAATAGCGCCCGCACCGAAATCGCGTCCATCAACCGCAAAAACCGCATTGTCGTTTTCTCCAGCCTGCCCACTCTGAAACTTGAAACCGGGCACGAGGTCCGGATCCTCTCAAGTGGCCAACTGTTAGGCAAAGCCCGCATTTTCAAAGTCACCGATTCCTATATCGTTGCCAGCCTACTCACCGATTTCAACGCCGAGCCCATTGACGCCGGCACGATTGTTACCATCGTTCATTAATCAAATACCATGCACCTCAAAAAACTCATCCGTCTCTCCTTACTCCTGATTCTCAGCCTTGGCACATTAGCGCTCACCGCCTGCCTCGACAGTGATGTCGACGAACAGAATATCCCCTGGGGCCGTCCCAAAAGCTGGGAAGGCGGCGCCCCCGGTATGGGTGGCGGGGGAGCCAACTACTAAGTCCACGCTTCCCACCATGCCGAACCCGTCCAATCCCGGCTGCCTCATTCTGGTAGCCACCCCCATCGGGAACCTCGGCGATATCTCAACCCGTGCGCAAGAAGTGCTGTCTCAGGCGGATTGCATCGCCTGCGAGGACACCCGCGTAACCGGTAAACTCCTCGCCAAGCTCGGCATTGATTCCAAGCCCGAACTCCTCTCCTACCGCAACGAAAACGAAAAAAACCTCGCGCAACCGCTCGCGGAACGGATCGCGGGGGGTCAAAAAATCGTCCTTGTTGCCGATGCCGGAACCCCCGCAATCAGCGATCCCGGTTTTCGCCTGGTGCGCGCCTGTCGCCAATTGGGGCTCCCCGTCACCGCCGTGCCCGGCCCCTGCGCCGCCGTCACCGCCCTCGCCCTTTCCGGGCTCCCCAGCGATGGCTTTCTCTTTGTCGGATTCCTTCCACCCAAACGCGCCGCACGCCTCCGCTTTTTTAATGAGTATCAGGATTTTGAATACACGATCATCCTTTACGAATCCTGCCACCGCATCGCCAAATGTATGGATGATCTCGTTGAAACACTCGGTGCGGACCGCGCCATTAGCGTAGGCCGCGAATTGACCAAACTCCACGAAACGGTTCACAGCGGCCCCGCTTCCGAGGTTCGCGAACGGGTCGCACAGGCGAGCCAAAAAGGAGAATTCGTGATCACTATTGCCAAAAAGGGCTACATCCTCTAACACTAAACCATGCAACATTTACACCACACCCTCCTTAAAATTTCATGTTTAACTGCGCTCTTTGTCTGCCTCGCGAGTTATGCCCGGGCGCATTGCCAGGTTCCTTGCGGGATTTACGATGACCCCGCCCGGGTCACCTCTATGCTGGAAGACGCCGCCACCGTCCAAAAGGCGGTCACTTCCCTCGCTTCCCTCGCCGGAAAAACAGATGCCCAGTCCATCAACCAAAGCGCCCGCTGGGTGCAGAATAAAGAGCTTCACGCGCAACGCATTATCGAGACGATCAGCAATTACTTCCTGACCCAGCGCGTCAAACCCGGACAGGACGACTACGCCACCCGCCTCGCAAGACACCATGCCGTCATCCTCGCCGCGATGAAGGCCAAGCAAAACGCCAGCGCCGATGCCGCCCAAGTGCTCCGCGAGAGCATTCAGGCTTTGCGCGCCTACTACCCCATCCCCGCGCACGAACACTAGGCTCGCCTACCCTTGCACAGGCAGATTCGTTTCGCAGTCAATCCTGAGGCTACCGCGCCCCTGCAATAAATCCAGCAAGGCCTTGCCGCAAAAGTCCGCGCGCCAGCCGCTCAAAAGCCGGTGCGCTTCGATTTCCGGGTTCGCCGCATCCAAAACCAAGGCGGTGACCTCGGCACGGTTGCCCACCAAAGCAGGATCAATCTCCGAGTTCAGGCAAATGCCCTTGAGGTATGCCAGCGCAAAATCCACCCGCGCCTCATAGCCCTCATCCGGGTTGCTGCCGCCGTTCGCGCCATTTTTCAATTCCGGCAAATCGCCCTCGATCCCCCGCTCAATCGCCTTCCAAATGCGGTCTTTGTTGCGTTCAAGGGTGCGTTCAGTCAAACCCCTGATGGGCTTTAGCGCCTCTTTTGTAGCGGGCGTCTTTTTTGCCAACACGACCAGCGCATCGTCCGATAATATAAAATTACGCGGGAGATTCCGCTTCCGAGCGGCAAGTTCGCGCCAAGATGCCAGACTTCGTAAAATATTGCGCTGTTGCTGGGTCAAGGCGCCACTGCCCCGCACCCGTGGCATGATCAACTCCGGGTCGCTTTCCTGATAAAGCGATTCCCGTTCATAGCTGCGCATCTCATCCGCAATCCATTCCCGGCGATCCAAGGCATCCGCCCGCTTCAAAATACACTCCATCAGTCGTACCGAATTACGGACATCGTCCTCCGCATACCGCAGCTGTGCCTCCGTGAGCGGTCGCGCCAACCAATCCGACTGCGTTTCGGTTTTGTCGAGGCGAACCTTCAATAATTGCTTCAAGACATCGCGCAAAGAAATGGTCGCGGCTTTTCCAATGAAGCCCGCGCTGCGCTGGGTATCAAAAATATTGCGGGGGTAGGCCCCGCAGGCGCGCTGTAGAATCGTCAAATCCTGCTGGGCATCATGCAGAATTTTTATGACGCCCGCATCCTGCATCAATTCCCCAAAGGGCGCCCAGTCCTCGATCTTGGGCGCGTCAATCAGCACCGCCTCGCCGTCGGGGTAGCCTACCTGTACCAACCCGAGGGCAGGATAAAAGGTCCTGTTCCAGACGAATTCGGTGTCAATACCTACCGCGCCGGCACTCATGGCGGCGCGGCAGGCTTTTTCCAAGCCTGCGCTATCTTCAATCATTGCATGACAAGTTCTACCAATCTCTTCCGAAAGAAAAGAAGAAACGTTTTTCAGATAAAAGAGGCGGGCATGTGCGTGCTTGCTGAACGCGCGAATTTACTTCAAAACGTTACCATTCTGCCTTTCTTCCTTTTTTCTGGCATACCGCATGGATCAAGACATCAGCATTCGCGTAAAAAATCTCTCCCGCCGATTCGGTTCGGCGTGGGCGATTAAAAATATCAGCTTTACGGTCGCAAAGGGTGAAATTGTCGGATTCCTCGGCCCCAACGGGGCGGGCAAAAGCACCACCATGCGCATTTTGAGCGGGATCCTGACCGCGCAGAGCGGGTCCGCCTGGATCGGGGGCATCTCAATTGCGGGCAACCCGCATGAAGTGAAGCGCCGCATCGGCTATATGCCGGAAAACAATCCGCTCCCCAATGATATGCGGGTCGTGGAATACCTGCGCTTTCGCGCCCGCCTCAAGGAAGTCCCCAGCGCAAAAATACGCGCCGCGGTGGAAGATGCGATGGAGACCTGCGACCTCGCCCGCACCGCCCGCCGCAAAATCATCGGGACACTCTCAAAAGGATTCCGCCAACGGGTCGGCATCGCGGACGCCCTCCTGGGGAATCCCGAAGTCGTCATTATGGACGAGCCCACCATCGGGCTGGATCCGCACCAGATACAAAGCATTCGGGATTTGATCAACAGCCTGCGGGGACGTATGACCGTGATCCTCTCCAGCCATATCCTTCCTGAGATTGAGCGCTCCTGCGACCGCGTCGTCATCATCAACCGGGGTCGCGTTGTTGCGGCGGGCACCCATACCGCCCTGCGCGAGGAATTTTTACCGGGGGATCGTTATTGCCTGCGTTTCTCGGGCGGGGAAGCTGATGTTCTGAAGGCTCTAAAAGCCAAGGGGATTGAGAGCGAAGTGGTTAGTTGTGAATCGCTCGGCGATGATTTACAGGAACTGCAACTGGTGGTGGAAAATGCCGGAGCGGCGGGCCCTGCTATCATGAACGCGCTGAGTGATGCCCCCGGGATATGCCTCCACAGCCTCGCGCCGGAGGTCCCCAATCTCGAAGCCATCTTTCTCGCCGCAACCAAACGCTCATGGGAAGAAACCATTGAACCGCAGGCCGCCCCTGCCTCGACTGACCCTGCCCCTGCAAACGCCTAACGATTAAGCCCGACATGCGACATTTCTGGATCCTTTTTAAACACGAGTTGCGAATGCTTCTGATTAGCCCCACCACCTATCTGGCGGGCGGCCTCTTTCTCTGCCTCATGGGCTTTATGTATTGGACCATTCTGCGTGAGATGATCACGACCCCGCAAGATGAGTTGCCCACCGTGCAATTCTTCAAAAGTTTCTGGATTCCCACTTTCTTTGTCGTGCCGCTCCTTACCATGCGCAGTATTGCGGGTGAACGCAATCTCGGCACCCTCGATACCCTCCTGACCACCCCCACTTCGCGCATTGCCCTCGTCCTTGGAAAATTTGCCGGCGCGTATTGTTTTTATCTCATCCTCTGGCTCGCCACCCTCGCCTTCCCGCTCATCGCGGAAAACCTCCTCCGCGAGAGCAACGACAGCAACATTTTCCTCAGTAGCGCCCCCCTCCTTGGCAGCTTCCTCTTTATCGCGGTCAGCGGCGTCCTCTTCATTGCGATTGGAATCTTTACCAGCAGCCTTACCCGCAGCCAATTGGTTGCCGGGATGCTCTCCTTCACCCTTATCTTTCTTGTCATTGTCGGCGGACAACAACTCGGTTCCCTGAGCCAGGGCGGAGTCGAGCTCCCGGGATGGATTCACACCTCCGTTGATTATCTGCAAATTTTCAGCCACCTCGATGATTTTGCCCGTGGCATCATTGATACCCGCCCCTTCTTTTATTACCTAAGCTCTGGGATGCTCCTGCTGGGCTTATCCACCCTTGTCATTGAGGCCAAAGCATAATGCAAACCGCACGTTTCAATGAATTCCTGATTGCGCGCCGCTTGCGCGCCCTCAACCGAGGTGCCCAAATCCTCCTCGGCATCAGCCTCATCCTCGCGCTCAACTACCTGGCAGCGCACTATTTTAAACGCTTCGACCTCACCGAGCACCGGCAATTCAGCCTCGGCGCGGAATCCCGCGCATACCTGCAACAACTTCAGGCGCCCATTGATATCATCGTTACGATTGCTCCGGACAGCGATGCCCCCGAGCTCCAGCGCATCCGCAACGACCTCAGCAAGCTCCTCCTCGAATACGAAGCCCAATCGATGCGCGACGGCAAACCGCTCGTGCGGGTGGAATACGTGGACGCCCTCCGCCAGCGCAAGCGAACCCGCGAACTCGTCCAAACCTACAAAATCGAGCGCGAAAACGTCATCATCGTAGCAGCCAACGAGCGCACCCGGTCCATCGAATTACCGGAACTCTATGAAGCGGAAGAAGGACAATGGCACAGCTTTTGCGGAGAAAAAATCCTGACCTCTGCCATTCTTGAAGTCTCCAACGAGGAGAGCCCCGTCCTTTACCTCCTCACCGGGCATGGCGAGATGCGCATCGGGGACGTCCATCCCACCCGCGGGCTCTCGCTCATGGAAAGCTTCCTCAAGGAACGCGGCTTTACTTTGCGCGAGCTGGATCTTACCCGTGTGCCCGCCGTTCCGGAGGATGCCGCCCTGATCCTCGCCCTCGCGCCGCAGGCCGCCCTCACTCCCGCGGAGGTCGAAAAACTGCGCCGCTATATGAGTTCCCGCAATGGCCGCATGCTCCTCACCCTCGAACCGGGCCGCAAACACGGGCTCAATGATCTCTTGTATGACTGGGGCGTCCTCGTGGAAGATCATATCGCGGTGGATATCGACCCCAACTACCGCTCGCAGGAAGGCGACATGATCGTGCGCCATTTCAGCGAGCACCCCATCAGCAAATTGCTCTATGATTACAACGCCACGGCTTACTTCGGGCAAGCGCGCCCCATTCGCATTGACCCCGCGAGCCTCGCAGACGAAAGCCTGAGTTTGCGCTACCTCATCGGTACCTCTCAAAAAAGCTGGGCAGAGAAAGACTACCGCACGCAACGCCCCCTCGCCTTTGATGCCGACCGCGACCTCCCCGGCCCCCTGAGCCTCGCGGTCGCCTCCCAGCGCAGCACCAGTTCCGCCCTCGGCCTTTCGATCTCCGGCGGCCGTTTGGTCTGCTTCGGCAATGCCGATTTCCTCGCCAATAACCGCTTCCAAATCTACGGCAACTACACCCTCCTGATTAACACCCTTAACTGGGCGCTCGACCGCAACGTTTTCCTCAACATCCCCGCCCAGTCATTAAACAGCTATCAGCTAGTCATGAGCCGTAGTGACCTAAACCGACTCCTCGGTTATTTTGCCATTCTTCCGATCACCGCCGCTGCTTTTGGCATCATCATTTCACTCATCCGCCGCCGTTAGTATCATGCGTATAAAATTCACCCTCGTCCTCCTCGCGCTCAACGCGATCACCTTCTCCTTAATCTTCTATCTCAACCAACGAGACCTGCAGGCGGATAAAAAAGCCCTGCGGCTGGCTGAGAATATTCGCGAGGAAGTCGCGGGAGCCCAACAGATCGAACTTTCCGGTAGAGTCATCAGCCTCCCCCACACCCTCAGTCGCGATGGAGAAAGCTGGCAAATCACCCAACCCTTCCAATGGCCCGCGAATTACTTCTCGGTTAACCGAATCCTCAACCAGTTACAATTTATCGAGGAAGACACCTCCTTCCCCGTGGCCGCCATCCGTGAAGCGGGGCAAACCCTCGCAGACTACGGATTCGAAACCCCCCTCCTTCGCATCAAGCTCACCCATGGTAAGGGCACCCGTTCCCTCACCATCGGCACCCCTACCGAAATCGGGAACCAGCTTTACCTCCTCGGCCCCGAGGCCGCCACCATCTATGTCGTCAACCGTAGCAGTATCGACAGCCTCCTCCTTGACCTCGAGGCCCTGCGCGCGCGCGATATCTTCAATCTCCCGGTCTTTGAAATCGATGCCCTCGGCCTTGAGATGAAAAGCGCCGCGGGCGCGGGCAGCCTCAAGGTTCGCCTCTCAAAGGCCGACAACGTTTGGCAATTCGAAGCTCCGATTGCCGCCAGCGCGGACCCCGCCCTCGTGGAGGGCACCATTCATGCCCTCAGCTCCATGCAGGTCGTCCGCTTTGTTGAGGATAATTCCAGTGACCCCGTCGCCCAAGGGCTCGATGCCCCCTCCGCACGCATCACCCTTTATGGCAACAAACGGGAGCGTACCCTCTTGGTGGGCAACCCCGACCCTTCCGCCCAGGGCGAAGCCACCTATTTTGCCCGACTCGAGGATTTGCCCACCGTCTTCACCATTCCGGTTCAAACCATTGATGCCCTACGTCAGGCACAACAGGATCTCCGCAAGCGCGATTTCTTTGAATTCCAAACCGAGGCGGTCGATTCCCTTGTCATCCGGGAAAACGAGAGCGAACTGCGCCTGCAAAAGTTGGAAACCGGCAACTGGCAAGTCGTCGCAACCGCGCCCGGTCGCGACATCCAACCCCGCCGCGCCGATGCCGCCCATGTCGATTCCCTCCTGCGTAATTTGTCCCAGTTGCGGGCGCTCGACTTTGCGATGGATAACCCTTCCCCTGCCGATCTGGGACAACTCCGGCTCAACAACCCGCAGCGCGAAGTGGAATTGACCTTGTCGGGGCAAGCACCCCGCACCCTCGCCTTCGCGTACCCCTTGGACGAAAACGAACGGCTCTTCGCGCAAACCTCCGGCAGTCCTTTTGTTTACGAAGTGCAGCGCGAACCCCTCCTTGCCCAGCTCAGCCTCAACCCGGCAACATATTACGAAAAAACCCTCGAAGCGATGCCGGTCGCCGCACAGATCACCGCACTACAACTCACCCCCCGCGATGCGACCTTCACCACCCGTCAAATAGATCTGGAGTCCGAAGTGGGACGCGCTGAAGCGGCGGCATTACTTGAATCCCTAAGGAACTTCCGCGTCAAAACGTATCGGGATAATGAATACAAAGAGGACGCCGCCGAGCCGGCATGGGACTTCGACCTTGTAATCAGCCTAATGCTTCCCGACGGAAACGGGGGCCGCGAGACCACGCAGCGTTACGCCCTGACAAAGCGACTTGGCGCCACCCTTCAAATCGGCGGCTCCCCCGCCCACAACTGCACTTTTGAACTGACCCAGGAGATGATCGAGGCCCTGCATCCATTCATGCAACCAATGCCCCTCCCGCCGGAGGTCAAAGGAGAACCCATTACACCGCCGCCTCTCCCCGAGCCGCTTCCATCACCCGAACCCGCACTCTAGACTTATCACAAGCCATTCATAAGCTGGATATGTCTCCCCCAAAACTGATTGCACTTTTCGCGCGCACTGGAGCCGCCCTGCTCCAGGCCTTCCTTGTTGCGGCGCTCCTCCTGCAGGGACTGGTCGCCTATTGCCTGATCACCATCGGGCACATCCCCTTGCCGACAACCACGGTAAACAAGTGGCTCCGCGAAAACCCGCACGAACACTACTACATTCAGGGCAACGCCTTTAGCCTCAACCCCAACGGCGTGCTTCAGATAAAGGAAGCGCGCCTTTTAAAGGGGGAGCCGGGCAAACTTATCGCAGCGGCGGAACACCTGCGCCTTGAGCCGGCGTTTCGCACCCCCTTGGGACTCAAACTATCGGTCTACCGTGGCACCCTTTTTCACCCAAGCGGGGAAGCGACCAGCGAGCCCCCGCGCCCCGCCCTTGCAAAGCTCGGTCTATCCCTCGAACTGAATCCCGGCGCGGGCGAACTACACCTCAAGGCCCTAACCGCGCAGTACGGTAGCCTCCGAATCAAAGGGAGTGCCCGCCTAAACACGACCGACTTGCAAAACCTCGGCAAGGGCGAAGCTCCTTCCGGCGACCCGCTTGAAGCATTCCTTGAAGGCCTGGAAAACAGCGCTGAAATTGAACATCTGCTTCAAGACACCCGAGACCCACTTCTTTGCCTCCGCCTCCAGAAAGACCAAGCACCACAACCCCGCCCCGAGGCGCCCCTTAAACTGACCTTCTATTTCGACACGCCCAGTTTACAGCACAAGGCGATGGTATTCGAAAAAATCAAAGTTCACGGTCGCGCTTCCCTCGCTCAAAATGGGGTCACATTTGATCAGGCGTCGCATTTTCAAGCGGATCGCTTCGTTCTGGAGGATTATGGGATTCAGATTGAGCAAGCTGCCGGGCAGATGGATGCACCGGAAGCCCTTGCCCTTGCCTCCGGTAGTTGGCCCGCGTTTCACGTACGTGCCGACAAAATCTCGGGCTTCGGAAAAACGTGCCATAACGCCACCCTAAAAGTGGATCACGCCGGACCCGAATCCATCCGGCTAAACGCCTATGTGCACGGCTTCGGCGGCTTCGTCAATTTTGGCGGGCAACTCCATACTCAAGATAATTCGGGCTTTGGGACCTTGCGGGGAAACTTCAATCCCGCCCTGCTCCTGCCGGAGACGGAGACCGATGAACTGCCAGAACTGCTTATCATTGGCCCCGCGCATTGCAAAACGACCCTCCACTGGGCGTCAAATTTTGAAACCCCCCACGCCAGCACCTTTGCACATTTTATTCAACCCAGTCTGAATGGCGTGAGCTTTGATGTCGCCAGCATCAACGCTACCTACGACTCCAACCAACTCGAAATCAAACCGCTCCGTTTCAAGCGCGGCACGCAATGGCTGGAGCTTTGTTATGCCCAGGACCTTCGTGCGAAAACCTATGCCCTCAGCACCGTGGGCCAAGTCATTCCCGATCAATATAATCCCTTCATGCCGCGCTGGTGGAACAACATCTTCAACGAGGATCTTTCATTTAATGACCAAAGCCGGGTGGAGGGCGACTGCGTCGTCTACGGCAAAACCAGCAAGTTCACCACCGACTTCTACTATGGGCAATTTGAGGGCGGCAATCTTGCCTACCAAAAAGTCCCGGTCGACCAAGGGCAACTCACCCTGCGGGGCCGGAACCGATATACCGAAATTCATAAACTGGACGCCCGGAGCGGCACCCACTGGATCAAGGGAGATATTCACTTTACCGGCTTTCCCGACGAGATCCCCGATTCCGCCGCGATCCGATACGACCTGGAGGGCGTGCTGCCCCTCGATAAACTGCGCCAACTCCTCCCTCCAAAAACCTCCCAAAACCTGGATGCCTTCCAATCCCCCCATGCGCCGCACCTGCACTTGCAGGCCACCCAATTCCGCGAAGACCTTTACCCCAAATTCAAAGACCTCAGCCATCTCTACCTCGAAGTGGATGCCGACGCGCCCCTCGCATTCCACCACGTCAACCTCCAACATCTACGCTTCAACCTCCACGCCCGGGATTCCCGAATGATGCTCCGCAAACTCGATTTTGGCATCGCGGGCGGCAGCGGCACCGGCGCAATGGACCGGGCTGAAGTCGCGATGATTGGTGACCCCTGGTTGCGCCTGCATCTGGAACTCAAGGGTGCCGATTACCCGAGCGTGCGAGCTCTATTGACAGACCTCGAGGAGACTCCGTCCCCGCCCCCACACTCGGAAGCGGCACGCCCTCCCGCCCCCTCGGAGGAGGCAGGCATCCTTGATTTGAAACTCCAATCCGAGGGCCCCGCAGAAAATTTTTATGCGCACAGCGGCTTTGGGCGCTTCACCCTTCAACACGAGGACCTTGCCCAAATTCAGTTACTGGGCCCGTTTTCCATGATTCTCGAAAAGACCCCCCTCGGGTTTACCTCCTTAAAGCTCAATCAAATGGAAAGCGATTTTGCCCTCGCGGATGGGTTCATGAAATTCAGCCCCTTGAGTATAACCGGGCCGCAAGCCAAAATCGAAGCCAACGGCACCTTGCAAATGTCGGACCAAGCATTGGATCTCGTGGTCGGCGTCAACCTCATCGGTAACCTTAATAAAAAATTCAACCCCCTCTGGAGGATCACCGACATAATCAATCCCCTCAATTACCTGATGCAGTTTCGCGTTTCGGGTACCCTCGAGAATCAGTCCATTCGCTCACTCTACGACCCGCGCAACCTCCTCCCCGACGGGAATGACTAGCCCACTTGCTTGAGCTTGATGAAGTGATCCCACTCTTGGTCGTAATCCTGACCGATCAGCGAGCTGATAAAGGGACGCCAACGGGGACGCTCGGGCTTGCGAATCAAATGCATTTCCGCCTGGTGCGGCAAGCGGTTCGCTTTTTTGGAATTACAACTGATGCATGAAGTTACGATGTTTTCCCAACTGGTGCGGCCCCCGCGGTCCCGCGGAATGACATGATCCATATTGAGCTTCTCGGGCTCAAAGGCGTTGCCACAATACTGACAGCGGTAGTTGTCCCGCTCAAAAAGACTTTCGCGCGAGAATTTCACTTCCTGCACCGGCAAACGGTCATACCCTCGCAAGAGCAGCACTTTCGGAACCCGAATGCGCAGACGCACCGTCTGCACAAAGGCTTCATCATCCCCCGGTGCATCTTCCGCGGACTGCGCCAACCAGCGCTCGCAATTGAGCAACTCGAAACTGCCGTCGCCCGTATTGATGACCTGCGCGTGATCCTGCAACAAGAGGCTGAAGGCGCGCGGCACACCCACGATGTTAACTGCCTGCCAAAGCCGGTTTAAAACCAATACTCTGTATTTCAGTCCAGTACCCATCTGGGTTCTAACAATTAGGGGGCATGTTCATAACTGTCAACCCCTTGCCTTAAAACCTTCGTGACGGTCAGGTTAAAACAATCGAGACATCCGGCTCACGGATTTGACTGCGAAACCAAGTGCGCTGCTTTTTAACGAGATGCATCGTGTTTTGGATGATGGCGCCCTCTAATTCACGGCGCTCCAAATCCCCGCGCAGATAGGCGAGCGTTTCACGATAACCAATCGCGCTCGCCGCGCTCGGGTTCCGCTCAATCCCCTGCTCCCGCAAACCCTCAACCTCTTCGATCAGGCCATTCGCCAACATCGCCTGCGCCCGTTGCACCACCCGCTCCCGCAACGCCTCCGCCTCGCGTTCCAAAAGTATTAAGTGCTTCATGTATTCCGGATAAGGCTCGGGGCGCGCCGCAAATTCCGCCTGCAATTCCGATACGCTTCGCCCCGTAGCCAAACAACGCTCCAAAGCACGCATCACCCGCCGGGGATTCTGGCAGTCCAGACTTCCCAAATCATCCCCGCTACAGGAACGCAACGCCTCCAACAAACCGGGCAAGCCTCCTTCCCCATAAAGCCCCTCCACCTCCGCTCGCAATTCCGCCGTCACCACAATTCCATCGATCACCGGCGCCAGAAAACTCTTTAAATAAAATCCGCTCCCCCCCGTAACGAGCAACGACTTCCCCCGCGCCGTGATCTCCGCCACCGCCTCCCGGGCAAGCGCATCATACGCCACAATATCAAAAGGGGCGTCCACCGGTTGCAGGTCGATGAGGTGGTGCGGAACCCGCGCCTGCTCCGCCGCACTCGGTTTCGCCGTCCCGATATCCATCCCCCGATAAACCAGCGAGGCATCACAGGAAACAATCTCGGCATGGTGCGCCTCCGCATAGCTCAACGCATATTCGGTTTTACCCACCGCAGTGGGTCCACTAATTATATGCATTGTATGGGTCACTTTGACTTGTCTATTCCGGCTGAGTTTGAAATCTGATCCATATCATTCCATCATAGCAATACTGGAACAAGCGTAATGAAAGTCTGCATTGTAACCGAGACCTACCCACCTGAAGTCAATGGAGTTGCGATGACACTCTCGCGACTGGCGGAAGGACTGCGGGCAAACGGACACCCCGTCACCGTCGTGCGCCCGCGCCAACGCTCGGAAACGTTTAAAAACCACACCAGTGGCGACTGCATCGTGCGAGGCTTGCCCCTCCCCGGTTACGATGGCTTGCGATTCGGACTCCCCTGCAAAGGCTCACTGCGCAAACGCTGGAAAAAGGATCCGCCCGATGTAATCTACGTCGCCACCGAGGGCCCCCTCGGCCTTTCCGCAATCGCCGCCGCGCGCGCCCTCGATATACCGGTAACAAGTGGGTTTCATACCAATTTCCACGAATACATGCGGCACTATAAAATGCCGCTACTCAAAACATTCGTCAGCGCATTTCTCCGCCGCACCCACAACCGCACCCGCCGCACCTTCGCTCCCTCCACTCAGGTCATCCAACGACTCGAAGCCCTCGGGATTCAAAACCTGCGCCTCCTCGGTCGCGGGGTCGATGCCAACTTGTTCCATCCATCCAAGCGCGATCCCAGTCTGCGCCGATCCTGGGGAATCGATCCCGAAACCGGAATCGCCGCTATCTTCGTGAGCCGGATCGCCGCCGAGAAAAACATCCCCCTCGCCCTCGAAGCATTTGCCCGCGTCCGGGCTCACCAACCCGACGCCGCCTGCGTCTTTGTCGGCGATGGCCCCGAACGCCAACAACTCCAAAAACAACACCCCGAGTTCATCTTTGCCGGGATGCAAAAAGGCGAAGACCTCGCCCGCCACTACGCCTCCGGCGACCTCTTTATCTTCCCCAGCGTCACCGAAACCTTTGGAAACGTCGTCATCGAAGCACTCGCCTCCGAGCTCGTCACCCTCGCCTACGACTACGCCGCCCCCCAACAACATATCCGGCACGCCATGAACGGTTACCTCGCTCCCTTCGACCAACCCGACCAATTTCTCGCGCAACTCGACGCCACCCTCGAAGCGCGCTCCGACTGGCACGCCATCCGCACCGCCGCTCGACGCACCGCCGAAACCCTCGACTGGAGCGGAGTGGTTGCCGCCTTCGCCCGCGAACTCCATCAAGCCCGCAACGAATCCTGATTCCATTCACCCCGAAAATTTCAAAAAAACATCGCTTGACTTGAGCCGCCCCAGCCCTACTTTTTGCGGCTTACTCTTTCTGGTAAGGGGTAGTAGCTCAGTTGGTTAGAGCGCCGGCCTGTCACGCCGGAGGCCGCGGGTTCGAGTCCCGTCTATCCCGCCATTGCAACCAACCCGCCGGCACCACGCCCGCGGGTTTTTTTGATTTTGAGATTTTCACGCAAGGATCACACCCTTCCCCAGCCGCAAAGCAGTATAATCCAAAGCACTGAACTCTTTATTAAAACGACGCATCATGATCGATGATGATGTCATTGAAAAATCAATTTCATTCTTTGTTACTGGATGGTTTCGCTTACCAATAAAAGGCATCGCATCGTAATAAAACAGTGGGAATTCTCATCCTCCTCAGTAAGCGTCGCCATTGAACAATCATACATCATTTTGGCATCAATTGAAATGGATCGATCCTGTCTATTTAAGATATCGATGATTCGGTGGCGGTACCATTCACCATCCACTAAAATTGCCGTGTCTTTGCACAAAAAAAAAGTGCCCCCGGCACGAAGACCGGAGGCACCTATAAAGCGAGCCTACTAGCATCACGGGGTTAGAAGAAGAGAAAACTGTTTTTTGGGGAAAGTTCAATTGGAAAAGTGAATTATAGTTTCAACCAATACATAAATAAGCCCATTTTGCAACATTAAACATTCACATATTAGATGAATGTGCCCGTATTCATTAATTATCCTTGGGTAAGCTAAAGTGATACTGCCCATCCACTTCATACACAACTACTTGACGGAAACTGATTACCTTCGGGCCGCCATCATGCCTATGCCAATCTGCGGACCACTCCATACCGACCGACCACATTGACCGCCTGTTTTCGCCAGTTGTTATCTCAACCCGCCGGCCTCACCGCCCGCGGGTTTTTTTGTGCTAGAAGTAAACCACGAAGGCACTGCGCCATTGGC